>NZ_JBHWKO010000072.1:0-22226 GCF_042731035.1 Streptomyces sp. NPDC059895
CGGGCGAGTAGACCTTCATCACCATAAAAGATGCCTCCTACCCGACCTCTACCGGGGCCGGGATCAGAGGTGTCCACCACTCGGGGACAGGCCCCGGTAATAGTCAGGATGATCTTGCAGGCCCTCGTAATGCGTAGGTCTCGGGTTCGAATCCCGAAGGCGGCTCCATGGTGAACCTCGGGTCGGGCCTCTGACCTGGGGTTTCTTCTTTTGGGTGACCTTGGAATCCGGGCTGATCGGGCACGTGCGGTCTGTGCATCGCAATGCGTAGGTCTGGAGTTGATGGCCAGTGGCGGTTGCGGATCGCGGGGCTTTGCCTCGGCATTTGTTCATGGCTGCCGATCTCCCCGGCCCAGCGCCTTGGCGTCCTCGCCTCGGCTGCGTCGGCCCTGGACCTCGCGACCTACGACAACAGCCGTGACGGCCGATCCAGCTGGGGCCCATCTGCGCGGCGTTGGTGCACAGTGCGGGATGACGTGGGCTCGGCGGATACTGGTCAGGGCGCTGTGCTGTGGTGGCCGCTCGACAAGGCGCCATCCGTAGGCGTCCGCGCGGCGAGGTCGTGACTCCCTTGGCCGGTTGAGCGCAGGCCGCGCTCATGCCGGTGGAACCCGTAGTGGTGGAAGACGTGGGAACCGCCTGCGGGTGTAGATCACGGCATGCCACAGTCGCGGTATGCGCGGCGTGGACGGAGTGGCGGACGAGGGTTTCCCGGCACAGTCGGGGACGGGCGCGGAGGGGTCCGTGACCGAGGTGGTGCGGCGGCGGTGGGGTGTCGCCCTGGGCGGGGTGCTCCCGGCGCGGTTCTTCGAGCCCGGCTGGGCCTACGAGGAACGGGTGGAGCGCCGTTGTCCCGTCTGCGAGGGGGAGCTGCACGCGCTGCGCAGGCCGTACGAGTCGCAGGGGCGGGTGTACCGGTATGCCGCGCTGGTCTGTCCTGGCTGCCCCACCGCGTTCAGTCTCGCTGACCTGGGGGTGAAGACGTACGACCAGCTCACGGCAGCGTCTTCGGCGGCCGTGTCCGTACCGCTGGGGCCCTGCCCGAGCGGTACCGGGGTCAGCGTGACCGCGATCCGCGGCCCCGGGCAGTTCCCTGGGGCAATGCGCGGGGGACACCCTCCGGCGTGGCCGGACGACCTGGCCGTGCCGGAGCAGACCGAGCAGCGGGCCCTGTTGTGGTGCAAGGTGACCGATCCGGACTGGCGCCCCACCGAGGAGGCGGTCGCGGCGGCGGAGGACGTGCGGGTGATCCTGCCCGAGGGGCCAGCATACGACGCGCTGCGGACCTGGCTCGCGGAGCGAGGCGTCCCGTACCGGGTCAGCCGTTATTGGGAGGAGTCCGAACAGGTGTGCACGGTCGATGAGTTGGGCGGCCGTACGGATCTGGTCGCGGTCGGTCCGGGTGGCGCTGTCCCGGCCGCGGGTCCCTGGGCGGTGGCGGCCAGGGATGCCTTCGCCGCGCAGTGGGACGGTGTGGAGGAGCTGCCGGAGGACGACGGCGATGCGTACGTGCCCGTTGGGGAGTTGGTGCCCGCCGAGTGGGCCGCGCTGCTGCCGCATCCGTCGCTCAACCCGGCCCAGGCGGCTGCCGTTCCCGTTGTCCGGGAGGGCACCGGGCATCTGGTGGTGGTGGCGCCCACCGGCGCGGGCAAGACCCCGATCGGGATGGTCGCGGCGCTGGACGCGCACGCCCGGGGCGAGAAGGCCGCCTGGCTGGTGCCACAGCGCTCGCTCACCGACGAACTCGACCGGGAGCTCCAGCTGTGGCGGCGCCGGGGTCTGCGCGTGGTACGGCTGACCGGGGAGGCCGCGGTGGACTCCGGGCTGATCCGGGCGGCCGATGTGTGGGTGGCGACGACGGAGAAGTTCGAGGCGATCTGCCGTGCGGGATCGTTGCGCGACGCACTCGCCGAGGTGGGCTGTCTGGTCGTCGACGAGATCCATCTCCTCGGTGATCCGGTGCGTGGTGCCGTACTGGAGGCGCTGCTCGCGCGGGTACGGGAGGACGGTGCGGGCGCGTGGATCGTCGGGCTGTCGGCGACGGTCGCCAACGCGGACGAGGTCGCGGAGTGGCTGGGCGCCCGCCTGGTCAGCACCGTCTGGCGGCCCACCCGGCTGACCTGGCAGCTGCCGGTCCTGCCGACGGCGGACGAGGCGGACTGGGCGGCGAGGGCCGCGGTGCGAACCGAGGCCGCCGTACGGATCGCCCGCGGGGTCGGTGCGGACGGCGGCAGCGTGCTGGTGTTCTGCGGCAGCAAGCGACGGGTGCGGGCGACCGCGCTGGCGCTGGCCGCCGACCGTGGCGTGTCGACCGCAGGCGTGGACGCGGACGACGCCGAACTCGTCGAGCGGCTGTGCACCAAGGCCGGGGTGCGGCTCCACTACCGGGACTGGCCCTGCAAGCGGGAGGCCGAGCAGGCCTTCCGTACCCGTGAGGCGGACATCCTGGTCGCCACCTCCACCGTCGCCGCGGGCGTCAACCTCCCCGCCCGGGCCGTGATCGTCGCCGACACCACCATCGGTCTCGACCGCGTCGAGGTGTCCATGGTCCAGCAGATGTTCGGGCGGGCCGGCCGCATCGGTGCCGGGGAGCGCGAGGGCTGGGCGTTCCTGCTGGCCGACCCGGGGGAACGGGCGTACTGGCAGGCCCGGCTCGCCGCCGGATACACGGTGCGGTCGCGGCTGGGCGACCACCTGCCCGACCACCTCCTCGCCGAGGCCGTCCAGGAACGGGTGTCCACGGTCGAGGAGGCGGAGCGGTGGTGGTCGGGGACGCTGGCCGCGCACCAGGGACACGCCGGTGTCGAACCCCTGCGTGAGGCGGCGGCGTTCCTCACGATGGCGGGCTGTCTGCGCGCACCCGCAGGCGAGGACCGTTGGGAGACGAGCCCGCTGGTCAGGCTGACCAGCCGCTTCATGGTGGACGCCGCCCTCGCCGACGACCTGGCCACTGCGGTGCGAGAGGCCCCGGTGCCTGAAGACGCCTTCACCGCCGAGCGGTCGCTGGCGGCCCTGCTCAGCACCCGCCTCCCGGTGCTGGAACAGGCGCCGTTCACCGACCGGGCCCGTACGGCACTGCGCCGCGTACTGCGCGAGGCTGAGCAGGAGCAGGAGCAGGAGCGGGAGCGGGAGCGGGAGCGGGAGCGGGAGCGGGAGCGGGAGCGGTAGCGGGAGCGGGAGACCGACGAGCCTGCGCGGGACGAGCCGAAGCCGGCGGCCGGAGACCTCGCCCGCGCTGTCCTCCACCTTGTCGCCGGCCGCCCCGGCCTCTTCCGCGGTCGTCCTGGTTACGTGCTGGGCATCCCCGTCGACTCCATGACCGGCATCCTGGAGGAGGCCCAGCGCTACCTGGCATGGCTCGGCGAGCAGGGCCTGATCGGGACGGTCCACCCGGGGGCGGCCGTCGTCGCCGGTGACCTGGCCCAGCGCATCCGGTGGCGCGCACTGGGGCCCGGCCGTGGGGCCGGACGGCTGTTGTGGATGTGCGAACGGATGGCCACCGCCCCGCTCGCGCCCGATCTCGTTCCCCGGATGTGGCGCGCGGCCCGCGCCCGCGGCGTCGACGCCCCCGACTGGAGTGGGACGACACCGCCGAACGGCTGCGCCCTGCCCCCGGACCGTTACCGCGCGCTGCTCGCGGAGCGCGCCACCGGCGTCCACCTGGACCTGCGGGAGGACAGGTTGCGGGTGGCGGCCCCACCGGGCTCGGTGATCCGGCTGTGGAACGGCCCGACCACCACCCTGCACAGCGGTGACGGCGAGACGGCCACCCTGCTCCTGCCGCCCGACGACCCGTCGGACAACTCGCCCGGCAACAGCGGCGCGGCCGTCTTCATCAGGGGTGGTGACCGGCTGGGGACGGGGTGGCTCGGGGCGTACGCGGCGATCCGCCGCTGAGCCGGCCGCAGGGCGGGTCCCTACGGGGGCCATCGCCCGGCAGGGAGCGTGAAACGGGCGCACGGTAGCACAAAGTGGCATGGGCCGAGGCGCGGCTCGCACGCACCGATCGGGGTGCGGCAGACTGGTGTGGATCCGGTGGTACACGTCCGGCCGGACGTGTACCGGCCGAAGCAGGAGAGAAGGGAAGCCCGCAGTTCCGTGAGTGACGAGTTCGACGTCTCGGAGCCCGATGCCGCGGACCTCGTCGACGAGGGCGCGTTCGGCATCGACGCGTTCTCCCTCGACGACCGGCTGCGGCTGTTCCACTTCGCCGCCGCCGAGAAGCGTCACGAGTACCTGTGGCTGCTGCGGGCCTTCGACCGCGGGCGTGCCAACTACCAGGTGCTGCTGCACGCCTCGGACGTGGTGGGACTGCTGGAGCGGCTCGCCGCCGACCATCCCGGCGCGGGCGCGGTGGGCGGGTCGGCCGGTGTGCAGCCGTTGCTCGACGCGCTCGCGGACTGGCAGGTGCTGGACCGGTCGTACGACGGGACGCGCGCCGCGAACCTGGCCGAGTACCGCAACCGCCACTACGTGTACCAGTTCACCCAGGCCGGATACCGGGCGTACCGGGCCGTGGAGGACGTGCTCGGCGCGAGCCTGGAGGACGCCCAGCTCTCCCGCCTCGTCTTCCCCGACATCCTCAGCGACCTGCGAGCGCTGGCCGAGGCCAACACGGCGGGCGACGGCGAGGAGGTGTACCGCAAGCTCGGCCGTCTCGACTCGGTGCTGAACGAGATGGCGCAGCGTGCCGCCCGTTTCTACCTCATGCTGGGCGACCTGGCGCGCACCAACGACACCCGGCCCGAGGTGTTCCTCGCCCACAAGGACACCCTCCTCGCGCACATGCGGGAGTTCACCGCCGAACTCGGGCGCTACGCCCCGCTGCTCGCCGAGGCGGTCGAGAAGGCCGCGTCCACCGGTGTGGACCGGATGATCGAGTACGCGGCCGAGGCCGACGAGCGGCTCTTCCGCAGCCCCACCGAGCGCCTCGCGGACTGGCGGCACCGGTGGGACGGCATCGTCCACTGGTTCGCCGAGCGCGAGCACAGCGAGACCGAGCGGCTTCAGGACGCCACCGTCACCGCGATCCGCTCCGTCCTCGCCCTGCTGCGCCGGGTCACTGAGGCCCGCCGGGGCGGGGTGAGCCGGGAGAGCCAACTGCGCCACCTCGCCCAGTGGTTCACCTCCTGCGAGAGCGACGAGGACGCGCACGCCCTGTTCCAGGCGGTCTTCGGGCTCGGAGCGCCCCGCCACATCGCCGTCCCGTACGCCGACCCCGAGCGGATCCCGTCCCGTACGTCCTGGTGGGAGGCCGAGCCGGTCGAACTCGCCCGCACCCTGGTCCAGTCCGGCCGCACCCCCGCCCTGCACGGCCCCGGCCGCATCGAACGCGACGAGGACCGGCGGGCGCTGCTGCGCGCCGGGCAGCTCAAGGAACAGGCCGAGCGCCGCAGTGCCGCGAACTCCCTCGCGTCGGACGGGGTGTACGGCCGGACGCTCGACGAGCCGGAGACGCGGGCCCTGCTCGCCCTGCTGGACGTGACGCTCGCCGCCCGTGTCCCCGCCAGTCGCCGTGTCATCGCCGCCTCCGGCTCCGCCCACGGGGTACGGCTCACTCTCACCCCCGCCGAGGGCTTCACCACCGTCGACACCGTGCGTGGCCGTCTCCATCTCGACGGGCTGCGCCTGGAGGTCACCCCATGAGCGAGGCCGTCGTATGAGCCGTGTTGCCGAGGGCGTCTCCCCGCTCGAACTCGCCGACTACCAGAAGGCGGTACGGCTCGTACTGCGGCACCCCCTGGTCACGTCCGGGTACCCGGACAGGGCGGCGCTGGCGACCGTGCGCCGCTGGGCCGATCAGCTGCGCACCGACCTGATGGAGGCACTCGGGTACCGGCTCGTCACCACCGCCGACACCGCCCGGCTCCAGCGCGCCCAGGACGGTCTGGATGCCACCCGCCCGGCCCTCACGCGCGCGGGCCGCCCCTTCGACCGCCGCCGTTACGCCTACCTCGTCCTCACTCTCGCGGCCCTCGGCCGCCACGGCGCGCAGGTGGCGCTGGGCGAGCTGGCCGACGCGGTCGCCGCCGACGCCGTACGCATCGACGGGCTCGGCCTCGACACCGCCCGCAAACCCGACCGGGACGCCTTCGTCGACGCCGTCACCTGGCTCACCGAACGCGGCGCGCTCACTCTCGCCGACGGTTCCGCCTCCGCCTGGGCAGGCGATCCCGAGCGTGCCGAGGCCCTGTACGACATCGACCGCGAGATCCTCCTCGCCGTCCACCACCCGACCCGCGTGCTCCAGCACCTGACCTCCGTCACCGCGCTCCTCGACTCCTCCGGCGCGCTGGGTCTGTCCGCGGGCCGCGCAGCCCAGCGCCGCGACCAGGCCCGCCGGGCCCGCCGTCTGGTGCTGGAGAACCCGGTCGCCTACTACGCCGACGCCGACACCGAACTCCTGGGCCAGTTGCGGGCTCCCGCACTCGCCGAGGACCTGGAGCGGCTGACCGGGCTGTCGGTGGAGCGGCGGGCGGAGGGCGTGGCGCTCATCGACACCTCCGGCAGGCTGTCCGACGTCCGTTTCCCCGGCGGCGGTACGGTCGCGCAGGCCGCGCTGTTGCTCGCCGCTCGGATCAGCGCCGCCGTGCAGCGTTCCGGACGGCACGCCCTCGAACTGCTGCCCGCACCCACGGCCGCCGAACGCCTCACGGCCCGCGCCCGGCGGATCGACGGCGCGCTGCCGTCGCGTGGGACGGTCACCGAACTCACCGGACTCGCCGAGCCCGATGAGGAGTCGGCGTACGAGACGGTCGTCGATGCGGATCACGAGCCGGGCGAGACCCGGTACCCCTTCGTCACGGGCTCCTGGCTCCGGGGCAGGCTCAAGGAGATCATCGGCGTATACGGCGCGGGCTTCGCCGCTGATCTACGCGGCGACCCGGACCGGCTGCTCGACCAGGCTCTCGACCTGCTGGCCGCCATGTCGCTGATCGTTCGGGTCGACGGCGGGGCCCTCGCGCTGCCTCTGCTTGCCCGTTACCGAGGGGTCACCGCCCGGGTGAAGACCCGTACGGCCGCCCAACCACCCGCCCAGACCGCCCTGTTCGACGACGAGACCGCCAAGGACCCGACTCCGTGAGCACTCCCGCTGCCACACCGGCAGCCCGCTACGTCCCCACTCGTGCCGGGATCATCAACCTGTGGGACTACAGGGACGAGGAGTTCTCCTTCGCGGGCGGCTGGCTGGTGCTGCGCGGTCCCAACGGGTCCGGCAAGACCAAGGCGCTGGAGGTGCTGTTCCCGTTCGTCCTCGACGGGCGCATCGACCCCAAGCGGCTCAACCCGTTCGCC
This sequence comes from Streptomyces sp. NPDC059895, assembly GCF_042731035.1. NCBI lineage: Bacteria > Bacillati > Actinomycetota > Actinomycetes > Kitasatosporales > Streptomycetaceae > Streptomyces > Streptomyces sp. NPDC059895. The sequence goes on from NZ_JBHWKO010000072.1 coordinate 7,297, forward strand.
GCCGAGGACCGCACGATGAAGTCCAACCTGCTCTTCCGCGGGCAGGACAGCGCGCTCGGCTACGTCTGGATCGAGTTCACCCACCGCGAGACCGGCGAGGCCGTCACCTGCGGCATCGGGCTGCACGCCCAGCGGCACCGCGACACACCCGCCCGGTGGCACTTCGTCGCCGAGGGCCGCGTCGGCGAGGACTTCTCCCTCCTCACCGACGACGACCGGCCGATGACGAGGAAGCAGCTCGCCGCCGAGCTGGGACGTGAGCTGATCGCCTCCACGGCCGACTACCGTGCCGCCGTCGACCAGCGCCTGTTCGGCCTCGGCCGGGAGCGGTACGAGCAACTTCTCACCCTGATCCTCACGTTGCGCCGCCCGCAGCTGGCCAAGAACCTCGATCCCGCCAAGCTCTCCGACACCCTCACCGCGGGCCTGCGCCCGCTCGACGACGACCTGATCGCCGAGGCGGCCCGCTCCTTCGACGACATGGAGTCCGTGCAGCGCACCCTGGAGGGCCTGGCCGCCGCCGACGACGCCACCCGCGCCTTCCTCGCGAGCTACTCCACCTATCTGCGGGTCCACGCCCGCACCGCCGCGGACCGGCTCACCGCCCGCCGCGCCGAGACCGCCGAGCGCGCCGCCGCCCTGCGCGCCGCCGCAGCGGACCTGGCGGCGGCCCGCGAGCAGCAGGCCGCCGCCGGGACACGCGCCGAGTCGGCCGACGCCTCGCTCGCCGCCCAGCGCGCCCGCCTGGACCAGCTGCGCTCCTCCGCCGCCTACCAGGCCATCGAGCAACTGGCCGACCTGGAACGCCTGGTGCGTACCTGCGAGCAGACCGCCCGGCAGGCGACCGCCGAGCGTGAGCGCCGTACGGCAGCCACCGGCCGCGCCCGCGCCGAGGCCGAACACTCCGCCCGGATCGCCGCCGAACTCGACGCCGCCGTCTCCCGCGATGCCGCCACCGTCGCAGACCACGCCCACACCGCCGGACTCCCCTGGACCCCGGCCGACGCCGATCCCGCCCGGCTCGCCGACCGCTCCGTCGCGCTCGCCGCCGCCCGACACGAGGGCGTCCGGGCCGTGCGCGCCGCCCAGCAGGCGGCACGCGGCGCCGAGCAGACCCGTGACCTCGCCCGGGGCTCGCTCGACCGTGCGCAGGAGGCCGTCGCCGCGGCCGAGACCGCCGAAGCCGTCGCCGAGGCGGCCCTCGAATCCGCCCGCGAAGAGGCCCGCACAGTGCTCGGCCGGTGGACGGAAGCACACGGCATGCTCCTGGCCGAGGAGGGCGCCGGCCGCCTCGCCGAAGCCCTCGAACTCACCGGCGAGGCCGACGCGGTCACGCTCGCCGACGCCTTCACCGATGCCACCGCTCCCGCCGTACAGGAACTGCGCGACACCCTCGCCGCCCTGCGCGCCCAGCGCACGGATGTCGAGCGCCGCCGCGCCGAGGCGGAGGCCGAACGCGACCGGATCGCCGCCGAGCACGACGACGCCCCGCCCCCGGCCCGTGGCCGAACCGCAGCGAGGGCGTCCGGTGACGGCGTGCCCCTGTGGCAACTCGTCGCTTTCGACGACGGATTGTCGGATCGTCAACGTGCGGATCTGGAAGCCGCGTTGGAGGCGTCCGGCCTCCTCGACGCCCTGGTCACCGCCAAGGACATCCCCGTGGCGGCAGGGCACAGTGAGGGTTACCTCCGCGTCGGCGCCTCGGTGAACGGCCCGAGCCTCGCCGACCTCCTGCGACCCGAGGTCCCCGAGGGCGACGCCGCGATCCCGGCCGCCCGCATCACCGCCGTACTGCGCTCCGTCGCCGTCACCGGCGACCTCGACACCGGGACACCGCGGATCGGCCCGGACGGCCGGTACGCGGCCGGTGTACTGGTCGGTGCCCACACCAAGGAGCACGCCGAGTACGTCGGCGCCACCGCCCGCGCGCGTCGGCGCGCCGCCCGGATCGCCGCCTGCGAGGCGCTGCTGGCTGAACTGGACGCCCAACTCGACGAGTTGGGGCGCGTGCAGGCCCGTACGGACGCCGCCCTCGACGCGTACGCCGCCGCCCGCGCCGCGCTGCCCCGCACCACCGGCATCACGCAGGCCCTGCGCGAACTCGACCGGGCCGCGGCGCGGCTGCGCGCCACCCGTGACGCCGCCGACGCCGCCCAGGCCTCGTACGACGAGAGCGTGGCCGCCTGTTCGGTCGCCGAGCGCGCCCTACGCCGTACCGCGGCCGAGCACGGCATCGAGACCGAGCGCCCAGAACAGGTCGACGCCGTGGAGACCGCCACCCGCGCGTTCGAGGCGGCGGTCCGCGAACTCGCCGCCCGCCGTCGCGAACACGCCCGCCAGGCCGAGGCCGCCCAGGCGGGTGCCGACCGGCTCACCGCCGCCGCCGAGGACGAGGAAGCGGCGGTGGACACCGAGCGTGCGGCGCGCCGCCGGCACACCGAGGAGGCCGCGGGGCTGGAGGCCCTCCAGGATGCCGTCGGAGCCGAGGCCCAGGAGGTGATGCGGCAGGTGCAGGAGGCCGAGGACGGGATCGACGCCCTGGCCCGGGAGGCCGAGGCGGCCCGCACGGCCCAGCACGCCGCGATCGCGGGCACCGCCGCGGCCGAGGCCCGCCGTACGGCCGCCGCCGAGGCCGGGGCGGTGGCCGCGGCGGAGGAGAAGGACACCGCCCGCGGCCTGCGCCCGTACGCCGCCCGCGAACTCCTCGACATCCTGCGCTGCCCGCCCGGCCTCGCCTGGCCCGCCCAGGAGGCCGACTGGGCCGGCGAGACACTCCCGTCGGCCGTGGCCGCCGTACACGAGGCGATCCTCGCCGCGACTCGCGACCTCACCCCCACCGAATCCAGCCTCAAGCAGTCCGTCACCCGTCTCACCAAGGCCCTGGACGACCTGCAGGCGCAGCTGGCCGCCGCTGGGCAGGACTACCGGCCCGAGTGGGACGGTTCCGACGGGGTCATCCTCGTCCGTGTGGCCGACGAGGAGGGCCCGCTGCCGGTGGCGGCCTTCGCACAGAAGATCTCCGCCCACCGCCGTGACCAGGCCGAACTGCTCTCCGAGTCCGAGCAGCGCATCCTGGAGGACGCCCTGCTCACCCGGCTCGCCCAGCAGATCCACGACCGCACCATCGACGCCCGTGACCTGATCCGGCGGATGAACACGGACATGCGCCGGCGCACCATGTCCTCGGGGACGACGGTCGGGGTGAGCTGGCTGCTCGCCGACCACCTCGACGACGAACAGCGCGGCGTCTGCGCCCTCCTCGACGCCGACGCCGCCCGCCTCGGCCCCGACGGGCTCACCCGGGTGCGCACCCACTTCGCCGCACAGATCAAGAACGCCCGCGCCCGCCACCGTGACCAGCCCTACCGCGAACTGCTCGCCGAGGTCCTCGACTACCGGCGCTGGCGGCACTTCGCGTTCCAGCTGGTACGCCCCGACAAGACGGAGGAGAGGCTCACCCGAGCCCGGCACAGCCGCCTGTCGGGCGGTGAGCAGTCGGTGTCACTCCATCTGCCGCTGTTCGCCGCCGCGCACGCCATGCTCAACTCCGCCCACCCGCACGCCCCGCGCCTGCTCGCCCTCGACGAGGCCTTCGCGGGCGTGGACGACACCGGGCGCGGTGAACTCATGTCGCTGGCCGCGCAGTTCGACCTCGACCTGTTCATGACCGGCTACGACCTGTGGGCCGCCCACGCCTCCGTGTCCGCCGCCGCCCACTACGACCTCGCGCACACCGCCGTCGACCACACCGTCTCCGCGCTGCTGCTCGTCTGGGACGGCGACCGGCTCCTCGCCGACGACACCGGCGACCTCACCACCGCCCTCGGCTCGCCCGGCACCCGACGCGTCCCGGCCCCCGAGGAGGCCCCGGTTGTCCACTGAAGGTGAGCCGTCGGCATACGACGAGCTGCGTGGCGAGGGATGGACCCGGCTGCTCGCCGCCGCCCGCCGCAGGCTGGAGCGCACCGGCGGCGCGCTCGACGGCGACATCTCGCTCACGGGGCCCAGCGAGGCCGAGCGCCGCACCGTCATCGGCATCACCGGCCGCTACCGGCCCGAGACCGCCCAGCGTCTCGCCGTACCCCTACGCGATCTGGACGGGTACCTGTACGACCGCTACGGCACCGGTCTCCTCCAGACTCTCGGCCGTCTCCATGGCCCGCTGCGCGACCGGCCCGCCGAACGGGCCGACGAGGAGTCGCGCCGCGACCAGGCCCTGAGATCCGTCCGCTCCAGCAGGCTCGCCGGGCAGGGATGGTTCGTCGCCTGGCTGGAGCGGATCGCCGCCGACGGCACCCTCACCCGTCTTGTACGCCGGGGGGACGCGCCGCTCCTCGACGCGGCGGCACGTGTCCTGGAACGGCTCTGCGGCGACGGGGACCGCCGCACGGGCTCGCCGGAACGGTCTTCCGCAGTCCTGCCGCTTCCGGTCCTCGCCGAATGGGCCACCGGCGACACCAAGGCCCTGGTTCCCGGCACCCCGCTCGAACAGCTCGTCCTGCGCGCCCTCACCCAGCGCGTCGGCGACGGCCGCGCGGTACCGCGCGACCGGGCCGGGCGGCGCGCCCTGTGGGAGAGCGCCGGAGCCATCGCGGACGACCTCGCCAGCCAGGTACTCGTCCTCAACATCGGCGCCAGGGGCGACACCGTCGTCTGCGACTGGCTGCGCGACGCCGCCGGCTTCGGCATACCCTTCCGGCTCACCCTCCACCAGCTCGCCACCGACCCCGTCGTCCCCGCCGCCCGCACCATCTTCGTCTGCGAGAACCCGGCCGTCCTGCGCGCCGCGGCCGGCGAACTCCAGGACACCGGCGGTGCCCTCGTGTGCACCGAGGGAGTCCCGTCCGCCGCCTGCCACAAACTGCTCGGCGACGCCGTACGCGCGGGAGCCCGGCTGCACTGGCGCGCCGACTTCGACTGGGCCGGCCTGCGCATCACCGCGGACGCCGTGGCCCGCCACGGCGCCCACCCTTGGAGGATGACGGCCGCCGACTACACGGCGGCACTCGGCGAGGGCGGGTCCACACCGCTCGCGGGACCGCCCGCGGCCAGCCCCTGGGACCCCCGGCTGGCCCTCGCGATGGAGGCGTCGGGCAGCACGGTCATGGAGGAGCGCCTCCTGCCCGCGCTCCTGTCCGACCTCACCCGTGCCTGATCGGGCGACAGCGCCCGAGGAGAACGATCCGGAACCCGACTCCCTCCGCCGTCCCCCTGGGGATCCCCATTCCGGTCACCGGCCCATATTCCGGTCACCGGCCCATGCAACTCTTCATCGGCGGTTCCGATGATCGCGTCGTCGTCGGCCGGCTGCTGGGCAGCGGCAAGCGGCCTGAACCAGAATTCCTGGACGACCTCGTTTCTGCTTCGGACGCCTCTCCTCAGCGGGCGTCGGTCTCCGGCTCAGGTCGGGGGAGCTCGTCGAGGTCGAGGGTGAAGGTGCGGCCGTCGGCCAGGGGGATGGGCAGTTTGCCGGTGCCGTATGCGTGGGTGTGTGCCGCGATGTAGCCGGACCCGGTGGGCTGGGTGTGCAGGACGACTTCCTGGGCGTACGGGTCCACGATCAGGTAGATCGGGATGCCGTGGCGCCCGTACTTGGCGGTGCAGTCGTCGTAGTCCTTGCGCGCGGAGGAGGTCGAGACGACCTCGGAGATCAGCAGGACGTCCTCGAAGCTGTAGCGCTTGCCCTCCTTGCGCGCGTCCTCGCGGAGGATGGCGAGGTCGGGGGCCGAGTTCTCGTCGGCCGGGAAGTCGATGTAGACGTCCGAAGGTGTCTTCGCGTGCCGCCCGAGCGACAGGATCGTGTCGTACTGCATCGACTTGATCGTGCTGGAGTGCTCTTCGCTCTGCGGGGTCATGATGATCTTTCCGTCAGCGCCGAAGAACACCACGTATCCTGCGGGGAACTCGGTGTGCGTGACCGCGTCGACACTCATGGACGGTGCTCCTTCCCGTGTGCCGTCATGATACGGCGGACAGAGCAGGCCCACGGGTGGAGTCGGTGGCGGGCGCGCACACGACAAGGGGAACCGCCCGCACGAGCGGGCGCCGTGGGGCGGGGCGTGCGCTGGGTCCGTAAGTGTTCGGACTCAGCGGGTGGCGTTGGGTGACTGCCAGGGGCGGCGGGCGCCGTCCGGGGTCGCCATGAGGTGGCCGGACGCTTTTGGACAGTGCCGCACGAGGTACCGGTGGGCGGTCCGGCGCATGTGGTCTGATCAGGCACAACGGCACACCTACCCACGCCGGACGGCGTGATCCGCTGTCCCGCAACCAGATCTGCCGCCTGTTCGTCGCGCTCGTCGTCCGGCCCGCCTGCGACGCGGCCCGCCAGCTTGCCCGGTCCGACTGGCGTGGCCGACACCAGGCGCGATCGGACATGAAGATCATGGTCTACGGCTGGCGTGGCAAGTGGCGGCGGCCTGGATGTCCTGCGGGTGGCGGGCTTTGTCCGAGTCCGACAACTCGACGATTCGAGACCCGTTGCTTCGGGAGTGTCCGATCCGGTGGCCGCTCGGTGGCCGGACGCCTTTGGACGGGGCAGCAGGGGGCAGCAGGGGGCAACCTGCCGTAAGTGCTCTGATCAGGCGCGACATCACTCGGCGGCATCACGCGGTATCCGGCAACATGATCGCTCACGGTCTCGTCATGCGCAGGTCTCGGGTTCGAATCCCGAAGGCGGCTTTATCGAAGCCCAGCCCAGACATTGTCTGAGCTGGGCTTTTGCGTTCAGCGGATGCGGCGGCGACGAACGGCGCGGGCCGCGCGGCGGTCCTCGGTCTCAGTTCCGGTCTCAGTGGCGGGTTCCGGGGCCGGCATGAAGGCGTCTCCCGTACGGCGCATCGCGTCCTTCGACAGGTGGGATCGCCCCTTCACGTACCGGCGTAACGCGCTGGTGGGGGAAGCGGTGTCCTGCATGGTGGTGAACGCCTCGCGGCTGGATGCCGGTTCCGTGATCCACCCGGTGCGCTGGAGGCGGGCGAGCCCTTCCAAGGCCCGGTTGAGGATGCCGGGCATCTCGGCGGTGAGGCGATCGGTGAGGGTGGTGTCTTCCTTGCCCAGCCACGACACCCGCATGTTCAGCAGCACGAACCGTTTGGCGATGACCCCTGAGGAGTCGCCGAAGTGCGGCAGTTCGTTGGAGAGGATCATCAGCCGGGTGGGCAGCTTGCCCGTCCACGGCTCTCGGTACTTGCGGTCGATGTCGATGGTGTCGTCACCGGAGATGGTCAGCAGCCGCTCAACCACCTGGCTGTTGTCGTTGCCGGACAGGCGCGCGTCGGAGATGACGGCGAGCGGCTTGCCGACCAGGGTGGACAGGCCGAAGTTCGTGCCGAGCCCTGCGAGGGTGGGGCCGGCGAGGTTGTCGCGACCTACCAGCTCTTTGAGGACGCGGGCGATGGTGCCTTTGCCGGACCGGGACGGGCCGACGATGAGCAGGATCTTCTGTTGGTCGGTGCGTCCGGACAGGAGGTAGCCGAACCACTTCTGAAGCGCGGCGATGGCGTCGGCGTCGTCGGGCCAGACCTGTGTCAGGAAGCGTTTCCACGTCGGCGCCGTGGCGGTGGGGTCGTAGGCGAAGGGGACGGAGACGGACGGTCACCGGGGGAGGGCGAGGCCAGTGCGGTGGCAGCCACGAGGGCGACGAGGGCGTATGTGTGGCCGTGCAGGCCGGCTGCGGCGAGCAGCTTGCTCGCGTGGCGGGCGATGGCTTCGGTGGGCGGGATGATGTTGACGCGCGAGATGGCGTAGTCGAAGCGGGCCTGGTCGGTCTTGGGGCCGCGGGCTTCGGCGAGGGTGACGGAGCTGGTGATGACGCGGATGTCCTCGGCCTCGGCTGCGGCGAGCCATTCGGTGAGTCCGGGTGTGCGTCGTACGAGCTTGGACAGGCCTTCGCAGTCCAGGACGAGGGTGCCGCTCACGTGGCGTCCGCCGAGTCGGCCGTGTCGCTGCGCAGGATCGCGCGCTTGGTCTCGACCGCGGCCTGGTCGACCGGGCCGTGCTCGGCTTCGGCGTCCTCGATGAGTTCGCGCAGCCGGTCGCGTTCGAGTTGGCGCTGGATGAGGGCTTCGACGTAGGCGGACATGCCGCGCTTGCCGGTGCGTGCCTTGAGTGCCGCGATGGTGCCTTCGTGGAGGGAGACGGAGACCGGGCGAACGGGCCTTCTCCGGGAGCGGGAGCGGGGTGCCGGGTGTTCTGTCCTGTTCTCGGAGTTCGCGGCGTAGTCGAGGGCCGCGAGGGTTCGCGGACGATAACCGGCCACTCCCTTGTTACCCCCAAGTGACCTTCCGGATGCCAGAGTTGGGGCATGCGAGTACTGATCGTGGAGGACCACAAGGATCTCGCGGAGAGCGTCGCGAGGGGGCTGCGCAGGCACGCCATGGAGGTCGAGCTCGCGTACGACGGCGAGCAGGGGCTGAGCCGGGCCTCCAGCGGGGCCTACGACGTCGTCGTCCTGGACCGTGACCTGCCGCTCGTGCACGGCGACGAGATCTGCCGCGCCCTCGTCCGGCAGGGCAGCCCGTCCCGCGTCCTGATGCTCACCGCCGCCGGCACCCTCGCCGACCGCGTCGACGGCCTGGACCTCGGCGCCGACGACTACCTCGCCAAGCCTTTCTCCTTCGCCGAACTCATCGCCCGTGTCCAGGCCCTGGACAGACGCGACCAGCCCGCCGTGCCGCCCGTCCTCGTCCGCGGCGACATCGAGCTCGACCCCGCCCGCCGCACCGCGCTCCGCGGCGGCCGCAAGCTGGACCTGTCGCCGAAGGAGATGGCCGTCCTGGAGGTGCTGCTCGCGGCCGGCGGCGCCGTCGTCTCCGCCGAGGAGCTGCTGGAACGGGCCTGGGACCGGGACGCCGACCCGTTCAGCAATACCGTCAAGGTCACCATCAGCCGGCTGCGCCGCAGGCTCGGCGATCCGCCGGTCATCGAGACGCTCCCGAACGTCGGCTACCGGATCTGACGCCCGCGGGCGTGCCCGCGCCCGCGGGACGGCCGGTCGTGGTTGCCAGGCGGGTGACGGTACGCCAGCCTGTGAACGGGGTAACCCCGGTGTGACCCGGGGTGGGGAAGCCTGGGGTCCGTCACGCGTGTCTCGTAGGGGGAATGATGAGAGTGCTGGTCGTGGAGGACCACACGGAGCTCGCGGACTCGATCACCAGGGTGTTCCGCCGCGAGGGCCTCGCCGTCGACACGGCCTACGACGGCAGGACCGCGCTCGACCTGGCCATCGACGTCGACTACGACGTGGTCATCCTCGACCGAGACCTCCCCGACGTGCACGGCGACGAGGTCTGCGCCGAACTCACCGGCGAGGGCATCCGCACCAAGGTGCTCATGCTCACGGCCTCCGCCTCCATCGCCGACCGGGTCGAGGGCCTCGGCCTCGGCGCCGACGACTACCTTCCCAAACCCTTCGCCTGGCCCGAACTCCTCGCCCGCACCCGCGCCCTCGGCCGGCGCGCGCACCCCGTGCGGCAGCCCGTCCTCGCCCGCGGCCGCCTCCGGGTCGACCCCGCCCGCCGCACCGCCAGCCACGCCGGCACCCAACTGCCTTTGACGGCAAAGGAGTTCGGCGTGCTCGCCTACCTGCTCGGTGTCGAGGGACGGACCGTCCCGGCCGACGAGCTGCTCGCCAAGGTGTGGGGCGAGGTCGCGGCCCCGGGCACCACCACCGTCAAGGCCACGGTCAACCGGCTCCGGACCAAGCTCGTCGACCGCTCCGTGATCCAGACCGTGCCCGGAGAGGGCTACCGGATCTGACATGGCGATACCTGACATGGCGACCACCCTCCTGACCCGCGCCCGTGCCCTGCTGCGCGGCCCTGCCGCCACCCGGGTGCGCGCCCTGATCCGTCTGCTCACACCGCGCCGGGTCCGGGTCCGCTTCGCCATGCTCTTCGGGCTGCTGTTCATCGCCACCGGCGCCGTCCTGCTCGGCATCACCTATCTGCTCGTCAACCGCCCCACCCACAACGTCGTCACCGCCTTCCACGGGGAAGCGGCACCGGAGGGCGCCTCGCCGGGAGAGACGGTCATCCGGCCCGGCCCGGACTCCGGGTCCACGCCGGACGTCGCCGACTGGCTCAACGAGCAACTGCGCAGGCAGACCGCCCAGATGCATGAGGCCCAGATGCACGAACTCCTCGTGCAGTCCGGTACGGCCCTCACCATCATGGCGGCGATCTCCATCGTGCTCAGCTGGCTCCTGGCCCGGCGGGTGCTCCGGCCCATGCGCACCCTCAACGCCGGCATCGCCCGTATCTCCGCCAGCAACGTGCACGAGCGCCTCGCCGTCGAGGGCCCCCGCGGTCCTCGCGACGAGATCAGCGAACTCGCCGACAGCATCGACGGGCTCCTCGCCAGGCTCGAAACCGCCCTGGAGTCCCACAAACGCTTCGTCGCCAACGCCGCCCACGAGCTGCGCACCCCGCTCACGGTGGAACGCGCCCTGCTGGAGGAGTCCCTCCTCGACCCCGACGCCACCGCCGAGTCGTTCCGCGAGAACTTCGAGCGGCTGCTGCGGATCAGCACCCACCAGGGAGCCCTGCTGGAGTCCCTGCTCACCCTGGCCGTCAGCGAGCGGGGCATGGACCGGACCGAGCCCGTCGACCTGGCCGAGGTCATCGGGTCCGTGCTGCTCGCCCCGCTGCCGGAGACCCCGCGGCACGGTGTGCGGATCGTGGACCGCACCGAGCCGGCGCCGGTCGCCGGTGACACCGCGCTCCTGGAGCGGCTGGTCGCCAACCTGGTCCACAACGCCGCCTACTACAACGTGCCCGACGGGACCGTGGACATCACCGTCCGGCGCCACGAGCGGCGCGCCGTCCTCACCGTCTCCAACACCGGCCCCGAGGTCCCCAGGGACCGCGTCGACCAGCTCTTCGAGCCGTTCCAGCGCATGCGCCGCACCGCGGGCGACGGCCACCACGGCCTCGGCCTGTCGATCGTCCGGGCCATCGCCGCGGCCCACGACGCCACCCTCATCGCCCGCGCCAGGCCGGGCGGCGGACTCGTCGTCGAGGTCTCCTTTCCCCTCCTTGTCAAGGGCGGGGATCGATATGAGGGTTGGCCGCAGACGCGCGCGGCGACCGTGTCCAAGTGACCAGAACGGCGGGTTGGACGACCCCGTCCGATAGGTATCGTTCTTATTGACCGAACCCGGTCGTGAACGGGCTTTGACGGTGTTTCGCCGGGCCTTTCGGTCTGCGGGTGGAGATTGCCAGGAGCTTCCAGCTCCAGTTCCAGTTCCAGTTCCAGTTCCAGTTCCAGTTCCAGTTCCAGTTCCAGTTCCAGCTTCCAGCTTTCCGGGTGGAAGTTCTTTTGCCTTGCGTTTCCTGCGAAATGGCGCATTGGGCAGCTGCATGCCCATGGAGAGGGAATAGGGGTCAGGCGTATATATGAGCGAGCGAATCGGTGGCGGTTTTTCCCTGTCCGACAGCCAGGAGGGAATCTGGCACGCACAGCGCCTGGGAGGCCCGCGCGCGCTCTACAGCGTCGGGCAGGCCGTCGAGATCACGGGCGCGCTCGACGTGCCCGCCTTCGAGGCCGCGCTGCGCCGGACGGTCGAGGAGACCGAGATTTTGGGCGTGCGATTCGCCGAGGACGCGGCCGGCGGGGTGCGCGCCGTGCCGCACACCTCCCGGCGATGGGCGCTGCGCATCGAGGAGCGGAACGAGGACGGCGGCGACCCGCGGGCATGGCTCGAAACCCGGATGCGCGAGGAACTCGCCGACGTGGAGAACCCGCTCGGCGAGCAGCTCTTCTCTTTTGTGCTCTTCCGGCTCGATTCCCATCGGTACTGCTGGTTCCAGGGCTATAATCACCTGCTGCTCGACGGATACGCGTGCACGCTCATGGCGCGCCGGGTCGCCGAGGTGTATTCGGCGCTCGCCGGTGGCGAGGTATGCCCGGAGTACGCAATCCTCTCGTTGGGTGAGACGCTCGACGCGGAGACGAGCTACCGGAACTCGTCCCAATTCGCCGACGATCGGCGGTATCTGCGCGACCGATTCTCCGACCGGCCGGAATTGGCCGAGGTCCCGCGCCTTACCGGCGTCTCCGGTTTTCTCCAGGAGAGCGAGAGCGAGGGCGAGGGCGAGGCCGAGAGCGGCTCCGGGGTGGTGCTGCGGGAGACGGGCGGCCTCGCTTCGGCCGCGGTGGACGCGCTGCGCGCCGCGGCGGACGGCGCCGGCCTGCGCACGTCCCGGCTGCTCGTCGCCGCCGCCGGCGCCTTCGTGAGCGGCCTGGCAGGGTCGGCCGAGGCACTGCTCAGCCTGCCCGTGACCGGTCGCGTGGACGAGGCGGACCTGCGGGCCCGCGTCACCCGGGCGAACATGCTGCCCCTACGGTTCCCGGTCCCGGCCGGAGCCGGCCTGTCCGACCTCGCACGGACGGCCGACGTGGCCGTCGGCGAGCTGCTCCGGCACCAGCGGTACCGGGGCGAGCGGCTGCGCCGGGAGCTGGGCTGGCCCGAGGGCGACCGCTGGCACTTCGGGCCCTACGTGAACATCCTGCCGCGGGCCGGCGAGCTGGCCTTCGGAGACTGCCGAGGCGTGGCACGGGACGTGTCGACCCGGCTGGTCGAGGACTTCGGGGTGCTGGTCGACCGTACGGGCTCGGGGATCGAGATCACCGTAGAGGCGAACGCGGCGCTCTACGACCGTGCGTGGGTGCGGGCGGTCCAACGCTCGCTGGTCGGTTTCGTCGAGCGAGCGGCCGAGGACCCGACGGCGCCGGTACGGCGGATCGCAGTGGTGGGGGACGACGAGCGTGCCCTGGTGGTGAGCGGATGGAGCGGCGGCACGGCGCGGGACGGGGACGCGTCCACGGTGCTGGAGCGGTTCCGCGGGTGGGCGGTGCGGACGCCGGAGGCGGCGGCGTTGTGGTGTGGGGGGCGTGTTCTGTCCTACGCCGAGGTGGATGCGCGGTCCGATGCGTTGGCGTGTGGGTTGGTGGCGCGGGGTGTGGGGCGTGAGTCGCGGGTGGGGCTTTGCCTGCCGCGTGGCGCCGAGATGGTGGTGGCGATGCTGGCGGTGTGGAAGGCCGGTGGGGCGTATGTCCCGTTGGATCCGGAGTATCCGTCGGACCGTCTGGCGTTCATGGTGGCCGACAGTGGTGCCCAGGTGGTGCTGGTGGCAGAGGAGACGGCGGGTCGGCTGTCGGAAGGCGTCGACACGGTCCGGCTCGACGAGTTGGAGATGGCGACCGGCGAGTTCTTGGACGTCGGCGTGGAGCCGGGTGGGCTGGCGTACGTCATCTACACCTCGGGGTCTACCGGTCGTCCGAAGGGTGTGGCGGTGGCGCACGCCTCGGTGGCGAATCTGGCGTCGGCGATGCGTCCGGTGCTGGGGGTCGAGGCGGGCGTGGCGGCGTTGCAGTTCGCGTCGTTCAGTTTCGACGCGGCGGTGCTGGATGTGGCGGTGACGTTGGCCGCTGGTGGGGCGTTGGCGATCGCTTCGGCTGAGGAGCGTCAGGACGGTGTGGCGCTCGCCCGCATGGTCGAGGCGGCCGGTGTTGAGGTGGCGAGTGTGGTGCCGTCGCTGCTGGGGGTGCTGGAGCCGGAGTCGGTTCCGGGGGTTGGGAACTGGGTGCTGGGTGCGGAGCGGCTGGAGGCAGGGCTTGCGGCCAAGTGGCGTGAGGGCACACGGGTGTGGAACACCTATGGGCCCACGGAAGCCACCGTCATCACCACCGCCGTACTGCTGGAGGAGGGCATCACCGGGGAGGACGCGCCGCCGGCGATCGGCCGTCCGCTGCCCAACGTCCGCACCTATGTGCTGGACGCGTTTCTGCGTCCCGTTCCGGTGGGTGTGGCGGGTGAGCTGTATATCGCGGGGGATGGTCTGGCTCGCGGATATGCGGGGCGTGCGGATCTGACGGCGGAGCGGTTTGTGGCGTGCCCGTTCGGCGACGGCGACGGGCGGATGTACCGCACCGGGGACCTGGCCCGTTGGTCGGCGGACGGGCAGTTGGAGTTCGTGGGGCGTGCGGACGCCCAGGTGAAGATCCGTGGCTTCCGGGTGGAGCTGGGTGAGATCGAGGCGGTTCTGGCCGCCTACCCGGGCGTGGACCGGGCTGCGGTGCGGGTCCGCGACGGCCGTCTGATCGGCTACGTCGTCGGGGATGTGGACGGCGAGGACGTACGGGCTTTCGCCACGTCCCGTCTGCCGGAGTACATGGTCCCGTCGGCCGTCGTCGTCCTGGACGCGTTCCCGCTGACGGTCAACGGGAAGATCGACCGCGCCGCCCTGCCGGAGCCGGAGGCCGCGGTGAGCGCCGGTCGGGCTCCGGAAACGCCTGCCGAGGAGGCGCTGTGCGCGCTCTTCGCCGAGATGCTGGGGCTGGCGGAGGTCGGGGTCGGGGACGGGTTCTTCGAGCTGGGCGGCGACTCGATCACGGCGATGCTGCTGGTGTCGCGGGCCCGCCGCGCGGGTCTGGTCCTCGGCGCCCGCCAGATACACGAGCTGCGGACGCCGATGCGGTTGGCCGCGGTGGCGACGCCGGTCGACGGGGCGGCGGACGGCGCTCGCCCGACGGACTCCGCCACTGGTGAGGTACCGCTGACGCCGGTGATGCGCGAGGTGCTGGACCGGGTCGGTGCCGACGGCGTGCGCGCGGTCATGCAGTCGATGGCGCTGGAGGCACCGGCGGGGTTGAACGAGGCGGCGCTGCGGGATGCGGTGGCTGCCCTGGTGGAGCGGCATGAGGTGTTGCGGGCTCGTCTGGCGGCGGGGGCCGGGGCGCTGGTGGTGCCCGAGGCGGATGCGGTGGATGTGTCCGGGCTGGTGGCCCGGGTGGATGCGGTCGGGGTGGATCCGGCTGTCTTGGTGGGGGAGCAGGTCGAGGCGGCGGTGGGGCGTCTGGATCCGGCGGCCGGGGTGATGGTGCAGGTGGTGTGGCTGGACGCGGGGCCGGACGTGCCGGGCCGGCTGGTC
>NZ_JBHWKO010000073.1:0-21808 GCF_042731035.1 Streptomyces sp. NPDC059895
CGGGCGAGTAGACCTTCATCACCATAAAAGATGCCTCCTACCCGACCTCTACCGGGGCCGGGATCAGAGGTGTCCACCACTCGGGGACAGGCCCCATCAGCTCCTCGCCGTGGCCTTGGCAAGGGCCTTGTCGACCCCGTGTGTGTACTTGTTCACCCGGTTGCCGCGCTCGGTGTGCGGCCGATGTCGCGGTCTTTGAGCCGGTAGGAGTCTCCCTTCAAGGAGAGCACATCGGCGTGGTGGACGAGACGGTCGATCATGGCGGCGGCGACGGTGTCGTCGCCGAAGACCTCTCCCCAGCGTCCGAACGGCTTGTTGCTGGTCACGATCACGGAGGCGCGTTCGTAGCGGCCCGAGATCAGCTGGAAGAACAGGTTCGCCGCTTCTGGTTCGAACGGGATGTAGCCGACCTCATCGATCACCAGAACGGGGACGCGCGCCAGTCGGAGGAGTTCGTCCTGGAGCTTGCCGGTGGTGTGGGCGGCGGCCAGGCGGTCGACCCACTGGGAGGCGGTGGCGAACGCGACGCGGTGTCCGGCCTGGCAGGCGCGGATGCCCAGGGCGATGGCCAGGTGCGTCTTGCCGGTGCCGGGCGGGCCGAGGAAGATCACGTTCTCCCTGCCGGTGATGAAGTCCAGGGTGCCCAGGTGAGCCACCGCCTCCCGTTTCAGCCCGCGCAGGTGAGCGAAGTCGAACTCCTCCAAGGTCTTGCGGGCGGGGAAACGGGCCGCGCGGATACGGCCTTCGCCGCCGTGGGCCTCGCGGGCAGCGACCTCGCGCTGCAGGCAGGCGGCCAGATACTCCTGGTGTGTCCAGGACTCGGCGGTGGCGCGTTCGGCGAGCCGGCCGGCAGCGTCCAGCAGGGCCGGTGCCTTCAACGCGCGGCTGAGGAAGGCCAGTTCGGCGGCGACGTCCCGGGACGCGGTGGTGCGGGTGGCCATGGCGTCACTCCTCTCCTCCGCCGCCCTCGATCAGCTGGAAGACGCGGTCGTAGGCCGGCAGATCCGGCTGCGCGACCTCCACCACCGCGGCGCCGGCCCCGGTCTGGCGGTACTGGCTGCGCATCGCCGTGGCGGCATCGGCGTGGTCGGGGTCGGTCAGCGTCTGGTGGCGGGCCCAGCAGCGCGCATGGCCGACGACCAGGCGGCCGTCCAGATGAGCCCGTACTGTTTCGGTGTCCGCCTCGATCCGCACGATGCGCCCGATCGCGGCCGGGTGGACGGAGTAGTCGCAGGTGTCCAGGCGGATGTAGTGGTCGCGGCCGATCCGCACCGAGGTCTGCCACCAGCGCGGCGGCGCGGTCGGCGGCAGCGGCAGCATCGCGGCCCGGTCGGCCTCCCACCGCTCGGCCGGACGGGCATCCAGGGCGCGGTGCACCCGGCGGTTGGCGACCTCAAGCCATGCGGTCAGCTGCGTGTTGAAGTCGGCCGGGGAAGTGAACACCCTGCCGGGCAGGAACGACGTCTCCAGGTAGCCGTTGGCCCGCTCGACCAGACCCTTGTGGAGCCGCCGGATCTCAGCCCAGTCCTCCACACCGATCACCTCTTCCACCTGACTCCCATGGAGCCAGACTGATCACTTGATCACGGAAGGGGTCACTTTTCATCGACCGAAAGGGGGTCACGGTTCAAGGAACGGCGACAGCAGGCGAGGACTGCATTCCTCGCCTCGGCCCGCGGGGCGCTGGGCTCCCCCGCCGGCGCGCTCTCGGGCGGATGACGTCAGCGACACCTGCTCGCCGAACTGACCACCCTGAGCTGTGCCCGACAGCGGCTTGATCTTCTCTCGTGACGCCCGGACGCCAGCGTCCCCGTGCGCGGGTAATGCCGTGTCCGGCGCTCCCCTGCCCGCTTCCGTCGAGGGGGCAGTTGGCCGGTGACTGAGGCGAAGCTCTGGAAAGGCGGACAGAACACCCTGAACTTTCATGTCGCGCTCGACGGCCGGCCGAGCCAGAAGGCGGCCACGGAGGGCTGGTCGATGCCGAGGGTGGAGCCGTCGTGCGGCAGGAGTTCGGTTGGTGCGATGTAGCCGTCACCCGGTTCGAGGCGGATGCGCAAGCAGCGCAGCGGGTGCCCATCGGTGACGTACTGGCGTACGTGCTGGGTGTGGGGGTAGTGCCGGCCCGAGTCGGCGTGGAGTGTGCGGCAGATCTGCTGGATGTCGTGGTCGCCGATAAGCAGGTAGCGAGGGCCGGGGCCAAGGTTGAGGCAGAGCCGGCGGCGGCCGTGGTGGCGTCTGGGGTAGGGCAGCCGGTCGAAGTTGTCGACGTGCAGGCCGATGCGGCGACGGGTGGCGGAGTCCTCGGTGGTGGTGGCCCAGTTGCCGGGGCTGGCCGTGCAGCCCAGGAGCTGAGTGGGCCATCGGCCGTTGAGAGGGTCGAGCCGGGCGGCGGTTTCGATGCGGCCTGCCAGGTCGTCCGGATCAAGGTCCGGCAGCGGTCGGCTGACGAGCTCGATCCGGACGCTGTCTGGTGCCGAGTCGTCGGCGCGGTGCTGCTCGGCCTCGTCGGAGGTGATGGCCTTCCAGTCTTCGCCGGGGACGATGGCGCCGTCGTCGTAGCCGGGTTCGTTGTCGGTTTGCCGGACCGGTGCGATCTCGCACCGGTCTCGTATGTCGTCGAACGTGCCGAATACGAGTCGCGGCCCCATGGCCGATCCTCCCGAGGACGAGTGCGGAGCTACCGGCCGTCGAGGTCTTCACCGAAGGTGACGTCCAGCTCCGCGGCGAGGGCCTCGGCCAGCTGGAGCGTCTGGGACTGGTCAATGACGATCTGCTTGAGCGAGGCGAGGCTCCGCAGCTGGGAAAGGTCGTTGCCCCGCAGGTCCAGGCCGCGGTACTTCCCGCCGTCGAACTCGGTCAGTCGTAGATCACAGTCGTCGATCAGGGCGGCGCCCAAGTCGCAAGAGGTGAAGGTGGTCTCCCGCAACGAGCATTTGGAGAAGATCACGGGGCCGGCGGCCCGGACGCGGGTGAGGGTGCTGTAGTCGAGCTTGCAGTTCTCGAACAGCACGTTGTCGAGCGTGACGTCTTCGAGTGTGGCGCCCATGAGCTTGCAGTCGCGGAAGACGGCTCGGGAGATCTTGCTATCGGTCCAGTGCAGGGATGCCAGGTCGCAGCCGGTGAACTCCACGGAGTCGACGCGGAGCTTCTCCAGCCGGGCGCGCTGGGCCTTCAGACCGGTGATCCGTCCGTCCATCAGGTGGGTGTCGGACAGGTCTAGGTCCCGCAGATCGGCGTCGGCGTAGTGGAACTCCGCTACCCGGCCACGGCCGCCCTCCAACGAGGTCACGTTGGACAGGTAGAGACCCGGCTCGTGCAGGGAGGGGAGCGTGACGCTCGTTCGGCGGATCGTGCGGGTGTCCATCAGTGGCCTTTCATCGCAGTGACTCGGTCGCCGGTGCTGCTGGCACGCCCGGGTCCTGCCAGCAGCGGACCGGCTTACTTCTTGTTCCAGTTGTCCCAGGTGGGACGGTTGTCGAAGGGGGCCGGGGTCTTCGCCCAGTTGTCCCACGTGGGCTGGTTGTCCCACGCTCCTTCAACGACCGCCGGGGGCGGGGCGTCGCGCGTGGCTGTCAACTCCATCACGACGGGGGAGTCGGATGTGGCGAGTCCTTCCAGGACGGTCATGTGATGGCCTCCTTGGTCGCGAGCGTGGACAGGGCCGTGACCAGCGCCTGCCTGGAGACCCGGCAGTAGTTGGTCTCGGTGGTCTCGAAGGTGCCGTTCTCGAAGTAGCGGTTGGCCGCCTGGGCGCCGCGGCAGAAGTCGAAGAACTCGCACTCGGCCTCGCAGCGGTCCAGCCCGGTGAGGAACTCCCGGACATAGCGGAGGCGGTGGGCGTCGCGGAGAATCTCGGGCAGCGGCTGTTCGAGGATGTTGCCGGCCACGAAGTCGCCGTACTCAGGCGCCGTGGTGTCGGCGAGTTCCGGGGAGAGCAGGACCACGTCGCCTTTCCAGGAGATTGTGGGGATCGGGTCGAGGCGGCGCTGGTCCCACACGGTTCGCCGTCCGGTGCGGATGAGGTGGAGATAGGCGGCGAGTCGCTCGACCTCCCGTACGGCCAGGGCCTCGCCGTGCTCGCGGGTCCAGGTGATCGTGCGGCGCCAGAACTCCTCGGCCTGGACCGGAGTGGGCGGCTGCCGGTCGGTGTTGATCCCCTCGATCTCCTCGATGTTGAAGCCCGCCGAGTGGCAGCCCACCCCTGCGAGGAACTCCAGCAGCTCCTCCGGCTTGGTGATGCCCTCGGTGCCGACGACCGAGATCACGGAGAACGGGAGGCCGTGCTCGCGCAGCTGTGCGATGCCGCGCACGATCCGGTTGAAGGCGGGCTTGCCACGAAGGTCGACGCGCTCGGCGTTCACGGCGGCCGGGCCGTCGATGCTCACCCCGACGCGTACGTCGTACTCGGTCAGCAGGTCGCACCACGTCTCGGTGATCAGCGTGGCGTTGGTCTGCACGTAGTGGTGGATCCGGTCCGCGCGGCGCAGATCCTCGAACGGCGCGAGCAGGGCCGTGAACGTCCGCTGGCCCACGGCGAGCGGCTCGCCGCCGTGCCAGACGACGCCCATCGGATAGTCGGCGTCCTTGAACTGGGCCACCGCTTCCGCCAGGGCCTCGGCGACCTTGGAGGGCATCTGGTGCTTGAGCTTGCGAAAGGGAAGGTAGCAGTACCGGCAGTCCAGATTGCACCAGGTCGTGGGCTGGACCACGACGGTCTGCGGAGCGGCGAACCGCTGCTGGTAGCGGGCCCGCCACGGGGCTGGGCGAGAGCGCATTGGGGTCCTCTCCTCGGCGGACATGGACATCGCAGGATGCAGGGACCCGGTCGGGCCCCGGAGTTTGCTGCCAGACGGCGGTGGCCGGCGAACTCGCCTATGCCGTGGCGTCTGGGGGTCGGTGTGCCGTGTCGTCAGGCTGCTGCGGGCTGCGCCTGCGGGTGGTTCTTCGCGGCCTGGTCATGCACCCTGGGGAAGAGCTCGGTGCGCTCTTCTCCCTCGGCTCCTGGGCGTGGAGGTCGCCAATACCGCCGGTAGACGTCGCTGCTCATGACCATCGAGGCGAAGAACGGCAGGTGCCCGTCACAGACGAAGCCGAGGCGGTCGCGCAGGCTGAGCGTGCAGATGAGCTGGTTGGCCTTCAGTAGCTGCGTGTACTCCTCGACGTCCATGTCCTCGGGCGTCCAGAGCCTGACGAGGTCAGGATGGGTGGACATCCGCGCCAGCCAGTCGAGCTGGATCCGCGCGACGATCGCCTCGTTCCGTTCGGCCTGGTGCCGCGCGTCCTGCTTGAGGCGGGCGGCTCCGCCCACGGCGGTGGTGAGGGAGAGGACAGCACCGGAGGCGAGGACGGTGGTGGTGAGCTTCATGCGTGAAGGGTCCTCTCGTGAAGCGGGGTTGTGGACGAGCGTCCGCCTGGTGGGGAATGTGGGGATCCGCTTCTTCATCCGACCCCCGCGAGGACAACGGTCGGGGCGTCGTCGACACAGTGATCCGGGGTGTACCGACGACGCACCGTCTTGAGGGCGACGGCGATCGGTGGCAGCCCGACGGTGGCCCTTCGCTCGTCCAGAGATTCCGGCGCGCGCAGCGGGCACAGCTCGATGCCGTCGGCTCGGAGGAAGAGCTGGGTTCCGTACTCCTGGTCGTGCCCGTTGTTGATCAGGACGCGGTCGTGCAGGTGTGCCCAGTGCTGGATGAGCGCATCGTCGGCCTTGACCGCACGCTCCAACAGGGTGGCGGCGGCGCGCTGGAAGTCGGATTCGTCGTTGCTGTGAAGTGCGATGCTCCAGGCGGCGCGGGCGGCGGCGGGGCCGACGAGGCGGTGGCCGGGCCAGTCGTGTTCGGCCAGGATGCGGCGCAAGACCTTGGTGTTGGCGTGGTCGGCGTGTCGGCCTCGGCCGAGTTCGACGGCATCGAGCTGGTTGCGCACTCGTTGGGCCCGGCGCGCGGCCGACTCCGCGGCGCGGACGATCAGCTCGCGTGCTAGGTCGGGCCGCTGCGGTTCGGCGGTCGTCACGCGTTGCCCCGATCGTCCGGGGCTGCCTGCGGCTTGTGGACCCGGCAGCCTATTAGTGCACTCAGCCCGGACCGGTGCTCAGCAGCCAGTTCGAGGCGGGCGACTCGGTCACCCTTTCGTCCGGGGACGGATCCCCGCACCTCCCAGCCGATGTCGGTGAGCCGACGCAGAAGGGCGGCGGTGGGCTCGGCTTCGAGGGCGTGGCGGGCCAGTGCCTCGGTCCGTACGAGCGGACGGTCGAGTCGGGCGGCGAAGTCGGACGCCCAGAGGGTGGTCAGCCGGGTGATGTCGTCGGGCTGGTCGGGCAGGGTATGGACGCAGTCCAGGAAGAGGCACGGGCCCTCGCCCCATCCGAGGTCGGGGTCGAGTTGCGGGATCATGCAGGCCAGCAGCTTTCCGTCCTCGAACAGTCCGGCCGGCTGCGTCCGCAGGGATCGGAAGAGAGCCGGGATGTCGGCTCGGGCGGGCACGGGCAGACTGTGCATGGTGAGCCAGCGCTGGCGGTCCTGAACGAGAGCGGCAGCTTCCTCTCGCTCGGCGTCCGTGCGCAACGTGCGCATCTCGTATGCGGAGACCAGCGGCGTCGGCGCGGACGATGCCGCAGCCGATCGCTCCTCGCGGACCGGGGGAGTCGTGGGCCTGGTCACTTGTTCGCTCCGCTCCGCGTCGCGTGGGCCTGCTCGGCCGTCAGCAGCTTCCAGCCGTGCGCCAGGACCACCAGTCCGGTGGTGTCCTGTGCTCCCGTGTCGGAGAGGAGCTGGTCGAGCGCGGCGCGCAGGTCGGCCGGGGCGAGGTTGGCGGCGCGGGCGATGTCGAGGGGCTGGCTGTGTTCGGTGACGGCCTTGAGCAGGTTGATCTGCTCGGTGCTGATGTCCGGAGAGGGCCGCTGCGGTGTCGGGGCGGTGATCTCTTCGGCGTCGAGGAGGCGGTGGGCGACGACGGCGAGGGAGCAGCGTTCGGGGCAGTGCATCTTCCAGCGCACGGTGCGCAGCGTGGAGTGGACGGTGCCCAGCTTGAGCTGGGTGGCGGCTGCGATCTCGCGAGCGCTCAGGCCCTCCACAACGTGCTGGGCGAGTCGCAGTTCGGAAGGGGTGAGGCGTTGTGCTGGGGTGGGGGCGGTCATGGCGGGTTTCCTCGTCGGTGCCGGTCAGTTGGACGTGGTCGGGCGCAGGCGAACGGGGACGGTGGTGTGACCGTTGCTGATCAGGCTGGGCAGCCTGCGCAGCTCCTCGGGGTTGGTGGCGAGCTGGGCGTCGGGGAAGCGTGCGAAGAGCAAGCGCAGGGCCGTGGTGACTTCGAGACGGGCGAGCGGGGCACCGAGGCAGTAATGGACGCCATGGCCGAAGGCGAGGTGCTCCTTGCTGGGGCGGGTGGCGTCGAACCGGTCGGCGTCCTCGTGCAAGGCGGGGTGACGGTTGGCGGCGGCATAGGAGGCGAGGATGGCGTCGCCGGTTCTGATGGTCTGCCCGTCGGGGAGCGTGATGTCGGTGCGGGCGTAGCGCAGGGGGAGGTGTTTGACCGCGGGCTCGTGGCGCAGGGTCTCCTCGACGATGTCCTGCCAGGTGCACCGTCCGTCCCGGACGTGGGCGAGCTGCTGCGGGTCGGACAGCAGGGTGGTGAGGGCCTGGTCGATGACGTTGGCGGTGGTCTCGTATCCGGCGCTGATCATCAGCAGGAGCGTGTCGCGGAGTTCGGCGTCGCTGAGGGCGGAGCCGTCGCCCTCTTCGTCGCGGGTGGTGATCAGCAGCGAGGTCATGTCCTCACCGGGCACGGTGCGCTTGGTCTCGATGAGAGCGTCCAGCAGGCCGTAGAGGGCGGCGGTGTTGGCGGCCTGTTCCTCGGCGGTGAGGTGGGTGGCAAACACGTTGTCGACCACGGTGCGGAACTCGGTGCGCCGGCTGGCGGGGACGCCCATGAGCCGGCCGATGACGGCGATCGGGAGCGGGTAGGCGAGGTGCTCGCGCAGGTCGACCGTCTCGCCGGCCGGGAGCGTGTCGAGGTCGTCGAGGATGCCGTTGACCAGGGTTTCGATGTCTGCCTGGAGGGTGGCGGTGCGGCGGGCGGAGAGGGCGGGGGCGATCATGCGGCGCAGGCGGCTGTGGTCGGTGCCGTAGGCGGTGAACATGTTCTCCACCGCGATCCACAGGGCCAGCGGCCAGGTGGGGACGGTCTCGGCGAAGGCCGGCCAGTGGGCGCGGCCGTCCTTGGAGACGTCCTTGCTGGTGAGCAGCTGCTTGAGGAGGGCCGGGTCGGAGACGGACCAGGCGCGTACGCCGAGGATGTCCACCAGCGTGGCGGGGCCGCGGTCGCGCAGGGCCTGGTGTTCGGCGTCCGGGTCGCTGCCGGTGGGGTCGAGAACGAGTATCTGCTGCTCGGGCACGTCAGGGTCTCTTTCAGCCGGTGGGGAAGGTGACCGGCAGGGTCACCAGGGAGCGGTGGAACGGGCCGGGACGCCAGGTGAGGTCCTCGCGGCGGGTGTCGAGGTCCATCTCGGGCAGGGCGTCGAGGATGTGGAGGATGGCGGCTTCGGCGATGAGATAGGCGTGCGAGCTGGCCGGGCAGCTGTGCGGGCCGGCGCCCCAGGCGAGGTGGGCGCGGTTGCCCAGCGGCGCCCGTGTTCCCAGGGCGGGGTCGTTGTTGCAGGCGGCGTAGCTGATGACCACCGGCTCGTCGGCCGTGAGCAGGTAGCCGCCGATGTCGGCGGGCCGGGGAGGGTAGGTCATGGAGAAGTTCGCGAGCGGGGGGTCGCGGTACAGGACCGTGTCCAGGGCTTCGCGGACGGAGGCGTCTCCGGCGTGCAGGTCTCCGGAGAAGTCGGGGTTGGTGAGCATCTCCAGGAGTGTGTTGGTGATCAGGTTGGTCAGTGGTTCGATGCCGGCGCCGTAGAGGGTGATGAGCTGCTGGCCCAGTTCGGTGTCGTTTAGCTGGGCGACGTGGACGAGGAGTCTGCTGGTCACGTCGTCGCCGGGATGCCGGCGGCGCAGGGTGACGAGGTCCGCGACGGCCTGGGCGAGGATTTGGTTGCCGATGGAGGCGTTGACCCCGTCGAAGATCTTGGCCATGCCGTCCGCGATCCGGTGGCCGACCTCGTTGGGGCAGCCGAGTAGGTGGCTGAGTGTCTGGAAGGCGAGCGGCCAGGCGTACTGGGACAACAGGTCGGCCTTCCCGTCGGCCTTGAAGGCGTTGATGGCCTGGGCGGCGACGACCTCGACGTGGTCACGCAGCGCGTGCTGGTCGACAGCCTGGAGAGCGGCGGTGTTCGCGGCCCGGTAGCGAGCATGCTCGGCGCCGGCCGAGCGCAGGGCGTTGGGGCGCCACTCCATCATCGGCCGGATGGGGCAGGTGTCCGGGACGGACGTCTGCCACCGGCGCGGGTCTGCGGGGAAGCGCTGCGGGTCGCCGAGAATGCGGCGGGCCTCCTCGTAGCCGATGACCAGCGTCGCGGGCACGCCGGGGGCCAGATCCACCGGGACCAGTGGCCCGAACTGGACGCGCATGCGCTGGTAGGCGATGTGCGGGTCTTGGGCGAAGTCCGGCTCGTACAGGGGGATGCGGTGGGTCGCGGTGCTCACGGTCGGGGCTCCAGAGGGTGCGCGAGGCGGGCGAGGTATTCGGTGAGCTGGATCAGGGCCTGCATGCAGGACGCTCGCTCGCGGGCGTCGCAGACGGTCAGCGGTGTGTGTCCCTCCAGGGCGAGGGCTTCGTGGACCTCGGCGAGGGGGTGGTGGGGGGCGCCGTCGAACTGGTTGACCGCGACCGCGTACGGCACGCTGTTGTCTTCGAGGAGGCCGAGGATCTCGTGGCAGGCGTCCAGGTCGCGGGGGTCGACGAGGACCAGGGCGCCGAGGGCTCCGACGATCAGCTCCTCCCACAGGAACCTGAACCGGGCCTGGCCCGGGGTGCCGAAGAGATACAGCACCAGGTCGTCGCTGAGGTGCTTGCGCCCGAAGTCCACGCCGACGGTGGTGGTGGACTTCTCCGGCGTGCGGACCAGGTCGTCGACCAGGGCGCTGGCCCTGGTGATGGTCTCTTCCATATGCACGGGTGGCACTTCGGAGACGCTGCCGACGAAGGTCGTCTTGCCCACGCCGAAGGCCCCGGCTACCACGATCTTCGCGGTAGCCGTCACCGTCGGCGCGACGAACCGGTCAGGCGTGAGCGCGGAGGCCATGGAGGACCCTTTCGATGAGTGAGACGGGAGGGCGTTCGTCGTCGTGGCTCTGCGCGAGGGTCATGAGCCCGTGCCCTATGAGGTCGGCGACGAGAATGCGGGTGGTCGAGGGCGGCAGGGCGAGTGCGGAGGCGATCTCGGCGACGGCCAGTCCTCCGCCCTGTGCGCCGGCGAACAGGGCGAGCAGGCGGCGTGCGTCCGGATTGAGTCCGGGAAGGGTGCCGGTCGCGGCGAAGACCACGCTCTCCAGGCGCACGTCCGTGCTGGGGCGGGTGCGCCCGCCCGTGCGGACGTAGGGCCTGACCAGGTCGGGATCCTGCCGCGGCCTGCTCATGCCGGCGGTGCTTCCGCGCCGTCGGCCACCCGGGTCTTGACCCCCAGCTGGTCACCGACACTGGCGGCCAGGCGCAGGGCAGCTTCGCTGATCACGCCGATGTCGGCATGGGGACTTGTGGTGCGGACGGCGAGCATCGTGTTCTCCCCGGCCGGGATGAGCAGGGAGATGTGGCCGACCGACTCCATGACGAACTGGCGCACGCCCCCGCCGTCCGTCTCACGGTCGTAGGCCCGCGACGCCCCCCACAGCGTGGAGGCGATGGCCGCGATCTTCTCCGCCTGCTCGCGCGGGAGCCGGGGCGTATGGTCCGGGCTCATGCCGTCGGCCGCGACCAGTACGGCGTACCCCACGCCGTCGGTCTCCTCCAGGCGCTCCAGGAGCCAGCCGATGTTCTTCTCGCTCATGCCTCGTGTCCTTGCTCGTCGTCGATCTTGCGGAGGGCGGCGTAGCTCTGCTCGGCGCGTGCAGCCTGGGTGCCGCGAGCCCAGGCGGCGATCACGCTCGCGCGCCCCGGTTCTGCGTTGGCCGGGCGGCGTGCGGGAGCGGACGCGGGAGCGCCGCGCCGGTTGCGCACCGTCAGCCCGCTGGCCGTCGTGCGAGTGGCGGCTTGTTCACCGAAGGGCTCGGCCGGTGGCGACTCCGGGGCGGGCGTGGGTTGCGGTCGTATCGCAGCCGGGGCGAGCGCGAGCCGCCCCTCCAGGACGGGCTCCAGCGCGCCCTGTGGAACACCTCGCGCCGCCTGCACAGGCACAGGCGAAGCCTCGGCCACTGCGGTGAGGAGGTCCTGGGGAAGAGTGAGGAGCGCGCGGGTGCCCAGCAGGGCGTTGGGCGCCTGGACATCGACCCGGAATCCGTACGCGTGCGCGAGAGCCGCAGCGACCCTGAACCCGGTCTTGGGGAGGGCACCGAGCTGCGTGATGTCGTCGGTGCGCTGGCCGGTGAGAATGTCCCGCGCCTCCTCGAGCTGCTCCGGCGTCATCTGCAGGCCGCTGTCGTCCACGATGACGGTGACCCCGTGATGGCCTTGTTCGAAGGAGACGTGGACACGTGACGGCGGCGGTGAGAAGCGCAGCGCGTTGTCCAGCAGGAGGGCGAGAGTGTGCACCACGGGTCCGACCACACGGGTCTTCACCGCGACGGTCAGCTCCTGGGGCGCCACGCGCTGGTAGTCCTCGACGTAGCCCATCGCGGCCCGCACCACATCGGTCAGCGTCGTGGTGTTCCAGTGCCGGGTCAGCTTGCCGCCGGCCAGGACGGTCCAGCCCTGGGCGACCAGCAGCGTCTGCTGGACGGTGCGGTCGATCCCGGTCAGCGTCTCGAAGGCGTCGTCGTCCTTGTGCGTCCGGACACCCTCGCTGACCCTGCGGCTGGTCCTGGCGGCCATGCCCACCAGCGCCGACGACACGCTGCGCACCGCGGCCTCCGTCGACCGCACGGCGTTGGCACGTACGCGTGCGATCTCTTCCTGCGCGGCCGTGTGCGAACGCCGCAACTCCTCCGCCCCGACCGTCCTCGCCTGTTCGATCTCCTGGTGTGACGCGTACTGGAGGTCGCGGACCACGGCCTGGACGACACCGGCCGTGGCCTTGACCGCGTGTTCCAGCTGCTCACCGACCGCGGTGCCGGCCAGTTCCGGTGAGAGGGGAGGCACGGCGACCCGGCCGCCCGCCTTGTGGATCTGCGGCAGCGCCTCGTGGACCAGCCGGTACAGGGCCCGCTCGGTGGCCTGCTGTCGGCGGCCCAGGAGATGAGCCTGCTGCCGCGCCGTCTGCCAGCGGCGGCGGGCAACCCAGGCCGCCGCCGCGGCGACGATGGCCGTGAGGGCGAGCAGGACGATCGCGATGACGGCGAGGACGCTCATCAGACACCCGCCGCCACGAGGACGTCCGCTTCGGACGCGGGCGCCCCCGAGCCGAGCTGCTGCAGGAGAAGCGCGGATCCGATGACCCCGATGTGGCTGTACGCCTGCGGGAAGTTGCCCAGCTGCCGTCCGCTGCTGGGGTCGTACTCCTCCGCGAGCAGGCCGAGGTCGGTACGCAGGGCCAGGAGCCGGCCGAAGAGGGCGTGGGCTTCGTCCAGGCGGCCGGTCAGGGCGAGCGCGTCGACCATCCAGAACGAGCAGAGCAGGAAGGTCCCCTCGTCACCGGCCAGGCCGTCGAGTCCGGTGCGCTCGCCGGCGGTCGGGTACCGGCGCACGAAGCCCTCCGGGGTGGACAGCTGCCGGCGCACCGCCTCCACCGTCCCGAGCACCCGGGGATCGTCCGGAGGCAGGAAGCCCATCCGGGGGATCAGCAGCAGGGCGGCATCGACCTCCTGTGACCCGTAGGACTGGGTGAAGGTGTTGCGGGCCGGGTCGAAGCCTCGTGTGCACACGTCGTGGTGGATGGCCTCGCGCAGCTCGATCAGAGCGAACAGGTCCGCGTCCAGAGCGCCGGCCTCGACCAGTCGGATGGTGCGGTCGACGGCCACCCAGGTCATGATCTTGGAGTGCACGAAGTGCCTTCGCTTTCCACGGACTTCCCAGATCCCCTCGTCGGGTAGCTGCCACCGCTCGGTCAGATGCTCGATGAGCCGCTGCTGGAGGACTGCGGTGTCCTCGCAGCGGGCGACCCCGCTGCGGTGTGCGAGGTAGAGGGTCTCGATCACGTAGCCGTAGACGTCGAGCTGCAGCTGGTCGGCCGCCCCGTTGCCGATCCGGACCGGAGCGGAGTTCTCGTAGCCGGGCAGCCACTCCAGTTCCCGCTCCGGCAGGTCCCGTTGACCGGTGATGCCGTACATGATCTGCAGGTTCTCCGGGTCGCCGGCCACGGCCCGCAGCAGCCACCGGCGGAAGGCGTCGGCCTCTTGCCGGAACCCCGACCCGAGCAACGCGGCCAGGGTGGTGGAGGCGTCGCGCAGCCAGGTGTAGCGGTAGTCCCAGTTGCGTCCGCCGCCGAGTTCCTCCGGCAGCGACGTGGTCGGCGCGGCGACGATGCCCCCGCTGGGCGCATACGTCATCGCTTTGAGCGTGATGAGCGATCGGACGACGGCGTCGCGGAACGGCCCGGTGTACGTGCACTGGCTCGTCCAGTCCTCCCAGAACGCGAGAGTCGCCTGGAGCGCGGCCTCGGGCTCCGGGATCTCGGGCGCGGGTCCGTGGGAAGGCCGCCAACTCAGCACGAACGCAACGCTCTCGCCGGCGGCGACCGAGAAGGAGCTGACGATCGACCCGTCCTTCTCGGACTGCTCGGTGGCCGTGTCCAGCCACAGGGCGTCCTCGCCGCCCTCCGCGACCATGCGTCCGCTCACCTCGTGGACCCACGGACTGATACGCCCGTAGCCGGGGCGGGCGCGCAGCGTGGACGCCATGGACACCTGGCCGGTTGTGCCCTCCACGATCCGCATCACCTGCGGCGCTCCGTCCCGCGGCGGCATGAAATCGGTGACCGTCACGCTGCCTGATGCCGTCGTCCACGCGGTCTCCAGCACGAGGGACTGGCCGACATAGCGCCGTACGGCGGTCGCGCCGGCGCCCTCCGCGTACGCGGCGGCGGGTGCCATGCGCCACGCTCCGTGCTTCTCCGTACCGAGCAGGGCGGCGAACGGCGCCGGCGAGTCGAAGCGGGGCAGGCACAGCCAGTCGATCGAACCGTCGTCGCAGACGTGGGCGCTGGTCTGCATATCGCCGATCAGGCCGTACTGCTCGATACGCGGAAGACGTTTCATCGTGTGGATCTCCGTTAGGCCCCGCGGATCCGGGGGTGGTGTTGAGACCGCCGCAGCGGCCGGGGAGGGTTGGGAAGGAGAGATTCCGGTGGTCACCGGCGTGAGGGAGGGACGATCCGAGGTGGCGTGGACTCCTCATCGGCCGCAGCAGGGCCGGCCGCGCGCTCGCCGCGAAAAACCAGCCAGGCCATCGGCCCGAGGACCAGCCCGATGAGCACTGCCCCGGTGAGGGTCATGTCCGCGGCACGGAAGCGGCCCAGACCAGACAGGCAAGGGCGACCGCGAAGACCGCCCCTCGTAGCACGTTGATCCTCGGCTTCCGCCAGAGCTGCCCGCGCTTCGGACGCATCGGCCCGGTACCGCTGCGCTCTACATGCCCGACGAGCTCCTGGGTCGCTTCGGCGAGCTTCACCAGGTACACCCGGCTGGGCATGAAGCCCTCGGGGACACTCTCCGAGCAGAGCTGCTGCGCACGCAGCAGGGTAGGGCTGTCCGGAGTGGTCCGTGCTCCCAACTGGGCGACGTGGCCGCGCAGAAGGCGAACGAGGTCCTCCACGTCGGCGGCGCTCTCGGGCAGCGGCGAATCCTCGCCCAGTACGAGCGCCACCGTCTCCGCCGCGGCCACCACTTGATTCCGCTGCGGCGCTGACTCCGCGGTGACGTGGCCTCGCCGCTTGCTCTCGCCCACGCGCTGGGTGTCGCCTCGGCGAGGGACTGGCGAAAGACGCATGACACAACTCCTGTTCGGATCGACCCAAAGTGAGCCGAGATCACCGTGTGGCACCGACGGCTGACGTGCGAAGTGAGTGATGCAGCCGCTACGTTGAGCGAACCGTGAATGGCCGGCGAGCGGTATGCCCACGCCGCCCGCAGGGCCGTCAAAGGCGTCAAAGATCATTTCGGAACCGAGGGGCAGTCCATGGCCCGTGAACGAAACGTCGCCCTCGCCGCACTCCTGCGCGAAGCAGGGTGGTCCCAGCCACAAGCAGCCGCCGCAGTTGCCCGAGTGGCCGCAGAGAGCGGTGTGCGCGAGCTCGACGCGGTCTCCCGCTCGCACATCGCCATGTGGGTCCAGGGCACAAAGCCCAGTGGCAGAGCGCCGCATATCCTGCGCGAGACGCTGTCCCGCAGACTCGGCCGCCGCCTCGCCCTGGCCGACCTCGGGCTGGAAGGGCCGACAGGCACGACCGACAGCGGTTCCGACTGGAGCGTCGACCCTCTGAACGCACTGGCCGAGCTGGGAAGCGACGATCTCGACATGCACCGACGCAAACTGCTGGCTACCGCCGCCTACTCCGCGGCCGACCTCGCCCTGCCCACCGCCTCGTGGTGGGCGGCCGCCCCTGCCGAAGCGGCGAAACGCCGACCGGCATCCCCGCGCCCGGTGACCCAGGAGGACATCAACGATGTCCGCGATCTCACGGTCTACTACTCCGCGCGTGACCAGCAGCGAGGCGGCGCCTCCGGCCGCAAGGCCCTCGCCAGTCACCTGCTCGACGAGGCGGTGCCGCTGCTCGGTGGCAGATTCCGCACGGATCAGCTCCGTCGCGCCACGTACTCGGCCGTGGCGGAGATGACGTACCTCGCGGGCTGGATGGCCTTCGATGCCTCTGAGCACCGCACCGCCCAGCGCTACCTCACCATCGCCGCCCGGATCGCGGCGGAAGCCGGAGATGGGCCGCTCGGCGGCCACGTCCTGCGCGCCCTCGCTCACCAGGCAGTGGATCTCGGGCATCCACGCAGGGCGCTCGCCCTGGCCGACGCCTCGATGTCCCGTGACCACTACGGCCAGGCCAGCCATCGCGAGAAGGCACTGCTGGCGATCGTCCACGCACGCGCATTCGCGGCCGACGGCGACCGGGCCGGTACCCTCGCGGCCATCAACCGCGCAGAGCGGGACCTCGCCCGCGCCGACACCAACGAGGCACCGGCCCGCGTCGGCTTCTTCCAGGAAGCCTCCCTCGCCCACGAGACTGCCTGTGCTCTGCGTGACATGGGACAGCCACTCGACGCGGAGATCCACTACAAACGCAGCGTCGTCACCCGCCGACGCCAGCAGTACGCCCGCACCCACAGCGTCACTCTCGGATACCTCGGCGCCGTCCAAGTCCAGCAAGGCCGCCTCGACGAGGCATGCGCCACCTGGAACCAAGCACTCGACGCCATGACAGGCGTCCAATCCGGCCGCGCCCGCGACGTCATCGTCCGTATACAGAGCGACCTCTCGCCCGTCCGGCAACGCGGCGGTCGCCACGTCACCGAACTGGATCACCGGGCGCGCAGCATGCTGCGGGCCATAGTCTGATCGCGACACAGGCTTGGGGCGCCCTGCGACAGCGCGCGGGCCCGCATCTCCAACGGAGAGGAACCAGTACCGGTGACGACGTACGAGGTGGAATCGATCGCGACGGTCGTCGGCGGCCACACCCGCGTTCAGGACGACTACCAGAGCGGGGTCGAGTCCGTCATCCGCCTCAACGAGGCGTACCCCCTCGAAACGCTGCAGGGAATCGAGGAGTTCTCCCACCTGACGGTGACGTGGCGCTTCCACCTGGCGCAGCCCGAGGATGTCCAACTCCACGCCCGCAGCCCCCGGGGCAACGCGCAGTGGCCGGCGACCGGAACATTCGTCCACCGGAATCACCGGCGACCCAACCAACTGGCCGTCAGCTACCCGAGGTTGCTGGGCGTGGAAGGCCGCGATCTTCTGGTGACGGATCTCGACGCGGTCGACGGGACGCCGGTCGTGGACCTGGCCCCTTACTTTCAGGAGATGGGACCCCGAGGTGCGATTCGCCAGCCGGCCTGGCCGGGCGAGATGCTTGCGACCTACTGGCATGACGTGTTGGAGCGCTCGTAGACAGGCTTGCCGTGAGTCCTCGACGGTGGCGCCCCCGCGGGCATTCATCACGGCCTGCCCGCGGGGATACGGAAGGTAGACCGGGAGGTACGGGCGTCCTCGCTAACCTCCCCCTCCCCGGGGAGGTTCCGCACCAGGGCCGGGCCCCGGCCCGAAGCCTCGTTCGGGTTTGCCGAGCGCATCGTCGCCGACGATGAAATGCCGTCGGCCTTCGCGTCGGCTGCGTCGGCCTTGGGGAACGGCGGCGAGTGCCGGCACATGGTGGTGGTCCTTTCGGGTCTCTTGTGAGATAGGGGAGTTGTGACTACGCGGAGTGCAGGATCGTGGCCCAAACGTCTTTGCCGTGCGCAGTGGACGAGCAGCCGTATCTGTCGCTGAGCTTCTTGATCAGCACCAGGCCGCGACCGCCTTCGTCGTTGTCGCCGGCCGAGACAAGGGCCGGGAGCCGGGGGTGCGGGTCACTGACGCACAGGAAGACACCGTCAGGAGTGCGGGTGAGAACGACCTTCACTCGAACCGAGGACTCATCCTCCCTACGGGCGTGCTGGAAGGCGTTCGTCAGCAGTTCGGAGGCGGTGAGAGTGACCCGCCAGTCGAGTTCGGTCAAGCCCCACAGACGCAGGCACGCACTGACGAGGTCACGCACGCGCGAGACGGCTGTGGCTGTCAGAGCGATGTCGATTTCGCATGCTCCGGAGCTTGTCCGGACCGTCGCGCTTGTGCTCTTCGTGACGGGCTGTTGAGCCTCCATCAGGTCTGCCTTCATGGGGGAGTCCCTCGTTCGACGAAATCTCTCCAATCGGCGCCGGATGCGGTGTGTACTGGGGTGGCGGCCGTGAGCAACCATTGAGCCAGGCCGACAGAACCGCGTGCAGATCTTGATGCGGAAACCTCGATCTTCCGTTTCACGAGCGAGGAACAGCCCATGCCAAGACCCGAGAAGCAGTTGACTCCGGATGCGTCTCCGCGTGACTGGTTCGGCTATGAACTGCGGACCTCGCGCAAGAAACGCGGCCCTCTCACGCACGCTGAATTGGCCGCCAGAGTGCAGGTCAGCAGCTCACTCATTGAGAAGATCGAGAAGGGGACTGCCACTTGCTCGAAGGACTTGGCCGAGCGCCTGGACGAGGTCCTGCAGACCGGCGGCGTCCTCACCAGGGCGTGGGGAATGGTGTTCAGACAAACGGAAAAAGCCCGCCCCGAAACGGAAAGTGCACCCCCCAGCAGGGCAGAGGCGTCGGTTCAGGTCCATGAAGGCTGCATCCTGGGCGGAGGTAGTACAACACCTCCAAGTGGGAGCCCTGCCTCTGTGGACCGTCGCGCCTTCCTTGCCACGAGTGGCCTTGCCGCCATCGCACCCATAGACCTCGTCCACCTCGTTTCCCCAGCCGCCCCCCGGGAGATCCCGACTCAGATCCGCCCGCGCGAGATCGGACAGCTGAAGTCGCTCGCTGATGTCATCCACCGCCAGGACAACGAGCACGGAGGCGGCGGCGCGGTACGAGAACTCGCCCGCGGCGCCATCACGTGGGGCGCATCCCTGCTGCCGGTCCCGTGCCCCGAGCCACTGCGGCCCGAACTTCTGGCATCCGTGGCCCGGCTAGGGATCGTTGTCGGCGCCTCGCAGTTCGACGCTTACGCCCACGACGACGCCCGAGTCAGCTTCCGGCTAGCCGCCGAGTGCGCGGAAGAAGCCGGGGAGTGGCACTTGCGCGCCAAGACGTACTCGTTCATGGCCCGGCAGGAAATCTGGGTCGGAGACCCGGACACCGGTCTCACACACGCGGAGAAGGGCCTGGTGCGCTCCGACCGCCTCACTGCGACCGAGCGCGCCATGCTGCACACCGCGCGTGCCCGCGCCTTCGCCAAGATGTGCGACGTGGGCAACACCCTGCGCGCGGTCGGAGAAGCCGACGCCGCCTTCGAACAGTCCGACCCGGCTCAGGATCCACCGTGGATGGCGTACTACGACGATGCCCAGCACCACGGCGACACCGCTCAC
Organism: Streptomyces sp. NPDC059895; assembly: GCF_042731035.1. Lineage (NCBI taxonomy): Bacteria > Bacillati > Actinomycetota > Actinomycetes > Kitasatosporales > Streptomycetaceae > Streptomyces > Streptomyces sp. NPDC059895. The sequence goes on from NZ_JBHWKO010000073.1 coordinate 19,091, forward strand.
GCGCTGTTCGATCTCGCGGTCCACGCGGACGAGGACCCGGGGCAAGCCGGCCGCCGCTTCGAGATCGCGGTGAAAGGCCACGGCGACGCCTTCGCCCGCTCGCGTGGCATCTCTGCGACGAAGCTCGCTTCCCTGGTCATGGCCAAGGGCGGCGATCCGCGGCACGCGGTTGTGCTCGGTCATCGAGCATTGGACGATGTCGGGAGGCTGACCTCGTGCCGGGCTGCAGACGACCTGCGGGAACTCGCCCGGTTCGCGGGCCGTTACCAGAGGCTCTCCGAGGCCAGGGACCTGCGCGAGCGCATCGCGGCTACGGTGCAGGCGTGACCACTTCACCCACGCCCACCCCAGCAGTACTACAGGCGGCGTGCCTCGCCGTCGGCCTCGACGCGACGGACGCCGAACCGATACGGCTCGCCGAGAACGCCATATGGCGTCTGCCCGGGGGGACCGTGGTGCGCATCGCCCAGCCCGGCCAGTCCGCCGCCGCAACGCGTGAGGTTCAGGTCGCCCGCTGGCTGGCCACCCAAGGGCTGCCCGCCGTACGTGCCCTCGACCTGCGGCAGCCGGTAACTGCCAACGGGCACCCGGTGACATTCTGGCAAGAGCTGCCGCCACACGAAATCGGGACCGTCGCCGACGTCGTCGCGCTCCTCAAAAAACTGCACGCTCTGCCGAAACCAGACCTGCCGCTGGGCGAGCTGGACCCGTTCGTCCGGCTGGTCGAGCGCATCGAAGCAGCAAGCACCATCTCTGACGATGACCGGCAGTGGCTGCACGGCCGGCTCGCATACCTCAAGGGCCAGTGGGCTACCAGACCGAAGGGCCTGGCGGAGTGCGTAGTCCACGGAGATGCATGGGTCGGCAACGTGGCGCGCACGGCGGCCGGCCCGTTGCTGATGGACTTCGAGCGCGCTTCGTTCGGCCCGCCGGAATGGGATCTCGTGTCGACCGCGGTGAAGCTCACCACGACCGGCGCGGTGTCTGCCCACGAGTACGCCGAGTTCTGCGAGACCTATGGCACTGACGTCACAGAGTGGGAAGGGTATGAACTCCTCTCCTCAGCACGTGAGTTGCGGATGGCGACCTACGTTGCGCAGCACGCTGCCACCCACCCGGAATGGCGTCGCGAGGCACAGTACCGCATTGACTGCTTGCGCGGCCGGTGCGGGGCGCCACCGTGGCGATGGAAGGGGATCATGTAGCCCACGGACCGGTCCCACTACGAGCTGCTCACGCTTGTACGCATACAAGGAGGCTGCTTTGCCAACCAAGCGCCGTGGCCTGATTCTCGACTTCGGCGGTGTGCTCACCACCCATATGAGGCTGAACGGGCAGGCGTTCGAAAGGGCAGAGGGCCTGAAGCCCGGCGAATACTTCGCGGCCCTCAACGACAATCCCGAAGGCGTCGCGATCTACGCAGCGCTGGAAGTGGGGAAGGCGACGCAGGAGGACTGGAACCGTGTCATCGGCGGCATCCTCGGCATCGACCCCACCAACTTGATGCAGCGCGCGCTCGCCAATCTCCACCCCGAGCCGCAGATCGTCGCCGTGGCGAAGCGCGCCCGCGCGGCCGGAATCAAGGTCGCCATGCTCAGCAACAGCTTCGGGATCGAGCCCTACAACCCGTACGCTGACAAGGGCATGTGGACCGGTTTCTTCGACGCGGTGATCCTCTCGGAGTTGGAGGGTGTACGGAAGCCGTCACCGCTCATCTACGAGCGAGCCCTCGGCGCCTTGGAGCTGACTGGCCCGGAGTGCGTGTTCGTGGACGACCACGCGGAGAACCTGCCGCCGGCCGAGACCCTAGGCATCAGGACTGTGCACCACACCACGGACCCGGTCGCTACTGCGGCCATCCTGGACTCTCTCCTGTTTGACCCAACCCCGGCCTGAGCCAACGGAGGCGTACATGCGGGACTCAAACCCGACGGACCACTCGACGGGCTTACACGCTCCTCTGCCGAACCGACTTGCTGACAGTCCGACGGCACTGTTCGTGTACGGCACTCTCCAGTTCGAGATAGTGCTTAGCGGTCTCATCGGACGCGTCCCCCAGCGCCAGCCCACCACCACGCTGGGCTGGCGCGCAGCGGCTCTCGAAGGCCGCGTGTACCCCGGTCTTGTCTCCGCTCCCGGCTGCGAAGCTCGCGGCCTGTTGTTGACGGGTATGAGCGAACGGGAGTGGAGAGTCCTCGATGCCTTTGAAGATGATCGGTACGACCTGCAGCGCATCGAGGTGACCTGCCGCTCTGTGGCCTGGGGTTACGTCTGGCCGGGCGGAGAAGTCAAGGCGGAGGACTGGGACGCGGCAGAGTTCCAGGAGTGCCACCTTCAGGCGTACGCCGGGCGTTGCGCCCGGATCGCTTCGGAACTGGCGGCCAGAGCTGGCTGCTGAACCAGTGCGCGGTTGATGTGCCTGCGGCGTTGACGAGCGCTCATGTCCGCCGCGCTCGGGACCGCCCACACATGCGAACGCGGAGTACAGGTCAGAACGAGGGGCGACCCAACTCTGTCTCCGCTGCCGACTGCGACATTCCCTCCTGGCGCTCCGCGACAAGGGCTTCGCCGTGCCTGTCACGTTCCGAGCGCACCGCCGCTGAGCTGGCAGTCCGCCACGAAGCGGGCGTCACGCGACTACGCCGAAGCCCTGGGGAGTGTCGAAAAATAAGTCCTTGGTCTTGGCGTGGTCATGAGCTCGCGAGATCGCGCCCGGCG
>NZ_JBHWKO010000074.1:0-21308 GCF_042731035.1 Streptomyces sp. NPDC059895
CTACCTCGCCGGACTCCACCTCCGCGCCTCCATGATCTGGATCAAGGACCTCACTCGAACCGCTCAATGATCACGACTCAATACAGGCCCTAACGGAGTCCTACTAGGTGCCGGTCAGGACGGCGGTCACGGCGCTGGGATGAGTGGGGTGGATGTCGAGGCGGACGTGGGCGTCAATAGTGGGAGTCACGTTGGGGTGTCGTCTCTTTTGCCGGTGGCCGGACCCTTCGGGTCCGGCCACCGGCGTCTGCAGGGGCTTATCGGATTGCTCGCGCGGCACGTGCGGTGTGCGCGGCCGTGGTGGTCGGCGGGCCGGCTCGGGTGGTGGGCGCGGGGCGCGGTCGTGGTGTCGGGATCGTTTTGGTGGCGTGCTGCCAGCGGGTGCGTATGGCGCTTATGTCGGCGAGGGAGCGGCGGGCGCCGACGACGAGTTGGAACGGGGTGTTCGCCGGATCGCCAGCGTACGCTTCGATGCGCCGACCGGTGTGGTCGGCGGTGGCCAGGAGGGAACGCTGCAGGGCGCGCTCGCCCCAGTGCTCCACGGAACCAGCCGGTTCGGCCAGCAGGTGGAGCACCTCGCCCGGTTCGGTTCCGTCGTCGAGCAGGGCACGCTGTTGGGCTTCCCACAGAATGGTGACAGGGTCGACGGGCTCGCGGCGCCGGAGGAGGGCGGTCAGACACTGCCACAGGCCGACGTGCAAAGGCAGGGTGAAGTCGTCGGGAAGCAGCCACCGGACGGAGTCGATGTCGCAGGGGTAGGCAGTGGCGGTGGCGAGCAGCATCTGCTCCTCCTCGACGGCCTCCGTGTGGTCGGGCGCGGCGGGCGGCGGCGGTGCCGGGGTGCGGGGCAGCACGCCTGAGCGTGGAGGGAAGCGGCTCGCGATGTCGTCCACGACCGCGGCGAGCGCGTCGGCCTCGGCGAGCACCGTCTGGACGGGGTGCGGGGGAGAGGCATCGTGGACGCTCTGGACGAGGCGTTCGGCGGCTGTCTGTAGGCAGCGGCGGGAGTGTTCGGCCTCGACCATCCGTGCGTAGGCCGGTGCGTGGCTGGGCCAGGGGCAGACCTGGATGAGGGTGTGCAAGTAGGAGGCGGTCAGACCACGCGCCTGCTCCCTGCCTGTGGCGAGTACGTGGTCGAGCCACCGAGTGTTCTTCGTGTGCTCGGCGGGGTCGGGGCGCGGCAGGGTGGTGATCGCGCCGTACAGGGCGGCGTGCGCGGCGGTGGAGAACGACGCTGCGGTGATGCCGCTCACGTTGCTGAGGTGGTGCGGTTCGAGGAGGAGGGCCCCGAGGAGGGCCTGCTCGACGTGGAAGACGGGCTGGGACGGTGCGATGGTGTCGAGGTCGTCTTCGTCGGGTTCGAGGGAGGGGTGGGGCATCAGGCGGCGAGGGTGAAGTCGTCAGGGTCGAGGGTGACGCCGAGGTGTGGGGCGAGGAGGTGGCCGGCGAGCAGCGGGGGTACGGCGTTGCCGATCTGGGAGAACTGCTGGCCCTTGTTGCCGGCCCAGGGGTAGTCGGCGGGGAAGGTCTGCAGGAGGCCAGCCTCGCGGGCGGTGATCCGGATCGGCTCGGGAACGGTCGGCGCGTCGGCGTCCTCGGCCGGAGGTGCGGTGGGCTCGGCGACCCAGGTGCACTCGTTGGCGCGGTGCCCGAAGAACAGCGTGCCGGCTGGCTCGGACAGCGGACGGACGGTCGCGTTGGCCTGGTTGTTGCTGCGCAGGGACCAGGACCAGCGCTGGGCCTCGGCGGTGAACGTCGGCGCCGGAGCGTCAGCGGCACGGTTCTCGCGTGTGCCGTGCCGGGCCGCCCACCCCGCGCCTTCGCGACGAGACTGCAGGACCACCCCGTCCGGCCGGGGCATCCAGGTGCCGCGCTCCCGGGCGTCGGAGAGTGTCTTGCGGGAGCCCGACGGGAACGGCTCGGGCCCGCCACCGGGCCCGCCGCCCGCGCAGACGGTAGGGACGGGCCGGTCGGTCGCGCCCCATGCCAGTGCTTCAGCCATGCTGACCCAACGGGCGCGGCCCGGACCGAACAGCGACTCCGGCTCCGCGAGTTGAGCGTGCGTGGGCGCGGGCGGCTGTGCCGTCCGAACGCGGGAGGCCAGGAGGATTGCCCTCCTCCGGGTCTGGGGGACGCCGAAGTCGGCGGCGTTGAGGATCCCGTACCAGACGGAGAACCCCCAGCCGCGCAGGACGGCCGCGTACTGCTTCCACAGGGGCAGGACGTCCGGTACTTCCTCCATGGCGACCCAGTCGGGCTCGCCGGCCGTGTTCAGGGCGTGGAGGTAGCGCATGGGTTCGGCTGCGAGCAGGGAGCGCTCGTCGCGGCAGGCGGCGAGGAGGCTTGCGCGGGTGTCGCGTCCGGCGGCCAGGTCCTCGACCGCCGCGTGCACCAGCGGCTGGTCGAGCAGGCCGAGGCGTTTGCCGGCCATGCTCCACGCCTGGCACGGAGGGGAGGCGATCAGCCCGTGCGTGCGGCCGATGAACGGACAGGCCGGATACGTTGCCACGTCGGTCCGGATGGTCAACTGCCCAGCCGCAGCACGTGTCTTGCAGGCCCACTGGTCCCATTCCAGGCCGACGTCGCGCACGCCGAGGACATGCAGCGCCCTGCTCCAGCCGCCCGGCCCCGCGAACAGGTCCAGAATCAAGAAGCCAGCCCGAAGTCGTTCCGCGTCAGCTCGGAGTCCGCGTCACCACGGCACGCCCAGGGAGAGCAGCCGTCCATGACACCGTGCTCCAGTTCCTCCTGGCGCCGTGCGCCGGTCTCGCGGGCGGCCCGTTCGGCGGCGGTGACGTGGTCGATGGGCGCCTGGTCCAGTGGTACACGGGAGCGGTGGAGGAACGCCTGTCCCAGCAGTCGGTTGCCGTTGGCGTTGGCGCGGGCGTTGCCTTGGCGGATGGCCGCGTCGAATGCGACGACGTCCTGCCATTCCTCCGGGCTCGTGTCTCGGATATGCCGCCATTGCGCGTTTCCGTGATAGGGGCAGCCCAGGCAGGATGATTTCGGAGTGTTCGCGAAGCCGAGGGAGGCCAGGTAGCGGAGGCAGTCGCTGCGGGACCATCCCATGTCGATGAGAGGGTGCCGGTTGTGCATGTAGCGGACGTCGGCGTCCTTGGCCCGGTGGAACTCGTCGGTGGATATGCCGACCCACTGCTCAACGAAGACATCGTTCGGGATGCGCTGCGGATAGGGATGTCCGAGGAGTTCCCGGACTTTCTTCTTGATTGGCTTTATTTTATATTCCCCGGTGCACTGGCGCCTGGTCATGCCTTGCTTCCCGTCGTGGTTGAGGATGTAGAGCGGCATGGAGGCGAACCGGTGATCCGGATCGAGGGCATCGTCACGGATATTTCCGGAAGACACCCGGAGGACGGATATTCCGGCAGGCTCGGCGATTTCGTTTTCGAGCCGGTCGAGATGGTCGTAGACGGATTTCGGTTCCCAGCCGGTGTCGGCGAATATCGCGTAGTCGGCCTTCGGGAGGATTCCCTCGGCGGAGAGCGCGAGCATGGCGCTGGACTGAACGCCGGCACCGAGAGAGATACAGACGAGTGTGGGTGAGGCGGTAATCGGAGAATTCCTTGTGAGAAGCGCGCGCTGCGGGTGTGTGGGTGTCAGCGGCGTGCGCGGGCGGTGGTGGCCGCTGGCGGGGAGGGGGCGGGGCGGCCCGTAGACGGGCCTGCATACAGCGGGGCGACGATGACCGTGCTGAGGGCCGAAACGCCCAGGGAGGTCAGATGTACGCGGTCGCATGGCGGTCCGCCGGAGAAGGGAGAGGGGGCGGACGCGGTCTCGCGGTCCACCAGGCCCTGGACCTCCAGGTGGCGCAGTACGTCGATGTCCACCGGTGCCGTGCGGTCGCGGCTGCTGCGTTCGTACTGCCCGGTGACGCTGACGTGGCCGCGGGCGACGGTGAGCAGGGTGTCGCGCTGGGCCCGGTCCATGCCGGGGACGGCGGTGTGGGGGTGCGCCTTGGCCAGTAGTCGGTCGGCGATGTGCCGAGCGGATTCGGCGACGGTCGCTGGAGCGAGTGCGGTGAGTTCACGGGCCAGCCGGACGTACTGGCCGAACCCGCGGCGGGGATCGGGGCGTGCGCCGGGGCGCGCATTGTCGGGAGGGAGGGACTGCTGGGCGGAGGTGAGGTACCGCGTGGCTCCGCTGGTCAGGTAGGCGGTCTGCTTGAGTCGTACAACGGCGCTGGGCACAGGCTCGATGGGGGGCAGACGCTGCTGCCGGACTGCCTTGACGCAGGCGAGGGCCTCCCGTTCCAGACGCCGGGCGGAAGACACGTACACGTCCGGGACGGCGGCGGCACGGCCGGAGAACAGGAGGTCGATCCGGTCGTTGTGCTGGGTGTAGAGGGCGGCGAGCGCCAGCAGTCGTTCCACGTGCGTCAGTGGTGCGGGCACGTCCACGTCGAACATGGGGGTGTGATTGGGGTCGGGTGCTGTCGTCATCAGTTGTGGGTCTGGGGGCGGGCTGGGTCAGCGATGGCGGGTGGAGCCAGAACTCGGGGACGGCCGCTGGTGCACACCTGGGACGAGCCCGGGGGTCTTCCGCGCCGGCGTGGAGGGCGGCGGTGATACGTGCCGGGCCTACGCTGTGCCGAGGAGCGATCCGAGGGCATGAGGGCCGTCGGTGTGCGCTTGCAGGATGCCGAGGGTGTGCAGTCGCGTGACCTCGGCCCCAAGGTCGATGGGATGCACAGGGTTCCGAGAGGGACGGACGGTCAGCGGGTGCGTCGGGTGGCTGCGGGAGCGTGCGTCGGCACGGAGGCGGCGTTGGGGCGGGGTGGGGCCGGTGGGATGTCCTGCACGGTGGGGATACCGAGGTCGACGTGGACGCTCACTCCGTGGACGTGCAGGTGGGCTTCGGCGCTGACCACGGCGCTCAGGGTGGTGCGTTCGCTGAGGGCGCTCGGCAGTTCGTAGTCCCCGTCCCGTTCGGTGGGGGTGAAGCCGTGCTGGAGGAGGACGGCGTGTGCCGCGTTCGTGGCGGCGGTCGCGGTGACGGTGCCGTCGGTGAAACGGAGGGTCACGTCGGGCGGGTCCTGGGCGCCGTTGTGGTGGCGGGTGGTCCAGGCCAGGTCGACGAGGTCGTGGGTGTGGGCCATCAGCCCGTACGCCGCGACGCCGGCGCGTTCGTGGGCGTCCTCGGCGGTGTCGGGAGGCAAGAGGTAGAGAGTGCGGCCGTGGTGCCGGCGGGCGGTGAAGCCGGCGTCGGTCAGTATGCGGGTGGCCTGGGGGATGGGGCGGTTGAGGACGAGGAAGGTGTGTCCGTCGCCGGTCGCGCCGATGAAGACGTCGTGGTGGTCGGTGAGGGCCATGCTGCTTTCGGGGAAGTCGGGCTGGGTCAGGCGGTGGTGTCGTAGTCGCGGTGCTGGGGGGTGTGCTTGGCGACGGCGCGGTCGGTGATCGCCTTGGACGCGCGGGCGGAGGCGGCGGACAGGGCGTCGGCGCCGGGTTCGAGGTACCAGGGGCGCAGATCGAGCATGGCGGTGCGCATGCCGGTGGCGAAGCACAGCGCGGTGCCCTTGGGCAGGGCGCGAATCGCGTCCGGGGGCAGGATGCGTTCCTGCCGCATCGACACCGAGGTCGACTTGCCGGATTCGGAGGTCGAGGTGGAGGTGGTTTCCACGTCGTGGTCGCCGATCAGCCGGGAGAGTTTGTCGGCGAAGTCGGGGTCGTCGATGCCGGAGCCGATGACCTTGACGGTGGAGGCAGACCACATGGCGTCCATGCCCGCATCGCCCCAGACTTTCTGGCCCTGGCGGTAGGACTGGAGGATGGTGATCGGGATGATGCCGCGGCTGCCGAGGTGGGAGTACAGGTCCGGCAGGTCGCTGATCTTGCAGACGTTGGCGGCCTCGTCGAGGACCGCGAGCATCGGCGGGTCGAGGCGTCCGCCGGCCCTCTCGGCCTGGGCGGTGGCCGCGCGCATCACAGAGTCCGCGCAGGCGGCGATCAGCGCGCTGGCTCCGCCGCCGCCGTCCTTCGACAGCAGGTAGAGGGTGTCGGTGGAGGTGACGAACGTGGTGGGCCGGAACTCGGGGACGTCTTTCTGCGGGGTGGCCCAGGCGGCGATCTCCCTGTTCAGGAGAGCGGCGGCGTACTGGCGGGCGGTTTCGTAGATGCCGTCGCGGGTTTCGGGCGGGCCTTCCACGGTGCCCTTGAGCTGGGCGGCGACGGCGGTGAAGCCGTGGTCGCGCAGGATGTCCAGCGGGGTGCGGTCGGCGGGGAACGCCAGCCACTGCATGACGTCGGTGATCGGACGCTCGTCCAGGGCGGCGGCGAGGAACAACTGGCTGAGGATGTTGCTGCCGGCCTTGGACCAGAAGTCGCCCTGCTGGGAGGCGTCGACGGAGGCGGCCAGGAAGTGACCGGCGAGCCGTCCGGCGCCGTCGAGGGTCTTGGCGTCGGCGAGCGGGTTCCACCACATCTCGCGGGCGGCGTGGGCGATCTGCTGCGGGTCCATCGACCACACTCGCCCCACCTCTGCGCGGGCGTCGAGGGTGGCGGTGTAGGCGTCGCCGGCGGCCTTGTTGGAGGTGAGCAGAACGGGCCCGGGGGCGGCGAGGATGGACGGGATCGCCAGGGAGGTGGTCTTCCCGGACCGCGGCGCCATGATCGCGACGGCGACGTCCTCGTATCCCATCCGGACTTCGTGCCGGGTGCCTTGGAGGTTGCCGAGGAGGACGCCCGTGTCCTTCGCGGCAATGTGCTTGGCCGTCTTCAGGCTCGGGCGCAGGGAGCGGGCCTTGGCGGTGATCGCCTTGGCCATCAGGGGTTCGATGTCCTTCGGCTTGGCCATCCCGGTGATCTTCTTCCGCCGGCCGCCTCCGGCCCTGTGGCGGGACCACAGGACGCCGGCCACGGCACCGAGCGCGAGGAGCACGGCGGCGGGGACGACGCGTGCGCCGATCAGCAGGGCTGTTGCGCCGGTCTCGGGCCAGACCTGCTCTGGGTGGAGCAGGGCGGCGGTCGGCTGGTAGGACACCCAGTCGTGGCCGGTCAGCCAGGCGGTGAGGTTGCCTGACAGCCAGGCGAGCTGGGACAAGGGGACGGCGGCGGAGAGGATGGCGAGGAGGATGCGGAAGGTGAGGTCGTACCCCTCGCCGGGGTTGTCGGAAGAGGGCGGCAAAGAGGCGGGCTCCGGGTGGTGGCAGAGGGTCAGCGGGTGCGTCGGGGGCGGCCGGACGACTGGTGCGGGGGCCCTCGATTCTGCGGGGTGGTGCTCATAGCACGCAGGCCGTGGTGTGCGGGCGGAGGTCGGTGGGGGTGGTCTTGCGGCGGACGACGTGCCCGGCGGTGAGGTGGCGCGGGGCGATGAAGCCGACCTCGATGGTGTCGGGAGTCGGGGGCATGTTCACTTCCGTGCCGCGGTTCGCCGAACCAGTGCGGTGGCCGGTATGGGGGCCAGAGGCGAACGGGCCTTGCGGGCGGCGGTGTTGATTTCCGGGAGTGCTTTGCCGTGGGTGGCCCAGTCGTGGAGGTAGCTCCACGATTCGGCGTGGTGTTCGGCGAGGGCATTGTCGAAGTCGGCGGTGCCGGGCTTGGCGGTGGCGGGGAGGGCATCGCGGGTGGCCAGCCATTGCCCGTGCAGTTCGTCGAGCCGGTCGAAGGCGTCGCATAGGACGCCCAACTGGTAGACCCAGCGGCCCTGCACCGTGTTGACCGGCAGCTGGACCAGTGGTGTCTCGGCGGTCGCCAGCAGGTGACGGGCGCCGTGGCGGAGCGGCTCGAACGCCGTGAGGGTGTCGGCGTCGCGCCGGCTCGCGCGCATGCCGTAGGCGTGGTCGTCGTAGGGCCATCCGTCGAGGTCGGTGTGCTCGTCGGAGTAGGCGTCCCAGGCGTCGAGGATCTTCTTGCTGTCCCGCACGTAGTGGTCGAGGTGGCGCAGGAAGTCGCGGTGTGCGTGGTGGTCTCGGGAGATGGGGAGGGGCCTCTCGGGTCAGCGGCGAGCGGACGGCTGCGCGGTGCTGGCGTTCGCCGGGGTCGTCGCGGGTTTCGTCTGCTGGCGGCGGGCGGAGCGTGCTCGTGCGGGGATCGACTTCAGGCGCGTGGCGTGGGCGTCGACCACCTGCTGCGGACGCAGCGGGCTGGCCTCTTGCACAGCGGTGTGGTGTCCGGTGCGGTCGAACATGCCGCGTTGGAGCGGGGTGCGGTCGACCAGCGCGGTGAGGAACGCAGTGACCAGGTGGGCGGGGGTGTGCTCGTCGAGGTAGGCGTGCCAGATACGCGGGCCGGGAAACTCTCCGTGGCCGGGCTCGCGGGTCTCGATGTGCCAGGGCGGCCGGTCGTGGAACTCGCTCAGCGGGCGCAGTTCGATGTGGCACATACGGTCCGGCGAGCGCGCGGTGCCGTCTGAGTCGTGGTGCCAGCCCGCCGAGGTCACCGGCTGCCACGGGTCGGGCTGCTGTGGCGGCGGGGCGATGAGGGCGTCGGTGCAGGCGGCGAGGACCTCGGCGGGCACGAGTTCGCCGAACTCGGCGTACCAGCCGGGTTCGGTGCCGGCGGGCTCCGCCCGTAGCCGCCACCATGCCGATGTGCGGGACTGCGGGTCGAACTGGAGACGGTGGCGACGATCGGGGCTGCGCAGGATGATCTCGGCGCTCAGCGGGTCGGAGACGGCGTTCCATCCGGCGGCGGCCAGGCCGTGGGTGACGTGGCGGGCGTCTCCGGGACCGGCGAGGTGGCGGGGGCTGGTGTCGTACGGGATCTGCCCGGCGTGCTTGTCGGCGAAGGCGGTGAGCTGCCGTTCGCTCAGCGGCACCAGCAGCACCCCGGCTCGCTCGACGGCGAACTGCCGTACAGGTTGCGGAGATCGTCCAGCACGTAGTGGAGGGTGTGCTGATCGGCCAGTTCCCACGCGGCCGTGCGCAGCTTGGTGATCAGAAGGTTGCCCTGTGCGGTGCGCGGAGTGTCCGGGTGTTCCTGTACGGAGCGGGCGAGGGCGCGCAGCGTGTCGGCGAGTTGGACGGGCAGGCCCGTGTACTCGTCGAGGAGGGGCTCGACGAGGGCGAGGGCTTCTGTGGGGTCGGGGTTCTCACGCAGGTGGTCGGTGAGGTCCGCGAGCGTTTCGGTCAGGGTGCTGATGGTGTCCGGGGTGAGTGCGGGCATCGGGCTCCTCGGGGCGGTGCCGTTGCGGTCAGCGGCGGGTGCGTGCGCCGCCGGCCGGGGTGTAGGGGCGGGGGCTGGTGCGCGGCCGGGTGCTCTGGGCGCTGTTGCGGGCCCAGGTGGCGGCGCGGGCGGCCGTGATGCGGGCCTGCTGCCACGCCCTGAGCTGGGAGGGCTTGACGGACACTGACCAGGTGCGGATCTGCGCGCTGTACGGAACGCGTCCGCGCGGGCGCATCACGGGGTCGGGGCTGGCGAGTTCGGTGGAGAAGGCTTGCACCAGGTGCATCGGGGTGTTCGGCGTGAAGTTGGCCGTCCAGCCGTTGCCCTGCTCGTCCTTCGCTCCGCTCCACCACATCGCCGCCCCGTCGGGGCTCTGCCGGTACTGCATCCACGCGGTGCCGTCGGGACTGGTCGCCATGTAGTCCTGGCCCTCGAAGCGCGTGTGCCAGGTCTGCTCCTGCAGCGGGGCCCAGACGTTGGGGGCGTGGGCGGAGCGAGGGTGGGTGAGGGCGTCGGTCAGGCCGGCGATGATCTCCACCGGGATCTGTCGGCCCAGGTGCGCAGACCACTCGCCGTTCGCCCCGTCTGCTCTGCCGCGGACGGTCCATCCGCCGGGAAGGACGTAGGGGTCGTAGGCGACGCGGACGGTCCGGTCCGGGTTCTCCATGTGAAGGGGGCCGCCCGTCTTGGACTTGTCCCGCCAGCCCGAGGCGCGCAGGAACTCCGAGACGTGCCGGACGTCGCCGCCGCCGGCCAGGGCACGGGGCTGGACGAGGTAGTGCTGCTCGGCCTGCTCGCCGGGCCCCCAGCCTTGCCACCGCTTCTTCTTCACCGGCGCCGCCGTACGACGAGCGGTGCGGGCGCTGGGGGCTTCGCAGCGGGGGTGGAGGGCTGGGTGCCGACGCGCTGCAGGGTGTCTGCGTGTTCGTCCAGGTCGAAGGTGATGTCGTGCAGTTCGTTCGAGGCGCGGCCCAGAGCGAGCCATACCTCCGCAGGGAGCGCGCCTTGCTCTGCCTGGTCCTTGGCGAACACGCTGCCGGTGGCGACGAGGTAGGTGACGCCGCCGAGGACTCCGGTGTCCGGGTCGAGAACGCGCGCGATGACCTGCGCGGCCTGGGGCGGGGGGAGCTGCGAGAGGTGGTCGGCGAGCCGGCCGAGCTGGCGGGTGATCTCGTCGGCCAGTCTCACCGGGTAGGGGGCGGGGTGGGACATGCTCCTCCGGGTCGGTGGACGGTCAGTGGTGGTGGCGCTGCCCGAGGTCCTGCGTCTCGGCGAGGACGGCCTCCGGGCGGGCGCCGGCCAGCGGGGAGGGGCGGTCGGGCCGGGTCGGAATGCAGGCGCGCAGATAGTGGCGGAAGAGGGCCGTGGCGAGTCGGGGCTTCAGCCGGTTGCTGATCGGTGGGGGCGTGCGGGGCGCTACGGGTTTCTCCGGGGCTCGGGTGGTGAGGTGGGCGGCCCCGGCGCGGTGCCGGGACCGCCCAGGCGCCTTACGGGATGCGGTGGTCCGGGGCTGCGCGCGAGGGGGAGCCGGCCGGTGCCGGCTGCTGCGCGGCAGGGCGGGCCGCACGGGCGCGTAGGTCGTGCACGGCCTGCCGGTAGGCGGCTTCGTCGAAGACGTCGGGCGTGCAGTTGACCTCGTACCCGGCCAGGAGCAGGACGGGGATGGCGCGGGTCGCCAGCCGCTCTGCTCGTCGGCGTCGAGGTGTTCGGGCACGGTGTGCCAGACGTAGAGCGGCGCGTCCGTGGGGTATGCGTGGCGTTTCAGGCCGAGGCGTTCCAGCAGGTCGTAAGGTGAGAGGGGGCGCCGGTCGGAGTGTCGGTGTGGATGGTAGTAGTCAGAGCCTTGATGTGAATGTCGACGTCCGTGCCGTATTCGTCGGCCAGGTTGGCCATGTGGCTCTCTGGGGTCAACGGCGGCGGGATACCGCAGGATGGGCGCGGATCGGCGGCGGGGAGGCAGTGCCCGGCCGCTGCGCAGGGCGTACGGCGTGGTTGCGGGCATGGAGGATGGCGCGGGCGGCCTCGCTCATGGAGATGGCGGTGCCTCCGAGCCGTGCGATGGGATCGAGTTCCCCGGGTTCCCCGGCGGGTGCGCGCCCCTGGAGGTCGCCGGCGGCGATCCAGGCGCGGACGACGGCCTCTCTGGCGAGGGGCAGCAGCCCGTGGATGGGGGCAGCGACCTCGGTCAGGACCTCTGCCATCTCACTACTGGTTGTGGCGGCAGCGGCCCGCTCAGCGAGCCGCGCCAGGTAGCGTAGGGCTGCCTCACGTTCACCGTCCGGTGTGGCCAGCATGTTCAGCGTGGGGTCGAGGTGGACGCTGTGCCCGGCGGCGAGCAGGGCGTGCGAGGCGGTGGTCGCCTTCAGGCGCTGCTGCTCGACGGGCAGGCCGTGCGGAAGCCGGTGATAGTCCCCGCGTGGGCCGGGAGCGGAGAGGAAGCCGCCGGTTCGCTGGAGGATGTCCGCGGCCTTGTCGGTGCCGCCGATGGCCACGACCAGGTCGGTGCGGGGGTCCTTGGTGATGGTGACGTACTCCAGCACCCAGAAGTCGGGCTCCGTCTGCTTCACCGAGACCGGGTGGCCGGTGTCCGGGGACCGGCCGGGACGGGCGGCACGGAAGCGGGGACGGCGGTGGGCGCGGTCCGTCCTGCGGGGTGCTGGAGAGCGGTGCCGATGCCGAGCGCGTCGAGGTGTGGGCCGATCTCGCGCAGGGCGTGGGCCTGGGCCTGGGTGTCGTCGCCCCCCAGGCGGTAGATGCCGCTCTGCGGGTCCTGGACGAAGCCGTGGGCCACGAGGACCGCGCCGGCACGGTCGTCGGCGGGGACGGTGGCGATGCTGCCGTCCGGCTGCCAGGTCAGGACGACCCGGTCCGGCCGGGAGGGCCGGATGCCGCCCAGGGAGTTGTGGCGGACCTGGGCGAGGGCGCTGTCGTAGCGGGCGAGCAGGTCGCCGGCGATCTGCTCGGCGCTCAGGAACGGGTCGTCGGCCAGGGCGATGCCGTTGGGCTCGGGGACGGCGCGGTACGCCTCGTCGGGCAGGGCGGGCGGGGCGACGGCGGCGATGAGGAAACCCCCGCGCTCGTCGTGCCGGTCCACAAGGACGAGCTGCGCGCCGTCCGGTCGGGTCAGGACGGCGGCCTGCTTCAGTGGGTGCTCGGCGAGGGAGGCGGCGACCAGGTCCAGGTCCCAGATGCGGTCGGCGAGTTCGGCGAGGTCGTCCTTGGCGCCGGCCGGCAGGTGGGAGCTGGTCCAGGTGTCGGGGAGTTCGCCGGCGAGGACGTCGGCATAGGAGGCGAGGCGCTCGGAGGTGTCGTGGTCGGGCATGGTGTCCTTGGGCGAGGTAAGAGTCAGCGGCGCAGTCCGGCCGCCGTCGGGGGCGGCGGGGCCGGGAGGGTGCGTGGCGGTAGCGGGCAGGCGCACACGGCGGAGCGCTCGTGCTCGGTTGACGGGACTTCCCCAGTGCAGGCGCTGCGGCCGGGGTGCGGGGCATGCCGGTCGGCGAGCTGGTTGCGGGTCTCGGAGAGGCCGGTACGGATGACGCGAAGGTGCTCGTCGGCGAGGTAGCGCAGCCGCCGCGCGATGTAGGGGTCGGCCGCCTGGCCGAGCCCGTCGTGGAAGTCGGCGGTGGCGGTGAGGATGTTCTCCAGCGCGGCGAGGACGCCGTCGTGGGTCGCGGTCAGCTCCGTCAGCGCTTCGGCCGCCTCGTCCGTAGTGGTGGCCTCGCGAAGGCGCTCGGCGACGTGGGCGACGGAGGTGCCCAGCGGCAGGTAGTTGATCGGACGTGAGTCGGTGTCGAAGTCTGCGTCGCAGTCGACGTGGTATCCGGCTGCTCGGAGGCGGCCGACAGCGTTGGTGGCCAGACGGGACTCGTCGTCCTCGGCCAGGCCGGCGGGGGCGCGGTGGTACGTCTCGTGAATGCGGACGACGGCGACGAAGCCCGCGCGCTGAAGGATGCTGTGCGCCTCGGAGTCGCCGCCGCGGGCGAGGAGTTCGTCGGAGTGCGGGTCGCGGCGTATGTCCAGGAAGCGGTCGGTACGGGGCAAGGAGACGTTTCTCCTATGGTGATCGGTGGGCGGTGTCCCGGACGGAGGCCGGGGCCGGGACGGCATGGGGCTGGACCAGGCGGGTTGCGGTGGTGTCCAGGTCCTGCTGGACGGCGTGGAGGCGGCGGGCGATCAGCTCCAGGCGGTATGCCGTACCGGTGCTGGCTGCTCCCGGCTGGCGGGCGATCCGGTGCGCGGTGTGCTCGACGAGTCCGCGGGCTGCGGCCAGCGGGCCGGCCTGTTCGTTGGCGAGCTGCGTGAGGATGCTCGCGAGCTGTGCCGACGCCGTGAGCGCCGTGCGGACGGCAGGCCGCGAAGGGGAGTCGGATCGGACAGGGACCAAGTCGAGGTCCTGTTCGATGCGACGCGCCTCATGAGCCAGGCGTCGCAGTGTGTCCACGGGAGGAGCATGCCACGCGCCGTCGAGGTGGATCAGGTTGGCGATCAGGTCGAGGCGCCCGGGCTGGGCCTGGACGGCGATCCACCGACAGCCGGACTCCTTGCCGGGAATCTCGATGCCAGCGGCCCGTGCGAGCCGGTGAGCGACCTCGGCCCACTCCGGTCCGGTCAGTTCCCGGTCGTCCGGGTGAAGGCGGACATCGAGGTGGAGGATCGCCCGCCGGTCGTCGTCGGGGCTGGCGGCGAACGGGTGCTCCAAGAGCGCCTCTTCGAGGTGCTCGGCCCACTGGAGGGACGTCCAGGTCTTCTGCTCGTCGTCCAGGGTGAAGTAATCCAGGCCGCGCCAGTGGGCGACGACCGTGTACTCCGACAGGCCCTCGTTCGGTGAGACCGGCCGCCCCAGCGCCTCTTCGAGCGGGTCGCGCGGCGTGTGGGTCCGCTCGTGCAGGCGGGGGATCACCGGCCGCCCCGGATGTCGGCGATGTGCACGAGCTGGCCCAGGGCTGTGGTGGTGTACCAGCCGAAGTCGATCAGCTCGTCACGGCCGGCGAACCGCGCAAGGAGGGCGTCCTCCATGGCCCGCAGATAGATCAGGCAGTCCGGGCAGCGGTGCGAGAGATGCACGAGGTAGCGGGGGTGGCCGGTGACGTAGGACTGGGCGCCGCCGGTCGCATCCCGCAGCCGCCACCCGTCCTCGTCGGTCGGGGAGTGCCAGGACGGTGCCACCACGCGCATCGCATCGCCCCACAGTTCCCCGCTGGCCACCCCTTTCAGGACGACGACGGTGTCACCGGCCTGGAAGTGGGCGTGGGTGATGTCCCGGTCGGGGGTGAGCGGGTCTGGCGTCGGCGCGAAGGCCGAAGTGGGCGGGGGCTGGGACATGCGGTTCCTTCCACGCAGTCGGCGGCGGGGTGGGAGGAACAAGGGTCCGGAGGAACGCCGGTTTGGCTAACCGGCGTTCCCCGGCTATGTTCCCCGCCGTCAGCGGAACGGGTTCTCCGTCCCGCGGTCCGCCTCGGTGGCCGAGTCGAGGAGTTCGAGCAGATCAGAGCCGTCGGCATCGCGCTGGTCGATCCACCACCCGGCGAGGGTCATGACCCGCGCCTTCTCCTCCAGCTCCGCCCAGTCCGCCTCGTCCCAGGTTCCCTCCGCGACCAGCGCGGTGTGCGCGGCCGTCATCAGCTGGTGGCGGGAGCGCTCGCCCCAGTCCAGAGCCTTCTCCAGCCCTTCCAGCTGCGGCATGTCGAACTGCTTCGCCCATGCCACAGCCGCCTCCTGCTCCTCGGTGCGCTTCGCCGCGAGCCACTCCTGCTTGGACTCGGTGTCGGCGTCGCGCGCCGCCTTCCAGCAGTCGGTGCAGTCCTTCGACGCGAGCCAGCGGGCAAAGCCCGCCCGCTTGTCCGCAGGACGATTGGACAGGTCATGAACCACACGGTGGGAGCAGGCATGCTCCACGGTCCACTGCCTACGCACGGCCATAAGTCGGTCTCCTCAAAAGGGTCGGAAAGTGGTGGGTTGCGCCCCGAGCAGGGCGTCTTGTGCCGGCCTCGGAGCGGGCGGCGGTGTCGGCCGCGGCAGATGTCCGGCGGGGCCGAGACGTCGGCACGCGGCGAGAGCGAAGGCCGCTTCAGCAGCGGGGAGTACAGCGCTGATGCTCGGCAAGGCGCCCGGCCAAGGCGAGGCTGGCGGACTGTCCGACGCCGATCGAAAGGATCAGCCACGGTACGCCTCGCTGGACCGACTCGCCGAGGCAAGAGCGTCCGTGGCCACGTCAGCGCAGGCGACCACGACGGTCAGGAACGCACCGGGCAGGGCGACCGCGACGGTGGCCGCGACGGGCCCCGGCAGAGCCACAAGCGGGAGCCACCCGGCGAGGAACGCGGCACCGGCTGCAAGCAGCCGGGGGCGGTGCTGCTCAGCGGTGGCGGGCGGTGGCGCTGGCGCGGAGCGGCGGCGTGGGCGGTGTGGTATCCACGGCTGGGCGCGGGCGGGCGCGCAGCACGGGAGTGCGGTGCGGGGGCAGGACGGCGACGGTCGCGCCGAGGTCCTCGGCCGCTGCCTCGACTTCGCGGGTGAGGAACTCGATCTGCCGGCCCAGCGCTGAGAGGCGCGCGGCGATCTGGCGGCCCTGCACGGTTTCCAGGGCTCTGGCGAACTGGCTGCTCGTTTCAAGGAGTTCCTGGAGACGGACCATCGGGCCCGCGTCGTTGCCGCGTTGGACCGCGCCGAAGAGAGCGTTCGATGCGTCACCGGCGGTTCGGCCCTCGACAACATCGCGGATGAGTTCCTGCAGGGACACCTCCGGGACCGGTGCCGGGCGGTTGAACCGGGAGACGTCCGCGCGCAGCACGCCGGGCGGGGCCGGAGCGGGCAGTACCTTCCCTGCCTCGTATTCGTGGCCGTAGTGTCCAATCACCTGCCAGCCCGGTGCGTCCGGGTCGCCTCGCAGCGCGACCACCGTCGAGTCGTCGTCCTTGACCAAGTGGGCGAGGGTGATCGGCTGCCCGTCGGCCGCGTACCACGACTCGGTCAGCTCCAGCTCGCCTCGCCCCTGCGCGGCCTGGGCCGTCTCGGTCCACATCCGCTGTTCCTCGTCGGTCAGCGGAGCCTTGTGGCGCTGGCCGTCACGCTGGTCGGCGAGGTTGCTGGCGAGGGAGCTGTGGTCCGCCCAGGCGGTGAGGTGCGGCCACAGGGTTGCGTGCTGAGCACGTTCGGCCGGGGAACCGGGTGCGGCCGGCCGGTCGAGTGCCCGGCGGATCTCGGCGGCGGAGGCAGCCAGGCCGTCCAGAACTTTCCGCCACCCGGCCAGGTGCCGGGCGGGTGGCAGCTCGTCGAGCACAAGGCGGGCGGCATCGAGCAGAGCCTCGGCGTGTGGGGCGAGGTGGGTGGTGTACGCCTCCACGGCCGCCTTGTCGCGGTGCGTTCGTGCGGCTGCCGCGGCGCCCGGGTGGACGGGGCGGCCGTAGCGGTCGCGTGTCATGTCGAGCGCGACCCCGGTCTCACGGTCGATGACCGCCATCCGCAGCCGGAAGTCACGTGCCGCATTGGCGAGTTCCGGTGCCGCCAGGGGACCGTCGGCGACCGGATTGCTCGCGGGCGTCATCGGGACCGCCCGCCGCCCGGAGCCGTCAGGTGGATGGCCGGAGCGTAGGTGGGCTTCGGCGGAATTGGCCGGGCCGACGGCGGGGAGGTGGTGGACGGTATGGAGCGCTGCGTCGTTCGGCCGGCGGCGGCCGGGGCGAGACGGCTGCGGCGCTCCTGGGCTCCGTGGGGCCGGACGGGGCGTGGCGGGCCGGCGGAGGGAGCTGGGTCGAGGCGAATGTCGGCCTGCACGGTGTAGCCCTGGCGGCGCAGATCGTGGACAGCCTGGCGGGTGCGGCGGGGACCGTCGCGCTCGGGCTCGCTGAGCCGGTACAGCCCTGCTTCACCGGGGACGGGCTCGAACTGCTCGCGCACCAGGTACCAATGGGCGAGGTGCGCGGGCACGGCAGAGGTGAAGGAGGCGACGAAGCCGTGTTCCTCGTGGTCGCCGAATGCGAAGTGGGTGCCGGGTTGCAAGGGGGGTGGGGTTCTCCTCGGGGCGGTCTCGCTCAGAGCCGGGTCTGGCTGGATCCGGTCTGGGAGCGGGAGGTGGTCGGCCACGGTGTTGAGCCGGTCTGCCACGTCGTGCAGCAGCATCCGCTGGTCAGGATCGGACAGCGGCGACTCCGGGATGGGTGGGGCGCGTCTACCGCCGTGCAGGAGACGGTGTGCCCGCCGTCGGCTGTATGCCGGGCGTCGTTGTGGGCGGGCGAGTCGGTGGGCCCGCGGAAGCGGGCGCGGCGTGGCGGAAGTTGACGCCGATGCCCTGGGCGGTGAGTAGCCGCACGGCGGTTTGGATGAGCAGGGCGCGGTCGCTGGTGCTGTTGTCGGGCCCGTACGCGAGGTAGGTGCCGTCGGCGCTGTCGCAGCCGAACCACTCGGCGATGCCCAGCCGGATCCGCGAGTTGACGCGGCCCATGTGCACGCCCTTCCCGAGGGCCTTCGCCTCGCGAGCCAGCCGCTCCGCGACCGGGCCGAGCTTCCAGGCGGTCGATCCGGCCAGGAACAGGACGTCGAAGGCATCCCACGGCAGCAGCCCGGGTACATCGCAGCCGTCCTGGCCGGCGTAGGCCGCGGGGATTCCCAGTTCGCGGATGCGGGCCAGCCACGGCAGGGACTCGATGAGGGTGCCGGCGGCGTCGAACGGCTGGTCCGGGGCGAGCGCCCACAGGCAGCGATCCGGCCCGTACCGTTCAACGGTCCGCTCCAGCCAGGAGAACCACGCTTCGGCGCCGGGCCAGTAGCGGCCCCTGCCGTCGCTGCCGAACTTGGAGTTGTCGCAGGCATACAGCACGCCCTCGGGGATCCGGCTGCCTTGCGCGGGGGTGGTCATGCAGCCGATGCGTCCGGCGCTCATCGCGGCCAGTATCTCAGGCCCCGAGGGAGTGCCGAGGTAGCGCAGCGTGCACCTCCCCGGTGGCGCGGGCCGTCACTCGGGCCCAGGCGGGACGGGAGGCCACGAAGCCGGGCCTGCGGCTGGTGGACCTCACCGCTCCGGGAAGGCGGCACATTCCAGGTCTTCGCGGCGGACGAGGCAGCAGTGAGCGTCGGGGTCGCCTCGTTCACCGGGTGCGACCCGGCCTCGGGGTCTTCGCCGGCGGCAGCCCCGGGCTTGGGCTCGCAGGGAGGCCAGCACTGGCGCTCTGGCGCGCGGGGGCCAGGGCACGCATGCGGTCGACGGCGGTGTGCAGGTCCTCACCGAGACCGCGCAGGGCGGCTGCGGCGTCCTCAAGGTCGTAGCGGAGATCGAACCCGTCGTCCTGCTCGGTTTGCTTGGCTTTCTCCCCGGCTGCCTCGAAGAACTCGCCGAGCCGCTCCAGCAGGCCGCTGGTGGGGTCCAGGATCTGGTGCAGCAAGGCCGCGGCGTCTGCATGCGACTCGGTTGCGTTGAGCCGGTCGGTGAGCGCGAGGAGTGTGTCGCCGTAGACGTACATGGTGGTGCGGTCCGTGCTGGCGGCGGGACCGACGGACGGCCCTGCTGTCTGAGGCGCTGCGTTCTCGCTCGCGGTACTGATGTCGGAGTCGTGCAGCGTGCTGTCCTGGGCGACGTCGAAGAGGTCCAGGGGCTCTGGTGCGTGGGGCTGCGGGGCTGCAGGCACCCGCGGGCTTCCGGCAGACGAGGGAGGAGCCTGGAGCAGGCCGAGTGGGGCGAGCCGCTGGTCAATGGCCTCGATCAGGTGCGAGGCGCTGCCGCCGTGGCGGGCTTCGGGCCGCTTGGGGGCACTGGGGTCGACCGAGGGGGTTGAGTCGTAGATCAGCTCGTACGGCTCGTGGCCGTCGTGGTGTTGGCGGGTAACGGTCCAGCCCTCCGGGTCCCCCGGCGGACGGTTGGAAGGTGGCTCCTGCGGTGGTGAAACGATCAGGTAGCTGCCGTCCGGGAGTGATACGTGCACCAGGTACGTGCTGAGTCCGAATTCGATGTCGCACTCCAGCCCGCGCTGCCGCAGAGGCGTGGTGATGTGCGCGTGGCGGCGCCACAGCTCCTGCCACCAGGCGGTGTTCACGTTGCGGTGGTCGGGGAGTGGCGCGATGGCAGACGTGTCGACGCAGGTGTGGTGGGCGTCGGCGGGGGAGGCGGTCGGGGTGTTCTTGTCCTCAGAGAGCACGGCTTCTCCCGCGCGGGAGTGTGTGGCGCGGCGGCGGCGTCCGGCGAGCGGTGCTGGGCTTCGGCTCCGGAAGGGGAGTGAAGTCGAATGCGTACTCGTCGTAGGCATTGATCAAGCCGTGTTCCATCTGGGCTTCGCGCTCGGCGACCTGCGCCATGAGGTCATCGTGCTCGGCCTGGCAGTGCTGGTACTCGGCCCAGTCGGCGTCGTTGAAGTGGGCGGGGCGGTTCAGGGGACTCCTTGAGAGAGCGATGTCGGCGTGGATGCTTCGGTGCGGGCTACCGGTGGCGTGCGATCGGCCTGGGCGGTGGGGCGTCGGGCTCTGTCGTCGGGAAGGCGTGGGGAAGAAGCGGTGGAAGTCGAGGTGGTCGTCGCGTTCCCTGATCGCGTCGCGGAGTGATTCCGACGTGCGCCGCAGATGGGCCGCGGGCCGTGGCGTGGTCGATGACCATGCGGTTTTCCCGGTGGTGCCGGTCGCTCGGGCTGGAGGACCGGGGCAGGGAAAGGGCGGTCTCGGCGAAGTACGGTGCTGCGTGGCTCGACGTCGTGGCCGCCGTCGCGAGGTGGGCGAGGACGGCGCTGCCGACGCGGCCTGTGCTGTGGGCGGTCCGGGCGAAGTCGGAAGTCATGCGGACGACGTCGTGGAAGAGGGTCTGCGCGTCGGCGGCATGCTGGAGCAGATCGGCGTAGGACGGCGTGGCCGGCACGTGACCGGTTTCGTCCAGCAGTTGCTACTGCTTGGCGGCGTCGAGGAGTTCGGCCTTCATGTCGTCGAGCGCGCCGATAAGGTGGAGGGGGGCGTCGCGAGGTATCAGTTCGCGCTGGGCATCGGTATTCATGTGCCTCCTGCGTTTCAGTGCATGCGAGCGTCGGTGTCGAAGAGCGCCAGCTCGCGCGTGTGCAGGAGGTGCTGCACGATGAAGGATCGGCCGGCGACTTTCCACAGGCCACGCCCTCGGTTGAGGTGGGCTATGGCGTCCATTTCGACGGACGTCAGGCCGAGCAGCGAGGCCGCCGCGTGGAGTTGGTCGGTCTCCTGGCGGTAAATGATGCGGGTGGAGCAGTCCGCGAGGAGTCCTTCGGCCAAGGCGCGCCCCTGCGACCCTGCGTCGCCGGCGGTGAGCAAGTCGCTGAGCCGGTGGATCACCATGAGGTTCGCGATGCCGAGGCCGCGGCTGAGCTTCCACTGGGCCTGCATGCGCTGGAGCAGGCCGACGTGCCGCATCAACCGCCATGCCTCGTCGTAGACGATCCAGCGCCGGCCTCCGGACGGATCGGAGAGGGCCGATTCCATCCAGGCGCTCGCGCAGGTCATCGCGAGAACGAGGGCGGTGTCGTCACCGGAGCCGCCGAGCCGGGACAGGTCGATGGTGAGCATCGGCGCGTTCGGGTCGAAGGCGATGGTGGAGGGGGCGTCGAACATGCCGGCCAGGTCGCCGTGGACGAGGCGCCGCATGGCGTGGGCCAGGTCGCGGGCGGCGACACCGAGCTGGCCCGACACCATTTCGGCGGCCTCGTCGAGCGCGTGGGGGTTGTTGAGGGTGGCGGCGACATCGCCGAGGAGTGGTGTGCCCTGCGTGGTGGTGGCGCGGGTGACGACGGTGTCGAGGGCGACGTCCAGGGCGGTGTGCTCCATGGGCATCAGGTCCCGGCCCAGAACGGTCCGGGCTAGGGAGCCGAGCAGGAGCAGGCGCCGCTTGCGGATTTCGCCGGCCCAGTCGGCCTCGGAGACGCTCTGCGGGCGCGGGGCTGCGTCCAAGGGGTTCAGGCGTCCGGGCAGTCCGGGGCCGAGGGCGACGGACCGGCCGCCGAGGGCTTCTGCCACCGGCGTCCATTCGCCCTTCGGGTCGCACGGTACGTAGACGCGGTACCCGAAGGCGACCGAACGCAGGGCGAAGGACTTGGCCAGCGCGCTCTTGCCCTGGCCGATCACGCCGGCGAGCAGCAGGTTCGGGTTGGTGAACCCGGGGCCTGTCCCCGAGTGGTGGACACCTCTGATCCCGGCCCCGGTAGAGGTCGGGTAGGAGGCATCTTTTATGGTGATGAAGGTCTACTCGCC
>NZ_JBHWKO010000075.1:0-20121 GCF_042731035.1 Streptomyces sp. NPDC059895
GACCAGAGGAGTGGCGGCCGTCGAGGAACTCGTCATCCTCGCCGGCGTCTGGATCGCGGTCTCCGCCTACACGGTCCACTTCGCGGCCGCCCGCGGTCTCTGGGCCTCCGCCTGCGGTCTCTGGGCCTTCGCCTGCGGTCTCTGGGCCTCCGCCCGCGGTCTCTGGGCCTTCGCGCCGCGGTCCCTGGGCCTTCGCCTGCGGTCTCTGGGCCGGCGCCTGCGGTCCCCGGGGCCTCCGCGCCGCAGTCCTTCGTCTGCGGTCCCTGGGCCTCCGCGCTGCGGTCCCCGAGCTTCCGTCCGCGGTCCCCCGGGACCCCGGCCGGGGTCCGCAGTCCCCGAGCCCCGACCCCGGCCGGCCGGGCGTGACGGCCGGGCAGGCGGGTACCCGAGGCCTCATGGCGGGCGGCCGCGGCACGACGACGCCCCGCGCGGCACGACCCGTGGACGTCACCTCGCCCGGACCCGCCCGCCGTCCCCGCCGGAGCCCCGGCATTCACCGGATCCACGGATCCACGGCCGTCCACGAATCCACGGCCGTCCACGGATTCACGGATCCACCGCCGTCCACGGACCCACGGATCCACCGCCGTCCACACCCGTCCCTTGGGGGGAACACATGCCGGTACGCCCATGGCCTTCGGTGCCGGAACCCCTCGGCGGACGCGTCCTGGCGGGCCGTTACCGGGTGGACGCCCCGCTCGGCCGGGGCGGTGCCGCCGACGTCCACGAGGCGTTCGACCTGCGGCTCGGACGCCCGGTGGCGGTGAAGCTCCTCAGGGGCGGCGAGGCACAGGCGGAGAAACGCTTCAGCGATGAGGCGCTGCTGCTGGCCCGGCTCCACCACCCCGGACTCGTCACCGTCTACGACGTCGGCCGCGACGAGAACCTGCCCTTTCTCGTCATGCAGCTCGTCCGGGGCTCCACGCTGCGCGCCCGCATCGCCGCGGGACGGCTGACCCCCGCCGCCGTGTGCGCCCTCGGCGCGGACCTGGCGACGGCGCTCGCCCATGTGCACGCCGCCGGAGTGGTGCACCGCGACGTCAAGCCGTCCAACATCCTCCTCGACGAGCAGGACGCCCCGCACCTGACCGACTTCGGCATCTCCCGGCGGATCGACGACAGCGCCCGTACCGCGACCGGAGTGCTGGTGGGCACGGCGGCGTACCTGGCCCCCGAACAGGTCACCGGTGACGGGACGGGCCCCGCCGTGGACGTGTACGCCCTCGGGCTGACGCTGCTGGAGTGCCTCAAGGGCGAACTGGAGTACCCCGGTGTCCCCTTGGAGGCGGCGATGGCCCGCCTCCACCGACGGCCGGCCGTTCCCGCCGGTCTCGACGGGGAACTGGCCGGTCTGGCCGGTCTGCTGGAGGCCATGACCGCCTTCGACACATGCGGTCGCCCCGACGCCCTCACGTGCGCCCGGGCGCTGACGGCCCTGGAGACGGCCGCGACACCCGCCGGGCGTCCGTCGGGGCAGCACCGGGGCGGCCGGCGGGTGGGGGAGCGGGCCGCGACCGCGTTCCGCTCCCGCTTCGGCCGGCCCGCGCGGGCGGCCGGCGCCGGGCACCGGGGCCCCGCCGTCCGGCGGCCGGGCCGGCGCACGCCGGCGGCCGCCGGCGCCGCGCTGCTCGCCGCCCTGCTGGGCGTCTCCCTCTCCGGATCCGCCGCCGCAGGATCCGCCGCCGGCGACCTGCCCGACCACGACGCCGACCCCGGGGCCGGCAGCGCCGCGGCGGCCCGCGAGTCCGTTCCGGCCGTCCCGTCGAGCCGTACCTCCGTGTCCCGGGGCGGTGACGGCGCGTCGGAACCGGCCCCGGGAAACCGCCGGACCGCCGGTGACCGAGTGCCGGACACCCGGACCCGGACGCCGGGCCCCGCCCCCGCGCACACCGCCCGGACACGGCCCGCGGCGGAGAAGGGCCGGCCCGCCGGCGGGGCGGAGACACCCCGCGGACAGGTCCCGCGGCAAGGGCACGGCCAGGGCCGGTGACCAGGGACGCCTTGCCCGTACGCGACCGCCGCCGGGGGGAGGCGTGTGGTGTACCGGGAGGCGGGGCGGATTCGTGTACAACGCGTCACGAGGTTGCGCGGGCCGTACCGAGTACGAGACGGTTGTCGAAGGTCAACAGTTTCGAGCTGCAGAGAGGGGGTGGGGTGCGCACCATGCGTTCCCCTGCTTGTGATTCCTTCGCCTGGCCCCCCTGCCCGTCCGCACGGCGGCGCCGCGAGCGTCGGCGCGTCGTGGAATAGCGCTCCCTACCCGGTCCTCGTCGTGGGCCGCGACGGGGGCGTCGTCGAGATCAACGAAGCCGCACGCACCCTCTTCCCCGACGCGTCCGGGGGCGACTGGTTCGAGCGGACCGCCCCACGCTGGCTGTCCGACGCGCACCACCGACTGAGCCGGTCCGGCACGGACGCCCGGTCCCCGCACCCCGCGTCGGGCGCGATCACCGGACGCACCTTCCAGGCCCATCCCACCGCCGGCCCCGGCGAACACGGCGACGTGGTGTGGTGGCTGGTGGAGGACACCGACCTCCGGCACACCGAGCAGGCCCTCAAGGACTCCCAGGACCGGGCCGCCGTCCTCGCCGAGGTCTCCAGCGCCCTCCTGTCGTCCCTGAACGTCGACCACTGTCTCGAGGTGACCGCCCGCATGGCAGCCCGTCACATCGCGGATGCCGCCGTCATCGTCGCCCCGGCCCAGGGACGCCACCACCCGCTGACGTACGCCGAGAGCGGCGGCCCCGTCACCCAGACGATGCGGCTGATCGACACCGGGGAGGTGCCCGGACTGACCGAGGCGATCCAGGGGTTCCCGCCCGTGCCGGCCCGCTGGATCAGCCCCGACGACATCCCCGACTGGGCGATCCCGCCCGGCTTCACCGGTCCCATCGGCTCCGTCATCGTCACCCCGCTGCCCGGGCACGGCGTCCCGGCCGGCGCACTCGTCCTGCTGCGGTCCAGCAGCCAACGGGCGTTCAACGAGGGCGAGGAGGTCTTCGCGCGGCTGTTCGCCGCCCGCGCGGGAGCCGCCCTCTCCGCGGCCCGCCTCTACGCCGAGCAGTCCTCCATCACCGCGGTGCTGATGCGTGAACTGCTCCCCCCGACGCTGCGGCACGTCAACGGAGTGGGCTACGCCGGCCGCTACCGCGCCGCCCGCGACCACGAACGCGTCGGCGGCGACTTCTACGACGTCCACCCCGGCACTGACCCCTCGCAGGAGACGTTCGTCGTCCTGGGCGACGTCGCCGGCAAGGGCCTGGAGGCCGCCGTGCTCACCGGCAAGATCCGCAGCGTCCTCCAGGCCCTGCTGCCGCTGGCCGGCGACCACCAGCAGGTCCTCACCCTGCTCAACGACGCCCTGCTGAACTCCCACCACACCCGGTTCGCCACCCTGGTCCTCGCCTCCGCCCGGCGCCGCGCCGGACAGGTCCACCTGCGGCTGACCAGCGCCGGCCACCTGCCGCCGCTGATCGTGCGGCGGCACGGACAGGTGGAGGAGGCCGACACCTCCGGCCAGCTGATCGGCGCCATCCCCCGGGCACGCGCCCGCACCGCGCGCGCCGTACTGGCCCCGGGCGAGACATGCCTGCTCTACACCGACGGCATCACCGAGGCCCGTGGCGGCCCCCTCGGCGACCAGCTGTACGGGGAGCGCAGGCTGCGCGAGGCGCTCGCCGCCTGCGCGCGGATGCCCGCGGAGGCCGTCGTCGAACGCGTACAGATGCTCGTCGCCCAGTGGCTGGGCCCGGGTCCGCACGACGACATGGCCACCCTCGCCATCACCAACCCCATGAGCGGCCGGGGGCCGCTCCACCTCGTCGACGGACACACCCGGACAGCCGCCGCACACGGCGGGAGCGGAAAGGACGGCGCATGACAGGTGGCCGAACGGCCGACCACCAGGTGTCCCGGCTGCGGGACCGGCTGTGGGCGGCGGCTCTGGACGCCGACGAGACAGGCGCGATCGACGTGGTGAGCGCGGCCGCGCGGGACGGGTGGCCCGCCGAGAGCCTGCTCCTCGACGTCATCGCGGCCGTGCAGCGGCGGGTGGGTGAGGAATGGGCGGCCGGCCGGATCACCGTGGCCGACGAACATGTGGCCACCGCCATCAACGACCGCGCCGTGGCGGCGCTCGCCCGGCGCCCGCCGCCGCGGTCGGGGACGAGACCCCGGGTGACGGTGGCCTGCGTGGACGGGGAGTGGCACGCCCTGCCGGCCCGTCTGGTGGCGGAGACCCTCAGGGGCCGGGGCTGGCAGGTGGACTTCCTCGGCGCGCACGTACCGACACCCCACCTGATCGCCCATCTGCACGCCACCGGACCCGAGGCCGTCCTGCTGTCGGCGTCGATCCCCACCCATCTGCCCACCGCCCACGCGGCGCTGACCGCCTGTCAGTCGATAGGGGTACCCGTCCTGGCGGGCGGTGCCGCGTTCGGCCCCGACGGCCGTCAGGCCCGCGCCGTCCGCGCGGACGCCTGGGCACGGGACGCCAGGGACGCCGCCGACCTGCTCGACGCCGGCATCGAGGCGCGGCAGGCCTTCGTGCCGCGGCACCAGGTCGACGACCTGCCCCATCTGGCCGACCAGGAGTACACGTTCGTCACCCGCAACCGGTCGTCCCTGGTCAAACAGGCGCTGCACGACCTGGAGGAGCGGTACCCGGCCATGCGGTCGTACACCCCCGCCCAGCACGAGCGCACCGCCGAGGACCTCTGCCACATCCTCGACTTCCTGGCCACCGCGCTGTACTTCGACGACCCGGACATCTTCGGCAGGTTCGTCGCCTGGACGGCCGGCATCCTCACCGTCCGCCGGGTGCCCGTCGACGCGCTGCGGCTCGGCCTGACCGTGCTCACCGGACACCTGCACGACTTCCCGCGCGCCCAGAGTTTCCTGAAGGAGACGGCCGCCACCCTCGACCACCCTCCCTCCCCCTCGGTCCCCGGCACAGGAACACCCGCATGAGCACGCACCCCTCCTTCCACGTCACCACGCGGGCCTCCCGCCCGGGCGCCCTCACCGTCGCGATCGGCGGCGAACTCGACTACGACACGAGCGGTTTGTTCCTCGCCCTGGTGACGGGCGCCCTCGACGCGCACGCCCGGGAACACGGAGCCGCACCGCGTGACCTGCGCCTGGACTGCGCGGCGCTGACCGTGCTCGACTCCACGGGGCTGTCCGCGCTGCTGATGCTCCGCCGGCGCACGCACCCGGAGGGGATCGCCCTGCACCTCGACAACCGGCCCGCCCACCTGGTGCGCATGCTGGACGTCACCGGCACCGCCGACCATCTCACCGGCCGGTCCTGCGACGCCTCACCGCCGCTCGCCGGGCGGCACGCCGACGAGTCGGGCACCGCCCCCGCGACCTGACCCACCCGAAGGGCGCGGGCCCGTCCGGATCAGGACGCGGCGGGCGACGGCCGGAAGCACGCGGTGACCGTCTTGCCGTGCGGGCAGGGACGGGTCTCCCAGCTGTCGGCCAGCGCGTCGACGAGCAGCATGCCGCGTCCGCCGATGCGTTCCGTACTGGGCGGACGCGGGGTCGGCAGGTCGGCCGACGCGTCGTGGACGGAGATGTGCAGGCAGCGGCTGTCCCAGGCCAGGACCAGTTGAGCGCTGCTGCGCGCGTGCCGGTGGGCGTTGGTGACCAGTTCGGAGACGGTGAGCAGGACGGCGTCCACCGTCTCCGGGTCGCTGCTGGTCCAGCCCAGGGTGTCGAGATGTCGGCGGGCCCAGTCGCGAGCCTCCTTGACGGTGCTGTCCATCGGCAGTGCGCGGGCCCAGCCCACGGCCCGTACCGCTGATCCGTCCACGGTGTTCCCCTTCCCGATCGGTGCCGCTGAGGCAGCGACGACCGTCCGCCGCCGAGGCAGCGTCTACCCGCCGAAAGCGGGGTGAAGCCGTACGGCCCGGCTGTAAAGGGGCGGGCGGCGGCCCCTGGGGGAGCGCACGCACGGCCGACGCACGCACCCCGCACGCCGACGGGCTCCGGCCGGGCCGCGAAGCACCCGTGACGGGCGCGCGGCGGGGGAGCGCGGCGATCCGCCGCCCGCGGCCGGGCCCCCGGGCGACGCTGAGCCGGTCGCCGTCGGGAGCCGGCCCGCGGGCGCGCCCGTACGGCGGTGAGCCGCTCCCCGTATCCCACTCGGCCCGGCCCGGCCCGGCGCCCCGTGGTGTCCGCTCAGCCCAGTTCTGCGCCCCGCGCCGCCGCTTCCTTCTCGGTGCCGGCGTCGGCCGTCGCCAGAGTGCCGCTGCTGCTCTCGAGGTGCGCTCGGACGAACCACTGGAACTGCTCCAGGTCCCTCAGCTGCTCGATCAGCAGGTCCTCGGTCGCGGGGTCGATCTCGCCGACCTCCTTGATCGCGTTCCGGACGTCCTCGATGAGGCCCGTGTAGACCAGGTCCAGGGCGCCGAGGTGCGCGATCGCGTCGTCCCGCCCGATGGAGTAGTCCTGCCAGCTCCGCTCCTCCACCAGGGCGCCGGGCGTACCCTGGGCGACGCCGCCCAGCGCGGCGATGCGCTCCGCCACGTCGTCCGCCATGTCCCGGACGCGGTCCACCTGGGGGTCGACCATCTCGTGCACGGCGATGAAGTGGGGGCCCACCACGTTCCAGTGCACGTGCTTCAGCGTGAGGTGCAGGTCGTTCAGGGCGTGCAGGCGCAGCCGCAGCACGCCGATGAGCCGGCCGGCCGCCTCCCGCTCGATGCCCGGGACGGTGTACTTGGGGGTCAGGTTCTTCGCCATCGGCGCAGCTCCTTCACGGTCGG
Organism: Streptomyces sp. NPDC059895; assembly: GCF_042731035.1. Taxonomy (NCBI): domain Bacteria; kingdom Bacillati; phylum Actinomycetota; class Actinomycetes; order Kitasatosporales; family Streptomycetaceae; genus Streptomyces; species Streptomyces sp. NPDC059895. The sequence continues at coordinate 6,774 of NZ_JBHWKO010000075.1, forward strand.
ATGCGGTGGTCGGTGCCCTGGTGCCCCGTCCGCGCGCCGGCAGACCTGTGACGCGCGTCCCGTGCCGGCTCGGACGCCGTCCCGTCCCCGTCCCGTCCCCACGGCAGGACCCCGCCGGCTGCGAGGACACCGCTGCCGCCTCGTTGTCGTGACCGCGCGTCAAGGCCGCCGGGTCCAGGCGCCATCACCGTCAGGAGTCACATGACCGACCCCGAGACCCGCACCACGGACCGTGCCGGGGGCCGTGCCGGGGGTCGTGCGGGGGGCCGTGCGGGGGCCCGCCCCGCGCCCTGCCCCGCGCCCCACCCCCTGCTTCTGCCCGACGGACGGCCCGCCGCCCTGGCCTGGAGCCTCGACCCCGGCATGCTGCACCTCAACCACGGTTCCTTCGGCGCCGTCCCCAGGGTGGCGCAGGAACGGCAGGAAGCGCTGCGCACCGAGACCGAACGCGCACCGGTCAAGTGGTTCGGGGACCTCCCCGAACGCGTCGCCGCCGTCCGGGCCGGCCTCGCCGGCCACCTGCGCGTCGACCCCGATGACCTGGCTCTCGTCCCGAACGCGGGCGCCGGGGTCGGCATCGTGTACGCCGCCCTCGCCGCGCGGCCCGGAGGCGACATCGTCGTCACCGACCACGGATACGGCGCCGTCACCATGGGCGCGGAGCGGCTCGCCCGGCGCTGGGGCACACGCGTGCGCACCGCCGCGTGCCGCTCGCGGCCGGCGCCACCGAGGCGTACGAGGCCGTGCTGGCCGAGGTGGACGACGGCGTGGCGCTCATCGTCCTCGACCAGATCACCTCGGCGACGGCCCGCCGCATGCCGGTCGAGCGCGTCGGGGCCGAGGCGGCCCGGCGCGGCATCCCTCTTCTCGTCGACGGCGCGCACGCCCCCGGACTCCTCGCCGCGCCGCTGGACGGCCTGGTGTGCGACGCCTGGGTCGGCAACCTGCACAAGTGGGCGTGCGCCCCGCGCGGTACGGCGGCGCTCGTCGCCCGCGGCCCGCTGCGCGCCGGCCTCCACCCGCTGATCGGCTCCTGGAACGCGGACGAACCCTTCCCCGCGCGGTTCGACGAGCAGGGCACCCTCGACGCCACGAGCTGGCCGGCCGCGCCCACGGCACTGGACTTCATCGGCTCCGCCCGGGGCTGGGACACCGCCCGCCGCTACATGGACGACCTGGCGGACTACGGCGCCCGTGTCGTCGCAGCCGCCCTCGGCACACCGGACGGCCCGGCGGCCGCGGCCGATGTCGGCATGCCGGTACCGGGCATGCGACTGGTCCCGCTGCCCGACGGTCTCGCGGCCACCCGGATCGAGGCCGACGCGCTGCGCGACCGGGCGGTCGCCGAGCTGGGCGCCGAGACCGCCTTCACAAGCTTCGCGGGCACCGGATACCTGCGCCTGTCCGCCCACGTCTACAACACCCCCGACGACTACGAACGCTTCGCCGACTTCTGCGCCCCCGCCGTCCTCGGGTGGGCCCGCGAGGCCCGCGAGGCCCGCGCGGCGCGTGCCGACCGGACGGACCGGAACCCGGCGGCACGGTAGGCGGCAGACGGCAGACGGCAGACGGCGAGGGGGGGGCAGACGGCGAGGGGGGCAGGCAGCGGGGACGCCCCCGGAGGGCGGCGGCCAGGGCGCGAGTAAGGTGAAGGAGTGATGAGGGGAGCACCGGTGAGAGCGGCGCGCAGCCTGGCGACGCTGGACGAGGTCGAGAGCGGCGATCACCTCTGTCAGCTCCTGGAGCCCGCCGACAACGTCGTCGAACGCAGCCGTGCCTTCGTGGCGGACGGGGCGCTCTTCGGCGACAAGGTCGTCATCGTCGGCGCCGGCGGCGGACCCGCCCGGCAACTCCCCGACACGCCGGCGCCCGTGGTGCTCGATCCGGCCGTGCTGGAGGGCTCGTTGCTGGCCGCGGTGCGCCGCGAGGCGGCGAGCGTCGGACGCGAGGGCTATCGCGCCCTGCGGATCCTGCGCCACGTGACGGCCGGCCACGACGGCGCCCGGCCGGACTCCATGCTCCAGAGCGAACTGGATCTGGAGGAGTTCGCCGCCGACAGCGGCGCCATGGTGCTGTGCACCTACCGGCCGGCCGACTGGGACCCTCCCACGCTCGACCAGGTCAGATGCGTGCATCCGCACCATGTGGGCAGTCGGCCCGCAGCACCCGAGTTCCGGGTGTACCGCACCGGAGAGGGTCACTGGACGGTGAACGGAGTGATCGACTCCGACGGTGCCGCGGCGTTCGGCGCGGTGCTGCGCAGCCTGCTCACCCACGCCCCGACCGTGCGGCTAATCTGCCACGACCTGGAGTTCTTCGACGCGGCGGGCATGAGCGCGCTGGCCGACGCCGCCAGGTGCCTGCCCGGCCGCGTGGTGATCCTCGAGGGGGCCAACGACATAGTGCGGCGGTGCTGGGAGCTCTCCGGCTTCGCCGCGCCCGAGGTACCGGTGGTGATCGCGCCATGACCGACCGGTTGTCGCAGGACACCGCCGCCCCGGCCACCGGGTACCGGCACGAGCTGTACCCGTACCGGGGCCGCGAGGAGTTTCTGGACGGCACGCTCGGCTTCATCCAGGAAGCGCTCGACGGCGACGAGGCGGTGGTCGTGGCCGTCCCGCACGAGAAGGTGTCGCTGCTGCGCGCCGAACTCCCCGAGCTGTCGACCGTCCGCTTCGTCGACACAGGATCCGTCGCCCACCACCCCGGACGCCTCATCGACGCCTGGCAGCGGTGGATCCAGGAGCACGCGGCGGACGGCCGCCCCGTCCGGGGCATCGGCGAGTCCCCCTGGGACGACGCGCGCAGCCGCGCCGAGATCCAGGAACTCCACTACCACGAGTGGCTGCTCAACAAGGCCTTCGCCGACAGCCCCGCCTGGTGGCTGCTGTGCCCCTACGACACCGACGGCCTGTACGCCGACCTCAAGACGATGTCGCGCTGCCACCCCGAGGTCCGCAGGAACGGCCGCTCGCACCCCTACGACGGCTTCGACCCGGAGGCGGCCTACCCGTTCGAGTCGCTGGCCCCGCCCTGCGACCCGTACGACGAACTGCGGTACCGGCAGGGCGACATGGCCGCGGTACGCGCCAAGATCGCCGAGTGCGCCCGGCGGCACGGTCTCGACGCGCTGCGGCTGCGGGAGCTGCACGTCGCCGCCACGGAGATCGCCGCGAACAGCGTCCAGCACGGCGGCGGCGAGGGCTCCCTGCGGACCTGGGCCGACGACGACCGCCTGATCTGCGAGTTCCACGACCGCGGGTACATCGACGACCCCCTCGCGGGGCGGAGCAGACCCCGCGGCGCCCAGGCCGGCGGCCGCGGGTTGTGGCTGGCCCACCAGCTGTGCGACCTCGTCGAGATCCGCTCCACCCCCGAGGACGGCACGACCGTCCGCCTGCACACCGCGCTGCGCGTCTGAGCACCATCGGGGTGCGCGCGAGAACGTCGGAACATTTTCAGCGGTGTGCAGCAAAATGCCTGACCAATGTCGGTGCTGTGCACGAGAATGACGGGAAGAGAGATCAACACCGGCCCGAACGGGTAAGCGGTGTCGAGTACCCCTTCCCGGAAAGGCCACAGCGATGCCGCTCACCCTCGATCAGGTCCAGCCCCTCCCCTCCGCCGCCCCCGACGCCCAGCGCTCCACCTGTTCCCTCCAACGCCGCCGCGAACCCGCCCGACCCGCGGGGCGCCTGCCGGCTCCCCGCACTCCACCGGGCCGTCGGCCCGACGGCGGTGGCGTGGGCCGGAGCCCCGCCGGGGAGGCCCCCGGGCCGTTCCCCGTGCGTTCCTCGCCCTCGTTCCGCTCGCCCGAGGCGGAGGTCCTGCGGATACTCTCCGACAGCCGCACCACCGTGTTCGCGACCGAGTACGCGAGCGGACGCCGGCGGTACAGCTACTGGCGGCCGGTCGACTCCGACTCCGGTCGCGGCGGCTGCTACGTCGCCCTGCCGACCGATGTGTGCGAGCAGTTGCGCGCCACCGGCCGCATCGCGCTCAGCGAGCCCGTCCACGACCCGTCGAAGACCACCTACCGCGTCAGGTCGGCCCGCCCGACGGTGGGGTCGGCCCGCCCGACGGTGGGTTCGGCATGGACCGCGCGCCCCCGTGACCGCGCCGCCTGACCGGGGCGTACGCCCGGCGGCCGCGGGCGCCCGTTCGCATCCGCACGGACCCGTTCGCATCCGCACGGACCCGTTCGCATCCGCACGGACCCGTCCGGATCCGTGCGGATGCGGTGACCGGCTGATCTACAGTGCTGCCGTCAGTCAGTTCTGCACGTCGGGGACGGAGAGGTAGTCACGACCATGCCGACCGAAACGTTTGAGTTCCAGGTGGAGGCCCGTCAGCTCCTCCAACTGATGATCCACTCGATCTACTCGAACAAGGATGTCTTCCTGCGTGAGCTCGTCTCCAACGCCTCCGACGCGTTGGACAAGCTGCGCCTCGAGTCCCTGCGGGACGACACGCTGGACGCCGACGTGTCCGACCTGCATATCGAGATCGAGGCCGACGGCGACGCCCGCACGCTCACCGTGCGGGACAACGGCATCGGGATGTCGTACGACGAGGTCTCCCGGCTCATCGGCACGATCGCCAACTCGGGCACGGCCGCGTTCCTGGAGGAGCTGCGGCAGGCCGAGGACGCCGGCGCCGCGGAGGGGCTCATCGGGCAGTTCGGCGTCGGTTTCTACTCCGGTTTCATGGTGGCGGACGAGATCGTCCTGGTGACCCGGCGGGCCGGCGAGAGCCAGGGCACGCGCTGGTCGTCGCGCGGTGAGGGCACGTACACGCTGGAGACGGTCGACGAGGCCCCCCAGGGCACCGCCATCACCCTGCACCTCAAGCCGGCCGACCCCGACAACCAGCTCCACGACTACACCTCCCCGTGGAAGATCCGGGAGATCGTCAAGCGCTACTCCGACTTCATCACCTGGCCCGTCCGGATGGTCCCCCAGCAGCGCACCGCGGCGGACGGCGGCGACGGGGACGGCGGCGACGAGCACGGCGGCACACCGCCCGAGCCCGAGACGCTGAACTCCATGAAGGCCCTGTGGGCCCGGTCCCGCGACGAGGTGACGGACGAGGAGTACCACGAGCTCTACAAGCACATCAGCCACGACTGGACGGACCCCCTGGAGACCATCCGGCTCCAGGCGGAGGGCACCTTCGAGTACCAGGCCCTGCTGTTCCTCCCCGCGCACGCCCCGCACGACCTGTCCACCCAGGGCTACAAGCGGGGCCTCCAGCTGTACGTCAGGCGCGTCTTCATCATGGACGACTGCGAGGCGCTGCTGCCGCCGTACCTGCGGTTCGTCAAGGGTGTCGTCGACGCCCAGGACCTCTCGCTCAACGTCTCCCGCGAGATCCTCCAGCAGGACCGGCACATCCAGCTGATGCACCGCCGGCTGGCGAAGAAGGTCCTCTCCTCGGTCAAGGACATGATCGCCGCGGCTCCCGACCGGTACGCGACGTTCTGGCGGGAGTTCGGTGCCGTCCTGAAGGAGGGACTGGTCACCGACACGGAGAACCGCGACACGCTCCTCGCCGTCTCGTCGTTCGCGACCACGCACCACGACACCGAGCCGACGACGCTGCGGCAGTACGTGGAGCGGATGAAGGACGGTCAGGACACCATCTACTACATGACGGGCGAGTCCCGCGCGGGCATCGAGAACTCGCCGCACATGGAGGCCTTCCGGGCCAAGGGCATCGAGGTCCTGCTGCTCACCGACCCGGTCGACGAGGTGTGGACCGACGCGGTCGGCGAGTACGAGGGCAAGCAGTTGCGGTCCGTGGTCAAGGGCGAGATCGACCTCGACTCCGACGGGGAGACGGAGTCCGGGGAGGACCGCGAGAAGCAGGGCGAGGAGTACGCCGGCCTGCTCGACTGGATGAGGGAACGGCTCGGCGAGGAGATCAAGGACGTACGCCTGTCCTCCCGCCTCACCGTCTCCCCGGCCTGCCTGGTCTCCGACACCCACGACCTGACGCCGGCGCTGGAGAACCTGTACCGCGCGATGGGCCAGGAGGTACCCCGCACCCGGCGCATCCTGGAGCTGAACCCCGGCCACACCCTGGTCAAGGGGCTCAACGAGGCGTTCAGGGACGGCAGGGACCGTACCGCCCTCGCGGAGAGCGCGGAGCTGCTGCACGGCCTCGCGCTGCTGGCCGAGGGAGGCCGGCCGGCCGAGCCCGCGAGGTTCGTGCAGCTGCTGGCGGACCGCCTGGAGCGGGCGCTGTAGGACCCCGGCGGTGCGGACGGTGCCTCGGTGGCAGGCAGCCGTCCGCACCGCCGACGTGCGTGCGGACGTGCGTGCGGACGAGCGTCCGGGGCCGTCGTCGTGCCCGTCCCGCCGTCCCGTCGTCCCGCCGTGGTGCCGGTCCCGACGTGCGGGCCGCGGGGGCAGGCCGCAGGGTGGTGCGCAGGGGGCGTCGCACCGGAGTCCGTGAGGAGTACGACCATGGCGAAGGACAGTTCCCGGAAGAAGGATCCCAAGAAGGAGCCGGCCAAGGGCGACAAGGTCGCCTGGAGCAGTCACGGCAGCGAGACCACGGGCACCGTGGAGAAGAAGATCACCAAGCGGACGAAGGCCGCCGGCCGCACGGTGGACGCGTCCCCGGAGGAGCCCCAGTACGAGGTCCGCAGCGACAAGTCCGGCCGCTCGGCCGTGCACAAGCCGTCCGCGCTCAAGAAGAAGAAGTGAGGCCCGGTGCCGTCCGACGACGACCGGCGTGAGACCTGGGACGACTTCCGGGAACTGGTCAACATGACGCCGTCCGAGCTGGAGAAGTGGCTGGCCTCCGACCCATCGCGGGAGGCGGGGCAGCACAAGGACGGCGGCGAGTCCACCGGGCACGCCTCGGGCCGCAGGATCGTCTCCATCCTCCGCACGAAGAAGGGCGATCTGTCCGACGAGGACTACGCCCATATGCGCAAGGTGATCGGTTACATCCGGCGGCACTCGGCGCAGCGGCCGTCGGGGGACGTCGAGGACTCGCGCTGGCGGCACTCGCTGATGAACTGGGGCCACGACCCGCTGGCCAAGGGGTCGTGACCGGTCGTCGTGACCGGTCACGACCGGTCTGGCACTGCTCAGGGCAGCGGTGTGCCGCCGGTGGCGTTGAGGATCTCCGCGGTGACGAAGCTCGCGTCCTGTGAGGCGAGGTAGACGTAGGCGGGCGCCAGCTCGGCCGGCTGCGCGGGCCGGCCCAGCGGGCTCTGCTTGCCGAACTCGGCGGTGTCGGGCATGGTCGCGGGGATCAGCGGCGTCCACACCGGTCCCGGCGCGACCGCGTTCACGCGGATGCCCCGGTCGGCGACCATCTGGGCGAGCCCCTGGGTGAACGTGACGATCGCGCCCTTCGTCGTCGCGTAGTCCAGCAGGTGGGGGCTGGGCTTGTAGGCCTGGACCGACGTGGTGTTGATGATGCTTCCGCCCTCCGGGATGTGCGGCAGGGCGAACTTCGTCAGCCAGAACATGCCGTAGAGGTTCGTCCTCATCACCCGGTCGAACTGCTCGGTCGTGATGGCCTCGATGCCGTCCGGCTGCGACATCTGGTACGCGGCGTTGTTCACCAGGACGTCGAGGGTGCCGAACTCGGCGACGGCCCGGTCGATCAGCGCCCGGCAGGCGTCCTCCTCACGGATGTCGCACGACACGGCGACCGCCTTGCGTCCGGCGTCCTCCACCAGGCGTGACGTCTCGCGCGCGTCGTCCTCCTCCGCGCCGAGGTAGGTGAAGAGCACATCGGCTCCCTCGCGGGCGAAGGCCAGCGCCACCGCCCGGCCGATTCCCGAGTCCCCGCCCGTGATCACCGTCTTGCGGCCCTCCAGGCGGCCGGAACCCCGGTAGGAGTCCTCGCCGTGGTCCGGCGGCGGGTCCATGGGGCCGGTCCAGCCGGGATGCGGCTGGTCCTGCTGCGGGAAGTCGGGACGCGGGTGCTGCGTGGTCGGGTCCTGCCGGGTGTCCCGCTCACCCCCGGTGTTCGGCTCGTCCGTCACGTCGGCCTCCTGTCGGTCGGTGGTTCGCGCGGAGACCGGGTTCCCCGGCCGGGACCGGCCGAACAGAGCGCATCGGGCGGAGAAGCACTTCGGAAAAATTCCGAATGTTTCGAAGCACTTCACTCAAGAGTCGATCTTGTATTTCCGTGCGCACGGCGGGCGCTCTGTTCGGTCGACCGTTCACACCGCCTGAACAGCGCGAATACTGATAACGAGCCACCCCCCGACAGGCGAATGTTTCGAAAGTCTCGCCGAAACTGTTGACTGTTGACGGGGTCAGATCAACACTTTCGACCGCGAAGCCCGCCCGTCCCCGTCCTTCGAGGAGGAAGCACGGACATGAACACGTACGCCGAACGCAGAGGCAGCGGTCGCGGTCGCCGCGCACCCCTGGTCCGGAGTGTCTGGGTCACCGCGTTGGCCGCGGTGCTCGCGCTGCTCCTGCCGAGCGCCGCGAGCGCCGACACGGTCATCACCACGAACCAGACCGGTACCGACAACGGCTACTACTACTCGTTCTGGACCGACGCGCCCGGAACGGTCTCCATGAACCTGAGCTCCGGCGGCGCTTACAGCACCCAGTGGAGCAACACGGGGAACTTCGTCGCCGGCAAGGGCTGGAGCAACGGCGGCCGCAGGAGCGTCACCTACTCGGGCACCTTCAACCCGTCCGGCAACGCCTACCTGGCCCTGTACGGATGGACGTCGAACCCGCTCGTGGAGTACTACATCGTCGACAACTGGGGCACCTACCGGCCCACGGGAACGCTCATGGGTACCGTCACCAGCGACGGCGGCACCTACGACATTTATCGGACGACGCGGTACAACGCCCCATCCGTGGAGGGCACCAAGACCTTCGACCAGTACTGGAGCGTCCGGCAGTCGAAGCGGACGGGCGGCACCATCACCACCGGCAACCACTTCGACGCCTGGGCGCGTGCCGGGATGACCCTGGGCAGCTTCAACTACTACATGATCATGGCCACCGAGGGCTACCAGAGCAGCGGCAGCTCCAGCATCACCGTGGGCGACGCCGGTTCGGGCGGTGGTGGTGGGGGAAGCACCGGTTGCACCGCGACCCTGTCCGCGGGCCAGCAGTGGAGTGACCGGTACAACCTCAATGTCTCGGTCTCCGGTTCCAGCAACTGGACGGTGACGATGAACGTGCCGTCCCCGGCGAAGATTCTCTCCACCTGGAACATCAGCGCCAGTTACCCCAGTGCGCAGGTGCTGACCGCCAAGCCCGACGGCAGCGGGAACAACTGGGGCGTGACCGTCCAGCACAACGGCAACTGGACCTGGCCCACGGTCTCCTGCGGCACCGCCTGATCCCGCATCCCGCGGACCGACGGCCGGACGACGTCCCGAGGGGGACACGACGCGGGGCCGTACCCGGCGCGACGCGCCCGGTACGGCCCCGCGATCGTCTGTGCGGCGCCCGGCGTCAGCCGCCCACGTACCAGCTGAACCCGCTGTTGCCGGCGGCGACGGCGAGGAAGGTCACCCAGAGGACCACGTCGACGACGCCCAGGACGATGCCGGCCTTCGCCATTCCGGCGCCGTTCCCCGCCGCCGCCTGCCGCAGCGCGACGGCGCCGAAGACGATCGCCAGCGGGCCGAGGACGATGTTCAGGAGAAAGAGTCCGATGATGCCGCAGCAGAGACTCGCGATCGCCAGGCCGTTCGTGCGCGAGGTGGAAGCGGCAGAGGGGCTGCCGTAACTCGTCATCGGAAACTCCCGGTTGACGTCTGTACCGTCCGAACGGTCCGAACGGTCCGAACGGTCCGCTCTTTTCGTACCTTTCACCTGACCGTCCGGATGCCCCTTCGTGGCGTACTCATGTCAACGGGCCGTCACCTTGCGGCCGGCGGTGCCCACGGCCCGGGCGGCTGCCCGAGGTGCGCGAGCGGCTGCCCGACGTGCGCGGCGGGCCGTACGGGCGGACCGTGGTGGCAGGTCACCGGTGCGCGGGGAGGTGCCGAGGCCCCGGTCCGCGAGAGGGAGAAGGGAGAGGGACCGTGTCCGATGTCGAGGCCGAGCTGGCCCGTTCGATTCTCGAGCTGCTGTCCCGGCGCACACCCGGGGCGTCCATCTGTCCGTCGGAGGCTGCCCGGGCCGTCTGTCCGGGCGACGGCGAGGACTGGCGCGCGCTCATGGAGCCCACCCGCAGGGCGGCCCGTCGGCTCGCGGCCGAGGGGCTCGTCGAGATCACGCGGGGCGGGCACGTCGTCGACCCGTCCGAGGGCGGAGGGCCGCTGCGCATACGGCGCGCCCCCTGGCGGGACGGGGTGTCCGCGTCCGGTTCCTCCCCGTGCCGTCTTCCGCCCCGGTGACGCGGCCTCGTGCGTCAGGCGGTGTCCGCGGGCGGCAGGTGGGGGCGGGCGGCGCGACCGGAGGACCGCTGGAGTTCCCGCACCGCGACGGTCGCCTCTGCCAGGGTCTCCGTCGTGACGAGGAACTGCTCGATCCCGAGGATCTGCAGCATCCGCCGCACATGCTCCGCGGGGCCCACCAGAACGAGCGCGCCGCCCTCGGCGTCCAGGCGACGCCAGAAGCCGAGCAGTGTGCTCACGCCGCTGGAGTCCAGGGTCTCGGTGGACGACGCGTTCAGGATCAGATAGCGGCAGCCGGCGGACAGGAGGCGGTGCCCGGCCGAGGAGATCGCCGGGCTGGTGTCGAAGTCGACCTCCTCGGGCAGATCGGCGATCACTACCGGCCCCTGGTCGTGGACGACCTGCAGCATCCGACCTCCTCGGCGTCGACCGACAACTCCTGCGCCCGTGCGGACGGGTCCGGTCAGGACCGGCCACCCGCCCGCATTATGCGCCTACCCGGAGTCCTCACGAGGACGCTTGCGGCTTTCGACCCGGTTCCCCCGGGTAACACGCCGCGACCCCGGCAGGTGACCGAGGGAGCACCTCGCTTGCCGTACCTATCGAATATCGATAGATTCCCATCGTTGCTCGATTATGGGAGGGGCTATGGGAAAGCTCACGGTGCTCGCTCTGCGTGCCGTGCTCGGCGTACTGCTCGCCGGCTCGGTGTTCGTACAGGCGGTGATGGTGCCGCTGCTCGCCATCGACCTGGAGGGGCTCAAGGCGGACGTGGCGTACCTGCGCACCCCGCTCCTCGTCATCGTGGTGCTGGGTGTCCTCGCCCTGGAGGTCGTCCTGGTCTGCGTGTGGCGGCTGGTGACGATGGTGCGGCGCGGCACGGTCTTCTCCGACGCCGCGTTCCGCTACGTCGACATCGTGACCGGCGCGTTCGTCGCGGCAGCGCTGCTCGTGTTCGCGCTGGCGGTCGTCCTGGCGCCGGGGGAGGCCGTCGCCCCGGGCGTGGTCCTCCTCGTGTGCGGGACGTCCCTCGCGGTCCTGGGGGTCGCGCTCATCGTGCTCGTGCTGCGGATGCTGCTCGCGCAGGCCGTCGCCCGCGACGTCGAGGCGTCCCGGATGCAGGCCGAGCTCGCCGAGGTGATCTGATGCCGATCGTCGTCGACATCGACGTGATGCTGGCCAGGCGCAAGATGTCCGTGGGTGAGCTGGCGGAGCGCGTCGGCATCACCCCGGCCAACCTCGCGGTGCTCAAGAACGGCCGCGCCAAGGCGGTGCGCTTCACCACGCTCGCCGCGCTCTGCGAAGTGCTCGCATGCCAGCCGGGCGACCTGCTGCGCTGGGAGGCCGAGGACGGCGCGGACGGATGACTCCGGCCGCGCCGCCCCGCCCGTGCCGACAGGCGGGGCGGTCCCGTCCGTACCGGCAGGAGGCGTGGCCCCTCCCGTGCCGTCAGGGGAGGGGGCCCCTCCCGTGCCGTCAGGGGAGGGGTGGTCCCGCCCGTGCCGGCAGCCGGGAACGGCGGTCGCCCGGCCTACGAGGGCCGGACCTCCTCGTACGCGGCGCAGGGGAAGGGCGCCGGCTGCGGGACGGCCGGCCGGCCGCCGCCGTCCGCGCCGGCGCCCACGCGCTCGCGCCTGCCGCCGCGTTCGTCCTCGGACATGTGCCACAGCTGCCACGTCGTCCACAGCAGCAGGGTCAGCAGCGCCGCCAGAATCAGCAGTTGGAACACCGTCTGCCGGGCCGATCCGCTGCCCTGGACCACCGTCAGCAGCAGGGCGGCGCCCCACAGCGCCGTCCCCGTCGCGTAGGCGGTCCTGAGCCGCCGGAGTTGACTTGCCCCACCCATCGTCGTCCTCTCGCGAAGTGCCGGTGAACAACCCCGGTACCCGCATCGAGCGGTCTCACCGCCCCGACCCGGCACGAGGGACGGAAAGAGAACGCGTGAGGCAGGTGTGAAGTGCCCCGGCCGGGGCAGACGGGACGACGTCGGAGAGAAGCGGGGCGGCGCTGCCTGGGGAGGTCTGCGCCGCCCCGTCGCCGTGCTCCCGTCGCCGCCCGCCCGTGACGTGGGCGAACCGTGCTCACGTCGCACAGGGCGCGTCGCACGCGGCGCGCCGCACCGGCCGGCTCTACGCGGCGACCCGCGCGGCCTCCGGCAGCGGCTGACCGCCCGCCGGCGGGTGCCTGTCCGGACGCCCGCCGACCGGAGGCACGGCCTCAGCGGGTGCTGCCCCAGGAGTGGGCGACGTCGATGACGAGGTGGTCGGCCAGGCGCAGCACCCGGAACGGCAGCCGGGCGCGCACCCCCAGTCCGATCTGCGTGTCACCCTCGAAGCTGCCGACGAACCTGGCGTCGCGGAAGGTGCCGTAGCCGGTGAGGTCCACGCCCGGCAGGGGCTGTCCCGACGACGCACCGGGGTAGGTCGCCTCGCCGGTCTCCGGGTCGTACGCGGGCGCGTGCACCCGCACCTCCAGGACGGCTCCGCCGCCGACCGGGACGGGGTGGCCCGATCCGTCCTGGTGGATCTGGTCGACGTAGCCGACGGAGAAGCCCAGGCCGTCGGCGCTCGCGCCGGGGACGTCGACGACCATCCGGTCGTAACAGTCGTGGCGGCCGGTCCGCACGTCCCGCACCGACTGCGCCGTCGAGGCGGTGAACGCCTTGTCGAGGCTGCCCCAGCCGGTGGGGCAGGCGGCGACCTGCGAAGCGGCGGCCGGCGCGGCCTGCGCCGGTACCGCGGCCACACCCAGTGCGGCGGTCATGAGGGCGGCCATCGCCCCTACGGTTGTGCTGCGCACCATGATCTCCCCCGAAGAGTCCAAGTGACTGATGTCAGGTGAGACAGTCCGGCGCATCCGATGGTTGCACGGCGTCCGGGCGAGACGGCCGCACGGCGGACGGAAGAACGCGGGCCGGGCCGCCACGGGGAGGTGTCGTGGCGGCCCGGGCGGCTATCGCGGCGGGCATGTCAGGCCAGGCCGCCGGTGGTCTTCCTGCGGCGG
>NZ_JBHWKO010000076.1:0-2406 GCF_042731035.1 Streptomyces sp. NPDC059895
CCACCCCCCAGGTCATGCCTTCGACAGGGGGCATCAGTCATGCCGGGCCCGGAGGCCAGCGGTCCTCTTGCAGGACCGCGAAGAACATAACGGGGCTCGCAATTCGTCACCGGTACCCCGATGCTTGGCGTACCCAGCCCTGGCTCTCACTTCCGCTTTCGTCCCGCGGTGGGGCGGCAGCTCGATTTCGTCGAGGAAGTAGCCCCACATATTTCTTAGTACCTTGGGTGTCCCTGAACTGCCGCGGTGTCAGCCGGTCGCGCTGGGCTCTGTCTGTGCCACCGAGGGCAGCCAGCGCACGGCGTTGTCGTGGAAGGACGCGTGGATCGGCACGAGGTCTTCGCCGCTCGTGTCGTCGAGGGCCGTGACGTTGATGCCGATCTCCGGGATGTCGCTGTCAATCGCCGCGACGCGGCTGCCGCAGGTAGGGCAGAAACCGCGCTTCGCCTCACTGGGGAAGGTCTCGTACCAGGTTGGTTCGCCACCCTCACCGGTCCAGGTGATCGTCTTGAAGCCCACCCACCACATCACGGGGGTGCCGCCCAGTTTCTGGCAATGATCACATTCACAGGTGTGGGGGAAGACTGCCGGGCCCTGGGCGGTGAAGCGGATGCGGCCGCACAGGCAGCCGCCAGTGCGTACCTCGGCCTCTTTGGCTCCCTGGGTGTCGGCGGCGCGGGTGGCGTTCATAAGGTGATCTCCCAGGTGGAGTGGGCGAGTTGAGCCCATCAGTGTGCCATCACTTCCATGATCGCCAGGACGCTGTTGGCGGCTCTGGCGTGGCCCCGGCAGTGTGCGCCGATCCCGGAGGCGGCACGGCCCGGGCGACGAACCCGCGCCCAGGGGCGTCCCAGGACGCGCACGGCCCATCGGGCATCGCGCCAGTTGCACAGGGCCTGTCTGAACCGCCGGGTGGTGTGCCGAACCCGACGAAGCGCTACTCGCCACTGAGGTGACCGACCTCGTCCCTCCCGATCTTGGCTGCGAACACGCACGAAACGCGCGGGTTCGCGGATTCTCGGAGTGGTGGAACGGAGAATCCACTCGCCAGATCGCCGTGGAGAGCGGTCCGGGAGCGGGTTGCAGGGGCGGTGGTCCTCCGTCAGCTCGGCGATGGACGTGGACCTCTGCGTACTCCGGCGGGGTCCGAGCAGGTGGCGATGAGCGCGGCGAGGAGTGATGTGGTGGCCAGCAACCCGAAGAGGTGGTTGTAGCCGCCGAGAAGGGGCGCAAGTGCCGCGCCGGCGAAGGGTGCGAGTGCGGCGGCGGTGGTAGCCGGGGCCGAGAGGAGGCCGGAGAGACGGCCGTAGTGGGTGTGGCCCCAGCGGTCTGTGACGGCGGTGGCCTGGAGCAGGGTGAGATTGCCGCGCACCATGCCGGCCGCGACCGATACGGCGATCAGCAGGACGTACGGGCCTGGCGTCACGGCGAAGGCGATGGTGGTGATGCCGCCCAGGGTGATGAGGACCGTGGTGCGCCTGGTCGCGGCCGTACGTCGGGCGAGGGCGGCGTACAGGGTGCGGCCCAGGGTCTGTCCGGCGCCGCCGATGCCGAGGACCCAGGCGGCCTGGGCGGTTGAGTAGCCGCGTTCGAGCAGCAGGGGGACGAGGGCGACGACAACGGCGTACATCGCGAATGCCGACAGGGTGAATGCTGCGGCGAGGAGCCAGAACGGGCGGCTTCTGGCGACGGGCGTGGTGCCGTCGGCATGGTGGGGTGCGGCGGCTGGGGCGGGCGGCCAGGGTGCGCGCAGGGCCAGGGCGTGCGTGGGGATGGTCAGGACGGCGAGCAGTCCGGCGAGGGCCAGGTAGGTGTGCCGCCAGGAGAGATGCTCGGCGAGCAGGGCGGTCAGGGGTGCGAAGACGGTGGAGGCGAGTCCGCTGGCGAGGGTGACGATGGTGAGCGCGCGGATGTGGTCGGGGGCCCACCAGCGGGTGAGGGCGGCGAAGGCTGGCTGGTAGAAGGTGGTCGCCATCGCGAGCCCGGTGAGGGCCCAACCGGCGAAGAAGACAGGCAGGTTGGGGGCGGCGGCCACGAGCAGCAGGCTGACGGTGCCGACGGCGGAGCCGGTGGTCATGACGGCGCGCGGGCCGCGCCGGTCCAGGATCCGGCCGACGCGGATTCCGGCGAGGGCGGAGACGACGAGCGCGAGGGAGAAGGCCGCGGTGGTCGCGCCCGCCGGCCAGTCGGTCGCGTGCGTGATCTCGGGATTCAGGACGGGGAACGCGTAGTAGACGATGCCCCAGCTGGTGATCTGCGTCAGGCAGAGGGCGGGCAGGGCGGCGGGGGGGGGGGCGCCCGCGCCCCCCACGGGCGGGGGCCCCCCCGGGGGGGGGGGGTTGTGGGGGGACCCCGCCCCCCCCCGCCCCCCCGCGCCGCACGAGGCCGCCGCGGCCGGCCCGCCGC
>NZ_JBHWKO010000076.1:2416-19703 GCF_042731035.1 Streptomyces sp. NPDC059895
TAGCCCCCCGCGGGGTATGTGCGCCCGCCCCCGGGGGGGCCGGGCGGCGCGGGCCCGCCCCCGGTCCCCCGATCCGGTCGCGGCCCCGCGGGCTGAGGTGTTGAGGTCGGTCACGAGCCGCAGCAGCCGCCCGCCGGAGCCTCTTCGGCCGCCATGGCGCCGACGGCCGCCGCAGCGGGGGCGCTGAGCTGGACGAGCTGGGGCGCCGGGGCGCAGCAGCCGCCGCTCTGGTCGGATTCGGGGGCGTCGAAGAGGCCGGCGCCGCCGCAGACTCCGGTGTCGGGGAGGGTGAGTTCAACGCGGTCGGCGGAGTCGAGGTCGCCGGCGATGGCGGCGGCCACGGAGCGGACCTGCTCGTAGCCGGTCATGGCGAGGAAGGTCGGGGCGCGGCCGTAGGACTTCATGCCCACCAGGTACACGCCCTGCTCGGGGTGGGAGAGCTCGCGGTGGCCGTGCGGGTAGACGGTGCCACAGGAGTGCTGGTTGGGGTCGATCAGCGGAGCGAGCTCGACCGGGGCCTGGAGGCGCTCGTCGAGCCCGAGGCGCAGCTCGTCAAGGAAGGACAGGTCGGGGCGGAAGCCGGTCAGCACGATGACTTCGTCGACCGGGTTCAGGCGGCGGTCATCCTCGCCGACCAGGACCAGGCGGCCGTCGCCGGTGCGCTCGATCGCCTCGGTGCGGAAGCCGGTGACCGCGTCGGCGTGGCCCTCGTCGACGGCGGCCTTGGCCGCCAGGCCCAGGGCGCCGCGCACCGGGAGCTGGTCGGCTTCTCCGCCGCCGAAGGTGGAGCCCGAGATGCCCCGGCGCAGGATCCACACGCCCTTCGTGCCTGCGCCGTCGCCGGACTTGGCGAGGTCGGCCAGGTAGGCGAGGGCGGTGAACGCGGAGGCGCCGGAGCCGATCACTGCGGTGCGCTTGCCCGCATACCGGGCCCGGACGGCGCGGTCCTTCAGGTCCGGCACGCGGTAGGTGATCCGGTCCGCGGCGGCCTTCTCGCCGAGCGCGGGCAGTCCGCTGCCGCCGGCCGGGGACGGCGTGGCCCAGGTGCCGGAGGCGTCGATGACGGCGCGGGCGAAGAGGCGCTCCTCACGGCCGTCGGCGTGGGCGACGTGCACGACGAACGGCTGGGCCTCGCGGTCGGCGTCCACGATCCGGTCCCGGCCCGTCCGGGAGACGCCGGTGACGGTGGCGCCGGTGCGGACGCGGTCGCCGAGGGCATCGGCGAGCGGCTGCAGGTAGAGGTCGGCCCAATCGCCGCCGGAGGGGTAGGCAGCCGGGTCCGGCCTCGTCCAGCCGGTGGGGGCCAGGAGCTTCTCGGCGGCGGGGTCGACGACCTCGCCCCAGGTGGAGAACAGCCGCACGTGCGACCACTCGCGCACCGCGGCGCCAGCGGTAGGCCCCGCTTCCAGGACCAAGGGCTCGATGCCCTGGTCGAGGAGGTGGGTGGCGGCGGCCAGGCCGGCGGGTCCGGCTCCGATCACGAGGACGGGCAGCTCGGTGGTGGCGGGCGCGTTCACGGCGACTCCTTGAGTGTTTCGACATCTGTCGATGGCTTGCGCGGCCCAGCATGGCGCCTGTATTGATGAGCGTCAACATAGACATTCGTCGAACCCTGGGGGATTCGCTGATGGAGTACATCGACGTCGCCGTGATCGGCGGCGGCCAGTCCGGCCTCGCCACCGCTCACGCGCTGCTGCGGCGCGGGTTGCGGCCGGTGGTGCTGGAGGCGTCTGACCGGGCGGCCGGGTCGTGGCCGCACTACTACGACAGCCTCACGCTGTTCTCGCCCGCCCGTTACAGCTCCCTGCCCGGGATGCCGTTCCCCGGCGCCGACCGCGACCGCTACCCGCACCGCGACGAGGTCGTCGCCTACCTCACCGCCTACGTCGACCGCCTGGACGCCGAGATCCGCACCGGCTGCCGCGTCAGCGCGGTCCACTGCACCGGTGACGGCTTCGCGGTGGAACTGGAGGGCGGCGGCCGGCTGTCCGCGCGGGCCGTCGTCGCGGCCTCCGGGACATTCGGCCACCCGCACCGGCCCGCGCTGCCGGGCCTTCAGGAGTTCACCGGGCAGGTGCTGCACGCCGCCGACTACCGCAGTCCGGCCCCCTTCACCGGTCGCCGGGTGGTCGTGGTCGGGGCCGGGAACTCCGCGGTGCAGATCGCCGCCGAGCTCGCCGAGACCGCACGCGTCACGCTCGCCACCCGCGGGCCGGTGAAGTTTGCAGCCCAGCGCGTCCTCGGTCGCGACTTGCACTTCTGGACGGCCCGCACCGGCCTGGACACCGCACCCCTCGGCCGGCTCCTGTCGCGCCCGCCGGCGCAGCCGGTCCTCGACGAGGGCCGCTACCGGGCCGCCCTGACCGCCGGGCGGCCCGAGCGGCGAGCGATGTTCACCGGCGCCGACGGAACCGAGCTCGTCTGGCCGGACGGACAGCGGGAGGAGGCCGACGCGATCGTGCTCGCCACCGGCTACCGCCCCGACCTGCCCTACCTCGCCTGCCTCGACGGCGCTCTCGACGCCGAGGGGAACCCCCGGCACCGCGAGGGCCTCGCCACCGGTGTGCCGGGCCTGGCGTTCGTCGGGCTGGAATGGCAGCGCAGCCTGTCGTCGAACTCACTGCGCGGTGTGGGCCGGGACGCGGAGCGCATCGCCCGGGGTCTGGCCGCCCACCTCGCAGGCCGGTGACGGAACTCCCCGCACTGGTTCGACATGTGTCAACATAGACGCATGTCGAATGCGAAGGTGCTGCCGCTGCTCGAGCCCGCCGACGGCCAAGGTGTGGTGCCGTGCTGCCCGCCGCTGACCGAGCGCCCGATGACCGCCGAGGAGGCCGAGACGGCCGCGCGGATGTTCAAGGCCCTCGGTGACCCGGTCCGGCTGCGGCTGTTCTCCGCGGTGGCCTCGCACGAGGGCGGGGAAGCGTGCGTGTGCGACATCTCCGACGTCGGCGTCTCCCAGCCGACCGTGTCCCACCACCTTAAGAAGCTCAAGGGGGCCGGGCTGCTCACCTCCGAGCGGCGCGGCACCTGGGTCTATTACCGGGTCGAGCCGTCGGTGCTCGCGGCGATGGGCAAGCTGCTGACGATGCCGGCCGCGGCCTGACCGGGACGGGGAGGGGGACGTCGTGGTGAGCGGATCTGCGAGCGCGGTGATCGTGCCGCTGGCGCCGGAGCACGCGGGGCAGGTGCTGGCTATCTATCAGGCGGGGATCGACGAGGGGAACGCCACCTTCGAGACCGTCGCGCCGACCTGGGAGGCGTTCGATGCGGCGAAGCTGCCCGAGCACCGCTTCGCCGTGCTCGACGAGAGCGGGGCGATGCTGGGTTGGGTGGCCGCGAGCCGGGTCTCCGACCGGTGCGCACGCGGGGGTGGTCGAGCACTCCGTCTACGTCCACCCGGACGCCCGCGGCCGCGGCGTCGCCTCCGCGCTGCTGAAGGCTCTGGTGGATTCCACGGAACGGGCCGGGATCTGGACGATCCAGTCGGGGATCTTCCCTGAGAACACCGCCAGCCTCGCTGTCCACCAGCGGGCCGGCTTCCGTGTCATCGGCACGCGGGAGCGGATCGGGCGCCATCACGGCGTCTGGCGCGACGTCGTCCTCGTCGAACGCCGCAGCCCCGCCATCAGCTGACCGGTCACGACAGGCTGGCGATCGCGCGGACAGCGTCGCGGGCCGGGCGGCCGACGCCGATGAGGGTGGCCGAGTCCGGGCCGGTCCAGTCGCCGTAGCCGAGCAGGTGCAGCCGCGGCTCACCCAGGGCCCTCGTGCCGTCAGTAGGGATGTGCCCGTGCGCACCGCGCAGGTTCAGCGGGGCGAGGTGGGACAGGGCCGGGCGGAAGCCGGTGCACCAAACGATCGCGTCCGCGTCGCTCTGCCTGCCGTCGGCCCACCGGACACCGGTTGCCGTGAGCTGCGCGAACATCGGCTTCGCGGCCAGGAGTCCGGCGACGCGGGCCGCACGGACAGGCGGCACGGCCACGATGTCGCCGAGCGAAGCCACCCCGCCGGTGTCGGTGCGGCCGGCGTCCAGGGCACGGCGGCGGGCGGTGGCGACATCGAACAGGGCCCGGCCGTCGATGTCGTCGGGGAGGAACCGCGGCGGGCGCTGGGTCACCCACGTCCCCTCGACACGGCCGTCCAGGGCGAGGTCGGCGGCGATCTGGGCGCCGGAGTTCCCGCCGCCGACCACGATGACGCGCTGGTCGGCGAAGTCGGCCGGACAGCGGTAGTTCACCGTGTGCAGCTGCCGCCCGGTGAAGACCGATCTGCCAGGGACGGCGGGCAGGAACGGCCGCGACCAGCTGCC
Organism: Streptomyces sp. NPDC059895; assembly: GCF_042731035.1. Taxonomy (NCBI): domain Bacteria; kingdom Bacillati; phylum Actinomycetota; class Actinomycetes; order Kitasatosporales; family Streptomycetaceae; genus Streptomyces; species Streptomyces sp. NPDC059895. Next base: position 6,729 of record NZ_JBHWKO010000076.1, read on the forward strand.
GGTGGCGCTGATGACCGCACGGGCCCGCCACGTGCCGGAGTCCGCTTCGACCAGGAGCCGGTCTGCGTCGCGGCGTACGGCGTCCACGCGGGTGCCGCGCTGGACGGGCAGGTCGTAGCGCTTCTCGTAGTCGGCGAGGTAGTCCACCACGTGCCCCGCGCCCGGGTACGTCTCGCCCGCCTGGGCGGGCATAAGGCGGCCGGGCAGCGAGGAGTGCTCCGCCGGGGAGAACAGGTGCAGCGAGTCCCGCATGTGCTGCCACGACCCGCCCGGCGCCGCCCCCTCGTCCAGGATCACGAAGTCCAGAGCCTGGCGGCGCAGGTGGTAGCCGGCGGCGAGCCCTGCCTGGCCGCCGCCGACCACCACCACATCCGCGCGCTGCGTCACGGGGCCGTCGTCACCGCGTCGGCAGCGAACTTCTTCCGCCAGGCGAGCGCGACGTAGACCAGGCCGATCAGCACCGGCACTTCGATGAGCGGGCCGACGACGCCGGACAGGGCCTGGCCGGAGGTGACACCGAAGGTGGCGATGGCAACCGCGATGGCCAGCTCGAAGTTGTTGCCCGCCGCAGTGAACGCCAGGGTCGTGGTGCGGTCGTAGGCCAGGCCCAGGCCCTTGCCGAGCAGGAAGGTGCCGAAGAACATGACCGCGAAATACACCAGCAGCGGCAGCGCGATCCGGGCGACATCCAGCGGCTGCGACGTGATGGTCTTCCCCTGGAGGGCGAAGAGGATGACGATCGTGAACAGCAGTCCGTACAGGGCCCACGGGCCGATCTTCGGCAGGAACTTCGCCTCGTAGGCGGCGCGGCCCATCTTCTGCTCGCCGATGCGACGGGTCAGGAAGCCGGCCAGCAGCGGGATGCCGAGGAAGATGATCACGTTCAGCGCGATGTGCCAGACGGACACGTCCAGGCCCTGGCCGTCGCCGAGGTTCATCCACCGGGGCAGCAGGTCGAGGTAGAACCAGCCCAGCAGGCCGAACGCGATCACCTGGAAGACGGAGTTCAGGGCGACCAGGACGGCGGCGGCCTCACGGTCGCCGCAGGCGAGGTCGTTCCAGATGATGACCATGGCGATGCAGCGGGCCAGGCCGACGATGATCAGGCCGGTGCGGTACTCCGGCAGGTCCGGCAGGAAGATCCAGGCCAGCGCGAACATCACCGCCGGGCCGACGATCCAGTTGATGACGAGCGAGGAGATCAGCAGCTTGCGGTCGCTGGTCACGCGGTCGAGCCGGTCGTAGCGAACCTTCGCGAGGACCGGGTACATCATCACGAGCAGGCCGAGGGCGATCGGCAGGGAGATCCCGCCGATCTCGATCTTCGCGAGGGCGTCGTTCATGCCCGGGATGATCCGGCCCAGGCCCAGGCCGACGGCCATGGCGAGCAGGATCCACACCGCGAGGTAGCGGTCGAGTGTGGAGAGCTTCCTTACGATCGAGTCGGCCCCGGCCGTCTCGGCACTCTGGGCGCGGGCGGTGGTGGGCTCGGTGGAGGTCACGGGCAGGCCCTCTTGTTCTCGGCGGCAGTGCGGGCGGAGGCGGCGAGTTCGGCGAACTGCTCGGAGAGCCCGGCCAGGACCTCGGGCTTGAGCTTGTAGTAGGTGAAGCGGCCGCACGGCTCGGTCTCCACGATCCCGGCCTCGCGCAGCACCTTCATGTGGTTGGACAGGTTGGTCTGCTTGGCTCCGGTCTCCTCGACCAGGTGCGTCGTGCAGAGCGTCTCGCGCGCCAGCAGGGTCACGATCTGAAGGCGGAGCGGATCGCCCAGCACCCGGATCACATCAGGATCGACTGAAGTCAGCATGCACTGATACTCTCACATCATCGCTCGCTGATACCAGCGAGGGCTGAAGTCATTGGCGGCTGGGTTCCGCCATGCGACGAGAGAGAACCATCACCATGGCCGACAAGCCGTCCGTCCTGTTCGTCTGCGTCCACAACGCCGGCCGCTCCCAGATGGCCGCCGCGTGGCTGACCCACCTGGCCGGAGACCGCGTCGAGGTCCGCTCCGCCGGCTCCAACCCCGGCGACCGGGTCAACCCGGCCGCCGTCGAGGCCATGGCCGAGGTCGGCATCGACATCTCCGCCGAGACGCCGAAGATCCTCACCATCGACGCGGTCCGCGAGTCGGACGTCTGCATCACCATGGGCTGCGGCGACACCTGCCCCGTCTTCCCCGGCAAGCGCTACCTCGACTGGAAGCTCGACGACCCGGCCGGACAGGGCGTCGAGGCCGTCCGCCCGATCCGCGACGAGATCAAGACCCTCATCGAGGGCCTGATCGCCGAGATCGCCCCGGCGAAGCCGGAGGCGACCGCGTGAGCGAGATACGCGACGTCGTCATCATCGGCTCCGGCCCCGCCGGATACACCGCCGCCCTCTACACCGCCCGCGCCCAGCTGAAGCCCCTGCTGTTCGGCAGCTCCATCTTCGTCGGCGGCTCGCTGACCACCACGACCGAGGTCGAGAACTTCCCCGGCTTCCCCGAGGGCGTCGACGGCCCCGTGCTGATGGACAACATGCGGGCCCAGGCCGAGAAGTTCGGCGCCGAGATGATCGACGACGACATCGTCGAGGTGGACCTCACCGGCGACATCAAGCTGCTCACCGACTCCGCGGGCACCGTCCACCGTGCGAAGACGGTGATCATCGCCACCGGCTCCGGCTACCGCAAGCTCGGCCTGCCTCACGAGGACGAGCTGTCCGGTCGCGGGGTGTCCTGGTGTGCGACCTGCGACGGGTTCTTCTTCCGCGACCGCGACATCGTCGTGGTCGGCGGCGGCGACACCGCCATGGAAGAAGCCACCTTCCTCACCCGCTTCGCCCGCTCCGTCACCGTCGTCCACCGCCGCTCCACCCTGCGCGCCTCCAAGGTCATGCAGGACCGGGCGTTCGCCGACGACAAGATCTCCTTCGCTTTCGACAGCGAGATCGCCGAGATCAAGGAGACGAACGGCATGCTCGGCGGCGTCGTCCTGCGCGACGTCTTCACCGGCGCCACCCGCGACCTCGATGTCACGGGGCTGTTCATCGCCATCGGCCACGACCCGCGCACCGAGCTGTTCACCGGCCAGCTCGAACTCGACGGCGAGGGCTACATCCAGGTGGCCTCCCCGACGACGCGTACAAGCCTGCCCGGGGTGTTCGCCGCCGGCGACGTCGTCGACCACACCTACCGCCAGGCCATCACCGCCGCAGGCACCGGCGCGGCCGCGGCCCTGGACGCCGAGCGCTACCTCGCCGCCCGCGGCACGGCCGAAACCGAGCCGGCAACCGCTGCCGTCCCAGCCTGAGCGGTACTCGCAGCCGGGGCCGTCCGGAAGCTCCAGGCGGCCCCTCGAGCTCGGCAACTGGTCCGTCGACATCGTCGCCCACGTCCAGTCGAGCCAAGCCAAGGACTACGTCCGCGAGCTCAATGGCGCCCTCGCCCCTGGCGGCGCGATCCGGCCGTCCGCGAGTTCATCTCCCGCGAGGAGCTCGGCGTCGCCGCGTGACGGCACGCTCTCCTTAATCGCTGGAGGGGCGGAGCAGGATGACGTTGTCGGGGGCAGGCTGGTCGTGGTCGCCGGGTCGCCGGAGGATGAGGACGGCTGCCGCGAGGGCCATCTGCTCCACTCGATGCCGGGAGGCGGCCTCGGCAGCCCGGGAGTCCTTGAGCGCTTCCTTCAGGCGGACGACCTCTTTGCGAAGCCGCGTTTCGACTTCCGGCGTCTGGTGCGTCTCTATACGCACCCGCGCGTAGAACTCCTCCTTGAGAGGGCGTTAAGTCCCGTTCCTGATGATGTGGTGTCGCTCGTTCGTGGGTGATGGGGCGGTTCCGTCCTCATGTCATGTCGTGTGCATGATGAGGTGTCGCGGACATGGAACGGATGCCGTACGCAACCGACTTGTCCGACGAGCAGTGGGCGTTGATCGAGCCGCTGGTCACCGCGTGGAAGCAGGACCGGGTGGCGCGGTCGGCGACCGGGGACCCGGGCTCCTGCGACCTGCGCGAGGTCGTGAACGCGTTGCTCTACCAGAACCGGACGGGTTGTCAGTGGCGGCTTCTGCCGCACGGCCTTCCGGCCTGGTCGGCGGTGTTCTACTACTTCACCCTGTGGCGCCAGGACGGCCTTGACCAGCGGATCCAGGAGATCCTGCGCTGCCAGGTGCGGGAACGATCCAGACGATTAGAGGACCCGTCCCTGGTGATCATCGACACCGGTCGCCCAGGGGCTGTGGCACGAGGGCTGCCTTCGCATCGAGCCGATCAGCGTGCTCTCGTGCCGCCCGCGCGTGGCTGTCGGTGCGGACCGCGTTGCCGCAGCCGAGCTGGCAGGCGAACTGGTTGGGTGCCGTCGCCCCGGGGTCCGGGTCGCACAGGGCGGTGTCGCGCTTGAAGGCGCAGATGAGGAACGCGTCCGGATTGTCGAAGAGGACGAGGCCGTCGCGCGCGAGGAACTTGGCGGCGGCCTTCGGGGTGGTCAGGGCGCCTTCGAAGCCGGGGATTGAAGCGGCTCCGATGAGAGCCCGCCGAGCGGCGGGACCGGAGATCTTCTCGCCGGCCGTTGCGGCGTCGCGCAGCCGTGCTGCGGTCTGCGCCGCGGCGAGCGCGGTCTCGACGTCGAGCTCCCCGTGGAACCCCCGACGCTCGCGGCTGCCGTAGCCGGTAGAGGTGCGGGCGTCCAAGGCGGTGCGCATGTGCCCGTACTGGATGGCGAGGGCGACCAGGCCGCCGGGGCGGCGGGCGATGTGCCAGGCCAAGGTTCTGCGCAGACGGCTCAGTCCCAGATTGCCGTGCGGGTCCTCCGGCACCGTCTGGGCGGGCAGGCCCTGGGCGGTGGCCTCCTGGTTGATCCATGACACGAGATTCTCGACCCGGCGGCCCAGGCTGGCGCGCTTCAGCGCGCCGTGGTGCTTGCGCTGGCCGATGATGTCGTGGTGGGTGGAGCTGAACAACAGCTCGCCCTTGGGGACGAGGCGTTCCAGGACACGGATGGCGTTCACGACCGGGGTGATCGCAACCCAGGGGACGGGACGCTCCTCACCAGCGGAGATGTGGTGGCCGTCGGAGTCGCGGACGTTCTTGTAGTGATGGGCTCGGATCAGATGCCGTGGCATCGAGCCGTCCTCGTTGGGTTCCGGATCGGGGCAGCAGCCGGACCGCAACGATTGGGCTACTGGCGGGAGGGGGTTATTCCGACCGTGCACTATTCCCTCGGTTGATCGCGGGTTCAGTGCGGCCAGCGCTTGGCGAGCGGCGGGCGGATCCCTCCGGCGTGAAGGTGAAGCCATCTGTGAACAGGGCGCCGCCGGCTCGGAATGCCCAGAGGACGGGTTCGGCATGAACGGAGGCCGCCGACGAGCTTGAACCCGGGACGAAACTGTTCCAGAGGTGGAAGCAGAGCAGGGTGTCGTCACGCCGGTCGGTCGCGTAGCCCAGCGTCTTGGGGTATCGGGGGTTGGTTCCCCCGAAGAGGACCGAGGGCGGACCGAACGCTGTGACGACGTCGCTGAGGAGACGGTCCTTGCGACACCATGTCTCGCTGGTGCGAAGAATTTTGTCGTACTCAGCCGAGGTGAGGGTTCGGTCGAGTCTCAGCCATCCCTGCCTGTGTGCGATCTCAGCGTAGACCGAGGCCACAGCGCCCTCATGTGCATCACCCCAGAGATCCTGGAAGGCTCCGCGAACGCCGGTGGAGAAGGATGCCCGTCGGGCTTGCAGGTCCTTCAGTTCCTCTCGCCATGCCTGCTCGGCGGCGTCCGCGAACGCCACTGCGTCGAAGTAGAGCCTGAGCGCCGTCTCCCCGCCATACATCCCCGGCCGACGCAAGGCTCCATTCAAGTGCGTGAGCAGGTACTCGCGAACGTCTTGGGCTGTGCGCCCGTCGTTGTGGTCGGTCGTCTCGGTCATCGTTCGTTCTCCTGTTGGTCCGCGGTCCGAGCTGCGAGGTACTCGGCCCAGTCGCGTCGGGCGTAGGCAACCCAGCGGAGCGCGGTGTGGCGATGCATCCCGGTCACGTCGGCGAGGATCGGGCTGGGGAGATCAGCCGCGAGGGCGGCCAGCGCCCCGTTGCGCGCGGTACGAACCGGGATGTCGTGCCGGTTGAGTTTTTGGGTCATGCCGTGCGTTGAGATCGGCTTGCCCGGGACCATGCCCGGGAAGAGCCACTGAGGACCTGGGTGGGCTCGCGAGAGCTGCGGCCGGAGTTGCGGCTGTTCGGCAAGTCGCCGAAGGAGCTCGGCGAGCCGTGGAGGCAGCAGGACGGGGTGGCGGCCCAGGAGCAGGTGGGCGTGCTTGTCACCGAATTTGAGGTGTTCAGGCGTCAGGTGGCAAAGACGTTCGGTGGACAGGCCGAACAGCAGGGTGATCGCGCCGCCGGCCCGGACGTCCGTCGGCAGGGCGTCGTCCGTCAGGCAGCGTTGGAGGAGCCGCCAGCGATCGTCGTCGTCGAGCAGGTCCTGGGGCTCCTGACTCGGGATGGAGGGGACGGTCAGTTCGCGGGTGAGGCGGCGGCTCGTGGTCCATTTCAGGAAGTAGCGGATCAGGTAGCGTCGCTGGCTGGTGGCCCCGGCGATCCAGTCGTCGATGTGTTCCTGGGCAAGGTCGGCGAGGACCAGGCCGCGTTGGTCCATCCAGGCCAGGAAGTCCAGGGCGACGCTGACGCGGCGCCGCAGGTCGCGGTCGGCGGAGGCGGGGTGGCGGCGCATGGCGGCCCGCTGACGGGCGCGTCGGAGCAGGAACCAGTGCAGGAAGGGGCGGGCGAGGCTGGCGTGCGCGGCCGGCTTGTCCGCGAGCTCGTGCTCCAGCCAGCCCGGGATGCGCTCGAGGTCCTCATTGCGTTCCTCCAACACCCCTGTGTGTACTAGGAGTTGGCGGATGTAGCGCTGGTTCCTGCTGGGCGGGAGCTCGTCCAGCAGCTCGTGGCTGAGCTCGTGTCCTTCGGACGCCAGCCGGGCGAGGAGCTTGGTGTTCGGACTCTCCTTGAGCCACTGGATGGCGGGGAACGGTGAGGGAGCGTCTGCCAGCGCGGCCGCGAGCGGTTCCAGCTGCGAGGTGATCGTGCCGTCGGGCCCGGCCAGCAGGGCGTTGACTCGCTCGGCGAGGACACAGTAAGCGCATCGGCCGCGGCTGTGGGGGTTGCCGGTCCGGCCGCACTGCTTGCAGGTGTAGTCGGCGACAAAGCCGACACATGGTCCGCAGACATCGGCGCCGTCGTCATCCCGCGCAATCAGTGGCTGGACCATGCCGCAGCGAGAGCACTCGGCCGGTGAGCGGAGCACGGCGGTGTAGCAGGGCATGCAGACCGGTCCGATCGGCCAACGGGTGTTGACCGGCTTGGTCCGACCGCAGCGGGCGCACGGCTCGCCGGTGCGATGACGCTGGTAGCAGGTGGCGCAGACCGGCTGTCCCTGTTCGTCGCGACTGGCGCAGGGGCGGACTCGGCTGCAGATCGAGCAGGTCGCGTCGGGGCCCTGATAGCAGCCGTCGCAGAGGTCCGGCTGCCCGTCGCGCGCGTTGCGGGCGATGCGCTTGAGCTGTCCGCACCGACCGCAGAGCCGCCGTGGCCGGCGATGGCGGTTGTAGCAGAGGTGGCAGAGTGCGCCGTCGTCGTCAACGAGGGCGGCGGCTGCGGTCTTTCCGCAGCTCACGCAGGTGTGCATGGGGCGTTTCCAGCACTTGATGCATAGCCCTCGGTCGTCGTCCCGGCGTACCACCGGGTGTCGGAGCTGCCCGCATTCGGCGCACTCCTCGAACGTGGTGGGGTCGGCGCGGTAGCAACGATTGCAGATCGGTCCCTCGGGGCGACGGGCGACGACGCGCTGTCCGTCACGGTGGCACCGTGCGCAGGTTTCGCGTTTGCGGCTTCGGGCGTCGCACGAACCGCAGAGGCGCCCCTCAGGGCGGAGTTGCCGCAGGTCAGACCGGATTTTTCCGCAGTGTGCGCATCCGGGACGGACCACAGGGTGCCCGGCATCGTGCAGGGCTTCAGCGAGCCGGAGCAGGACCGGTGGACAGAGCGAGCTGCCTGACGTCAGCGCGTCGGGGTGGGCCGCGAGGTGTCCGGCCAGTTCTTCCAGGTAGCGAGTCGCCCCGCGGGTGGGGATCGGGACCGCGGTCACCAGTGCGGCCTCGGCGTCCTGGCGGACGAGCGACGGCAGAGCCGAGGTGAGGTGGCCGACGGCGGCGGCCGTCGCGGCCTCCAAGCGGGCTGCTTGCGCGGCGAGCCGGGCGACGGTTGACGGAGCAGTCGGAGAGGATGCGCTCACAGGCCCTCCGGCCGCCGGATCGAGGTGCGGCGCACGGCCGGAAGCGGGCCAGGCGTCTCGCCGCCGGCGGTCTTGCGAACCTCTTCGTTGACGACCTGGACCTCGATGAGGTCGTTGGGCTGGCAGCCGAGGATGTCGCACAGAGCCGCGAGGGTGTCCATTGACAGCCGCTGCGGCGGCTGCGTGACCAGGCGGAAGACCTGCTCGCGCGAGAGGTTGACGCCCCGTTCGGCCAGCAGCGGCACCAGGTCGGTGGTCTGGAACATCTCCTGGTCGGCCATGAGCTTGCGCAGGTTCCAGCGGTAGCCCATCTTCTTGATCACTTCGGGTCCTCCCAGATACCGGGGAATCGCTGGTCCAACTTCTTGTGCAGCAGCCGGTTGCGGTACTCGTCCGACACGCCGGTATACAGGGCCGTGGTGCTGGCATAGCCGTGGCCGGCCTGGTCCTGAACGAATCTTTCCGGGTAATCAAATTCGGTCAAATGTGTGATATAGGAATGTCTCAGGCAGTGCAATTCGAGTTCTTCGGGCAGGTCGGCGGCTTGCCTGGCGGCTTCGAAGGCTTCGTTCGCCGACCGGCGTGACAGGCGCCCGGCGTGTTCGGTGACCCAGATCGCAGGGTGCTTCCCCACGTTGAAGCGGGGCCGGACCTCGGTCAGGTAGTGGTCGAGGTCGTCGACGATCCAGTCCATCTCGGGGACGGTGAAAATGGTGCGGCGCTTGGGCGGACTGCCCTTGGAGGACTTGCCCCAGCGCACGAACACCGCTCCGTGGCGCCTGTATTGCGGAGCCTTCGCGTTACGCCGCAGGTCGGCGAGGTCGAGGCCGACGTTCTCCCGGCGCCGCATGCCATAGGCGTAGTAGGTCTTGATCAGGGCGGAGTCGCGCATCGCGGTCAACGCACCTTTGCGGCCGCGCTTTCGGATCTCCTCGACCCGCCCGTCAGCAGCGTCGAACAGGTCCTGGATCTCGTCGTAGGTCAGCGGCCGGCGACTCGGGTCGCCCTCGTACTCACTGACGTGGGTGACGGTGTTCCACTCGTGAAGGATCTGGACCGGCACCTGGCCGAAACGCTCTTGGCAGACGGACATCCAGCCGTAGCGCGGGTCAGTGATGTACTCGCAGAACAGCCGCAGGTGGTTCTGGTAGTTCCGGCCACTCGACACCGTGAACGTCGGTGTCTTCGTCCGCAGATGGTCGATGAACGCCTCGAACTCGGCCGACTGCCAATGCCACGGGTACTGGTTGGAGTACTCGGCGAACCGGCGGACCAGTGACAGCCGTGGCTTGATGGTCCCGTCCCACTTCAGGAAGCGGGCCCGCTGCTGCTTGGTCCACCCCTCCAGCATGGCCTCGAACACGGCAGGTTCGGGGTCCAGGTAGGAGATCCCGTCCACGAGCGTCAGGTGTGCCGCACCCGCCAAATCAGCCGCTTTCGCCACTCCAACCTCCGTTGCGTTAGGTGCAACATTGTTGGGATAGCCTCGGTGGAGCGCAAGAGCCGCTGGTAGATCGCCTGCACGGTGCGAGAAGATGGCGGAGCAGAGGCCCATCACCTGCCGATTCGCGATTACTTGGACCCTGCGGAGTGCTGCATCAGATGCAACTCCGCCCCGTTCTCCTGGGGGCGCATCCCGGTCAAGTACAGGATCACGATGGCGGCGGCCGTGGCCAGGTGCCGTACCAGGATCGGCGTCTCCTCGTAGTCCATGAACTCGCGCCAGGGCCGCCCCTCGATCCGGCCCGTCACCGGCACCTGCATCGGGCTGGGGCCGGGCCGCCGGGCGACGAGAGCACGCAGCCCGCGCCGAAAAGAGAAGTCGTGGACCTGGTTCCAGCTGGCTCCAGTGACCGCGGCGACGTAGTGGTGGGCCAGGGTGATGCCGTGCTTTCGGCTCACGGTGGCGGGTAGGAGGGCCCCGGAATCGAGCAGTGGCTGCAGATAGTTCTTGACGGCTGCCAGGCCCCCTCGGGTGCTCGGGGTGGCCTTCACGCGGGCGTGCATGCGGCGGCGCTCGTCCCAGGCGGCCAGGATGTCGTCGGAGAAGTCCTCGACCAGGCGGATCGACCAGGTCAGCAAGGGGCCGATCACGGTCGGGTCCAGCGGCTCGGTCTTGTTCTCCCCACCTGCCTCCCCGGTGGCGGCCGGCAGGTAGTCGTCGATGCCCTCGCTCTCCCAGGGCGGCTGCGTAACGCCGCAGGGGCTGAAGGACAGCTGGTCGAAGGCCCACAGGTCCGAGAGCCAGCGCAGAATCGTCTGGGCATGATCGCGCGAGCAGCCGCTGGTGCACTTGGCGGCGTACGCCTTCCAGTGCTCCACGGTGCAGTCGCTGAGCCGGGACACCTCTTGCCGATCGAGCCAGCGCGCGAACTTCAACCACTGCAGGATGTTGTCGCGCATGTTGGTCACACCGTCGCGTCCCCGGTTCTGAAAGCCCCGTTCCTGTACGTAGGTGGGGCGCAGCTCGCCGTTGATCAGGATCCAGATGAGGAGCCTGAGCTCGCTGCGCAGGGAGGCGGGGCACCTCCTCAGATTGATCTTGTGGATGCTGTCACCGGGATTGTCGATCAGCGGTCCCATCGACCAGACGTCTTCGCTGTAGCGGGAGTTGGGGTGGGTGTTGCCGGCGCTGATCCACCGGTCCAGGACCACCGGGCTCTCCGGCCCCGGCAGGGGAAGGATGTAGGGATCGGCCTCGAGGGTCAGGGCTGTTGTCACGGGGCGAGGTCTCCCTTGAGCAGGTGGTCGACGATCATGTGGTCGCGGTCGGTGATCCGGGCCAGAGCGGCGTCCCAGGTGCTCTCGTTGACCTTCGTCCGCAGGTCATCGAGCCGTTGGACGTGCTCGTCCCACCGCTTTCGCCAGAGCTTCTCCGGCCAGCTGGAGCGGAGCGATATCAGCTGCCGGCGCAAAAGCGCGAGGCGCGGGTGGTGGCCGGTGTGGACCCGGGAGTTCTCGCAGGACAGGCAGAGCAGGAAGTCGGCGCCGCAGCCCCCGCTCGGGTCCGGCCAAGGGCTGGTCTCCTCGTCCGCGCAGTCCGCGGTCGCGGTCTCCTGGTGGGTCGCATCGGCCGCGTCCGTGAGCCGCCCACTGAAGGTGTAATCGCGGGCCTGTTCGAGGGCTTCCTCGGCGCCGGCAGCGATCACGTCGACCGCGGCCTCCTGGACGTTCTCGTCGGGCAGGACGTAGACGCTCTCGTGGGTGCCGCGTTTGTGCTGCAGTGGCTTGCCCGTGGTGGTGATGGTGGTCCTGCGGGCGCGCTGGAAGGGCGAGCCGATCTTGTGACTTCTCGCCCATACTCGTGCGTCGGCCTTGGACACCCCGAAACACAGCGGGCCGACGTTCCGGGGCCGGTCCAGGTTGGAGTCCACGTCGGTGCGGCGCCGGTTGCGCGCGACCATCAGCAGGTCGTGGCCGGGTGACAGGGCAGCGGCCAGGGCTCGCCCGTGCTGCGTGGCTTCCAGGGCCTGGGTGATGAGCCGGCCGGGCGAGTCCGCGCCGGAGTCGGTGTAGTTCTCCGTGTCGAACCAGCGGCCCTCGCCCGAGCGGCGCTTCTCCACCAGGACCTCGTAGGTGACCGTGGCGGTCTCTCCTGCGGACGGGGTCATGACGGGCACGTGCAGACGGTCGTAGACCGACAGATTCCAGCCGTAGCGGTCCGTCATCATCACGGCCAAGGCCGTCAGCTCCGCCCGGCTCAGGAACAGCCGCCCCGTCGTCTTCCCGCCGTTCTTTCCGCGCAGCAGCCCTTCGGCCCGGGTATAGATCTTCCCCTCCTTGTCCGGGTACCCGGGCAGTTCGCCCGTGGCGGCGACGCACTCGAGGACCGCCCCGACCCTCCAGTCAGGGCTGTCCGGGTCCAGTGCGCCCGACCGGTAGCGGGCGAGCAGCGCGGTGTTCTCCCGGATCCGCAGCAGCGCGGCCCGGAACTGCCGTTCGGCGGCCAGCAGCACCTGGTCGCGCTCCGATGGCCGGTAGGACTGCTTGGACGGCTTGCCCTTCTTCGGAACCGGGCGGGCCAGTTCCTCAGCGGCCAGGCCCTGCGCCAGCCGCGGCTCGCGCTTCAGCAGCGTACGGATCTTGGCCAGGGCCTCGCGCCCGCCGGGAGTGTCCTTGTGGTTGTTGCGCCAGAGCCGGAGCGTGGCCGAGGTGATGTCGCCGAGATCGTCGGCCGGGTGGCCCTGCGCCTTGAGGAACCGGGCGAAGATCTCGATGGACCGCCAGTACGACTCACCGCTCGCGTGGCTGTTCCACCTCATCGACTGCGCAGCGAACGCTCGCGCGAGGGAGGAGCGCATCGGCTGGGGCACGGTGATCGCGGCGAAGTCGAAGACGCGCTTGAAGCCTTCCTTGTTCAGCACGGTGACCTGCAGCCCGTCGGCGGCTATCCGCTCGGTTGCCTGGAAGTCCGGCGGCGGCAGGACCGCCCGGCGGCCCCGCCCGCTCACGATGCCGCCGCGACGGGCCGGGCCTCGACCAGCCGCTCGATGTCCTGGATGCCGGAGGTCTCCCGGGCCAGCCGGGCGAACAGACCGTTCAGGTCCTTCGTCTCGTCCATCTCACCGTGCTCGTCCTCGGTGTCGAAGGCGAGGATCGACTCCAGCTGCAGATGCATGACCGGGCGTAATGGTGACGTCGGGTATTGGAACTGTCCGAATGCCCCTTGAGCCGGCCGTTGCCGCCGGGGTCTTCACGATTGGCAGGCCCGGATCAGAGACG
>NZ_JBHWKO010000077.1:0-19499 GCF_042731035.1 Streptomyces sp. NPDC059895
CCGCAGCTCCCGCTCCCCCGCACCTCCCGCCCCTCCCCGCACGGCACCCGGCCCGGCACGGCCCTGAGCTATGTTGAGCCTCGTGGGAGACAAAGGAGGAGGACCGGTGCCATCGCCTCAGCAGGCACGCGCACAGGCGACCACGATCACCTCGGGCAAGACCGCTCCGGAGGCGGAGGCGTCCCCCACCTCACGGCTGCGGGCCCTGTTCGACGGGCCCCATCTGTCGCCGGGGCAGCGGCGCATCGCCCAGTACCTGATCGAGCACATCACCGAGGCGGCGTTCCTGTCGATCACCGATCTGGCCGAGCGGGTCGGCGTCAGCCAGCCCTCGGTCACCCGGTTCGCGGCCGCGGTGGGGTTCAGCGGGTATCCGGCGCTGCGCGAACGGCTCCAGGCGATCGCGCTCGGCACCCTGGGCGGCGGGCCGGCGGCGGCCGAGGTGAACCGGAGCAACGAGCTCCAGGCCGCGGTCGACGCGGAGCTCGAGAACCTGGAGAACCTGCGGCGCGACTTCGCCGACCCCGACGGGGTCATCGACCTCGGCCGGCAGCTGTCGGCGTCGACGCCGCTGACGGTCCTGGGCCTGCGCATCTCGGCCTCGCTCGCCGAGTACTTCGCCTACGCCGCCCGCCGCATCCACCCGGACGTGCGGCTGGTGACCCGGGGCGGCAGCGTCGCCTACGACGCGCTGTTGCAGTCCCGGGAGGCCGGCGGCACCTGGGTACTGGCGTTCTCGATGCCCCGGCACGCCCAGGAGACGCTCACCGCCGTGCGGGTCGCCCGCAGCGCGGGTCTGAAGGTCGCGCTGGTGACGGATCTGGCGCTCGGCCCGGTGGCCGACGAGGCCGACGTCACCTTCGCCACCGGCACCGGGTCCCGACTGGTGTTCGACTCCTACGCGGCCCCCGGGGTGATGGCGGCCGCGCTGCTCCAGGCGATGACGGACGCGGGCCCCGAGCGCACCCAGGCCCGCCTGGAGGAGTACGAGCAGATCGCCGAGCAGTACCGCTTCTTCCTGCGGGAGTGACCACCTGGCCGCAGCACTCCCAGCCGGCCTTTTTCACCACCCGTCGCCCGCGCACCCCTCCGCCACCCCCTCACCGGCCACGCCCCGGCGGATGACCGGCCATGCCCCGGCGGATGATTCCGATCATTTCGCGCATGAATGTTTTCATACGTCTTGCGCGGGCGATGGCATATATAAATACTGCTCACGGCCGCACCCGCCCGACGAGGGCTCGAGTACGGGCATCCGAAGCCGCCGTCCCCTACCCGCGTCGGCGCCCAGGATGTCCGGGCCTCGCCCGGCGCGAGGCCCCCCGGGGCGGCCCCGGTCACCCCCTGGGCCGGGGCCGCCCCACAACGTCGGACCACCCGTCACGACGCCGCACACCGGAAGCGATGATCATGCCCTTGACGACGACGCGCATCAGCCCGGACTGGCCGTGCCAGGTCAAGACCCCCGGCAGCTACGACTGGCAGCGCTCCGCGGCCAGGTGGCTGCGCGAGCTGGTGCCCGCGCGGTACGCGAGCTACCCGGCGCTGCTGCGCCACCCCGTGCTGCTCGCCCGCCACGCGCAGATCCAGGTCCAGCACGAGATCCGGATCGCCCGCACCGCCCTCCAGACCGCGCGCGCGGACCTGCCGCGCCTCGGCATGCCCGAGTCGGTCATCGAACACACGATCAAGCTGTACGCCGCCGAGGTACTCCAGCTCCAGCACATCGCCCGCAGCGTCCGCGCGGTCACCGAGGCCCTCGCGGACACCGGCTCCGGGCGCTGAACGGCGACCTCCGTTCGGCGCCCGCCCCGGGCATCCCGCCTGGCGACGGCGTTGCCGCAACACCGCGATCGAATGCTGATCGGTGTGCCATGCTCGGGGCGTGACGAGCGAACCCGCCCGGCCGGCCCCGTCAGGCGCCGCGCCAGACATGGCCGCCCTCACCAGGGTCGTGGCGCGCCAGCGTGCCGAGATGGACCGGTTGCAGGACCTGGCGGCCACCACGGCCGTGGTGGAACGTGCCAAGGGCGCCGTGATGGCGCTGGCCGGGTGTTCCGCGGAAGCCGCCCAGGAGGAGCTGCGACGGCGGGCGAAGGAGGCCCGGCGGACCCTGCTGGAGGAGTGCCGGCTCACCCTCGACGGACTGGGCGCACCGGCCGGC
Source organism: Streptomyces sp. NPDC059895 (assembly GCF_042731035.1). Classification (NCBI taxonomy): domain Bacteria; kingdom Bacillati; phylum Actinomycetota; class Actinomycetes; order Kitasatosporales; family Streptomycetaceae; genus Streptomyces; species Streptomyces sp. NPDC059895. The sequence continues at coordinate 2,165 of NZ_JBHWKO010000077.1, forward strand.
CCCGCCCCCGGGCGGCCGGACCCGGCCGACGCCGTCACCGGCGTGAGCCCCGACGCCCCCCGGGAGGCGACGGACGCCGCGGCCGCCGGGCTCGCCGGGCTGGGGCAGGCCCTCGTCCGCGTCGGCAGCCCTGAGGACCTCGCCCGCTGCCTGCTGGACCACCTCGCCCCGGACACCGGTGCCGACGCGGTCCTGATCGTCACCCGGCTGCCCTCCGGCGGGCTGGAACTCCTCGGGCACGCCGGCATCGACGCCGCCCTCGCCGACCGGTGGAGCCGGGTGCCTCCGCTCAGCGGGATCGCCGCCCTGGACGCCCTGGACGCCGGGCAGCCGCGCTGGCTGGAGAACCTGGAGGAGGACCGGAAACGGTACCTGCTGATCGGCGATCCGCCCGAGCGGTGGCCGAGCCGGGCCTGGCTGCCGGTGCCGGTGCCGGCCGGGGAGTCGGCCGGACAGCCGGCCGGCGTGGCCGTCGGCGTACTCCGTCGCCGCGAAGGCCGGTTCACGCCCGAGGTCCGCCACCGGCTGCTGGCCGCCGCCCGGCTGTGCGCCGGGCCGCTGCGCGTGCTGGGCACCCGGCGGGACCCGGCCGTCACGGCGGACACCGACGCCGTGCAGACGGTGTTCGACCGGCTGCCCGTCGCCGCCGTCCTGCTCTCCCCGCTGCGCGCAGCCCCGGGCCGGGTCGAGGACTTCCGCATCGACGCCGCGACCGCCGGCACGGTCGACCCGGTCGGCCGCGGCGGCCGCCGACTGGTCGGGCTGCGCGCCCTGGAGTGCTGGCCGGACCTGGCCGGTGAGCCGCTGTGGGAGGGCTGTCTGACCGCGCTGGCCTCGGGACAGCCGTACGAGGGCGAGCCGTTCGCCGGCGGGCAGGCCGGGACCGGGGCCGACAGCGGTGAGCCGTCCGCCTGCTCGGCGCGGGCCGTACGGCTGGGGGACCGGCTGGTCGTCAGCTGGATCCGGCAGGACCCCTCGGACCGGCAGGAGCAGCGGCTCGCGGACGTGCAGCGGCTGGGCAACCTCGGATGGGTGAACTGGAACCTGGTCACGGGCGAGGTGAACTGGTCCTCCCAGGTCTTCACCATCTTCGGCCGCGACCCCGAGCTGGGTGCCGTGCCCCTGCCGCGGCTGCCGGGACTGGCGCTGCCGGAGGAGAGGCCCGCGCTGGCCCGCGCCCTCGGGGAACTGATGCGGGAGGGCCGGCCGTGCGACGTGCCGTTCCGGATCACCGCCGGGGACAGCGTCCGCCACCTGCGGGCGGTGGCGGAAGCGGTCACGGACGCCGACGGCACGCCGGTGGAGGTGCACGGGTTCGTACAGGACCTCACCGCCCAGCGCACCACCGAACTCGCCCTGCGCGCCAGCGAACGGGCCATCGTCACCCAGCACGGCGTGCTCCAGGCCGAGCGCACGGTGGCGGCACGGCTCCAGGACGCGCTGCTGCCGCTGCCCAAGCAGCCCGCCCGGCTGACGGGGCTGGACGTCGACATCGCCTACCTGCCCGCGCAGTCGGGGCTCAACGTCGGCGGCGACTGGTTCAGCGCCATCGAACTGCCCGACGGGGACTCGCTGTTCGTCGTCGGGGACGTCGCCGGGCACGGCATGGACGCCGTCGCCGCGATGGCCCTCCTGCGCTTCACCGCCAAAGGCATGATCATCACGGGTTCGTCGCTGACCGGGGCGCTCGCCCGGCTCAACGCCCTGCTGCTGCACTCCCGCGACCCGCACGGCACCGCGACCATGGTCCTGGCCCGCTACACCCCGGCCCGACGGCGGCTGGTCTGGGCGCAGGCGGGTCACCCGCCGCCGCTGCTGCTGCGCGACGGCGAGGCCCGCTACCTCGCCCGGCCCTTCGGGATACTGCTCGGCGCCACCGAGACCCCGCGCCACGAGGAGGCGGAGTGCATCCTCCAGCCCGGCGACCGGCTGGTGCTGTACACCGACGGTCTGGTGGAGCGGCCCTCGGAGAGCATCGACCGCGGCCTGGAGCGGCTCGCCCGCGCCGCCACCGCGCCCGTCCCGGCCGGGGCGTCGCCGCTGGAGCGGCTGCTCGGCACCCTGCTGGAGCCCGAGCAGCGGGACGACGTGTGCGTCCTCGACATCCGCGTCCCGGACGACGGGGAGGAGCCGGCCTGCGCCCTGTAGCCCCGTCCGCCCTGCCCCGCCGAGGGGGCGCGGTCGCCGGGGGCGCGGTCGCCGCTCTGCGGTCACCGGGCTGCGGTCGCCTCATCCGGTCCGGGACTCCAGGTCGCGGCGGGTGTCGTCGCCGTAGACGCCGGTCTCGTCGCCGCGGACGCCGTACCAGAGCTGGAAGCGGGCCACGGCCTCGGTGAGGACGGTGCCGTAGCGGCCGTCGGTGGGGCCGTCGTCGTAGACGTCCGGGATGCGGCGCAGACGCTGCTGGAGGTCGGTGACCTCGGGACCGGTGTCGCCCTCGCGCAGGGTGCCGGGCCCGTCGGGGTCGCTCGTGGCGGCCGGGCCGCCGGCGGGGGTGGTGGCCGGTGCGGGGACCGTGGCCGGGAGTGTCCGCGCGGTCGCCCCGCTGTCGCGGTCCGGCAGCAGCAGGGCGCAGGCGAAGCCGGCCAGCGCCGCCGCGAGCACGACGGCCGAGGCGACGGCGGCGCGGTGCGGCCGGGCTCCGCGCCTCCCCGGCGGCCCGCCCTCCCCCACCGGCGGGAGTTCCCGGGTCCGCGCCTCGGCGGCGGAGCGCCCGTCCGGCAGGGGGACGTCGTCGTAGGGGCCGGCGTCCTCCGTCATCTCCCGGAACAGCTCCGCGAGGGCGTCGGTGTTGCGCGGTCTGAGCACCCGGATGGGCTCCAGGACCGGGCGGTCCGGGCTCTCCGGGCCTTCCGGGCGGTCCGGCGGTCGTCCGGGTTCGGCCGGTGTCGGCACGCTGCTCTCCCTCCGTCCCGTGTCCTCGGGGAGGGATACGTGCGCGGGCGCGGTGGGGTTCAGCCGGCGAGGAAGCGGTGCAGGGACCGGGTCAGGGCGGCGACGAAGGCGTCCCGTCCGGCGTCGTCGCGGCCGGGGGCAGGCGCGGTGCAGGTCCTCGGGGCGGTCGACGGTGGGGATGACCGGGAAGCCGGCCGCGCTCAGGTCGACGAGGTACTGCTTGCCCGCCATGTCGGCGCCGCCCGTGAGCGGGTTGTAGACACGGGTCCCGGCGCTCAGCGCGCGCTCGCGGAAGGCCTCGTACGCCTCCCGGTGGCCGAGGACGGGACCGCTGTTGCGGACGACGACGGCGTCGAAGGCGTCCATCGGCGCGGCCGCGTCCCGGGGGTGGCACAGGGCGAGGTCGAAGTCGGCGCGCAGCCGGGAGGTGAGGAGGATGTCCTCGTCGCAGTAGCGGCGCCCGCGGGCCTGGTACGCCAGGTCGGTGACGTAGAGGAGACGGGGGCGGACGGTGGGCATGCGGACTTCTCCTCGGACGGGACGGGACGGGACGGGCGGGACAGGGCTGGGCGGGCTGGACGGCCGGTGGTGCGGGAAGCACGCGGGCGGGCGGTACGGCCGGTGGTGCGGGAAGCGTGCGCGGGCGCGCGGGAGGGGCACGTTCGTGACCCCGGGGTACCGCCGGGGGCCGGGGCCGGGTGGAGGAGCGCGACGGGGCGTCGCGGGCGGGCCGTACGATGAGCGGACCGGCTTTCTTCTCCTGAAGGGCTCCCGCACTCCCGTGACCACCGCAACTCTCCTCGACGGCAAGGCCGCAGCGGCCGACATCAAGAGCGAACTCGCCCTCCGGGTCCAGGCGCTGAAGGAGCGCGGCATCGCCCCCGGGCTCGGCACGATCCTCGTCGGCGACGACCCGGGCAGCCGTTCGTACGTGGGCGGCAAGCACCGGGACTGCGCACAGGTCGGCATCGCCTCGATCCGGGTCGAGCTGCCCGCCGACGCCTCCCAGGCGGACGTGGAGGCCGCGGTGCTGCGGCTGAACGACGACCCGGCGTGCACGGGGTTCATCGTGCAGCTTCCGCTGCCCGCGCACATCGACACCCACGCCGTGCTGGAGCTGATCGACCCGCTGAAGGACGCCGACGGGCTCCACCCGACGAACCTGGGCCGGCTGGTGCTGGGCATACCGGGCCCGCTGCCGTGCACCCCGCGCGGCATCATCGACCTGCTGCGGCGCAACCACGTGCCGATCACCGGGCAGCAGTTCTGCGTCATCGGCTGCGGTGTCACCGTGGGCCGCCCGCTGGGGCTGATGCTGACCCGCAGCACCGAGCACGCCACCGTCACCCTGTGCCACGAGGCCACGCAGGACACGGCCGCGCACGCCCGGGAGGCGGACGTGGTGGTGGCCGCCGCGGGGGTGGCGCACCTGGTCCGGCCGGACTGGATCAAGCCGGGCGCCACGGTCCTGTCGGTGGGCCTGACGCGCACCGTCGAGGGCGTCCTCGGTGACGTGCACCCGGACGTCGGTGATGTGGCCGGGTCCTTCGCACCGCCGATCGGCGGGGTGGGTCCGATGACCCGGGCCATGCTGCTGACCAACGTGGTCGAGGCCGCCGAGCGGCTCTGACCCCGGCACCCGCGCCGACGGATCGCCGGACCCCGGCGTTCCCCGCGGACCCCGGCGGACCGCGTCCGGTCCACTCGAGTGCACTCGGTTCCCGTTGGAGGGAACCGAGTGCCATCCCGTGCTACGTTCCCGGTCATGAGCAGCAGCAAGCCGCAGGCCGCGAGACCCCCCATGCGGGACGCCCTGGTCACGGCGGCCTTCCGGCTGTTCCTGGAGCGGGGCTACGAGCAGACGACCGTCGACGACATCGTGGCGCTGGCCGGCGTCGGACGGCGCTCCTTCTTCCGGTACTTCCCCTCCAAGGAGGACGTGGTCTTCCCCGACCACGAGCGGTGCCTGGCCGACATGACCGCCTTCCTCGCCGCGAGCGGCGAGCAGCACGAGCCGGTGCGCCGGGTGTGCGACGCGGCCCGCCTGGTGCTGCGGATGTACGCCGAGAACCCCGCCTTCTCCGTGCAGCGCTACCGCCTCACCAAGCGGGTGCCCGGCCTGCGCGCCCACGAACTGGGCGTCGTCTGGCACTATGAGCGCGCCCTCGCGGACTACCTGCGCGGGAGTTTCGCCGGGCGCCGCGACGGGATCCTCCGGGCGGACGTGATCGCCGCCGCCGTGGTCGCGGCGCACAACAACGCGCTGCGCGCCTGGCTGCGTTCGGGCGGCCGGGGCGACGCGACCGCCACCGTGGACCACGCCCTCGGCTACGTGCAGTCGGTGTTCGGACGGCAGCCCGCCGCCGAGCCGCCGCAGACGCCGCAGACGCCGCAGACGCCGGAGGACGTGGTCGTCGTCGTCTCGCGGCGCGGGGCGCCGCTGTGGCGGGTGGTGCAGGAGATCGAAACGGCCCTGGCGCGCGACTGAACCCACCCAGGATTCGGGGTACGCAGTGCCTTTACGCGTGGCACTGAGTGCCATACGCTGTGGGCCGTGCACGGTGGCACGCCCCACCGCGCACGGGCGTGCACGAGTGAGTCGCGCACGCGGGATTCCGGCCGAGCGCAGGGAGTTGACCAGCGTGTACCACCACTCAGGCGGCACCGTTCAGCAGACAGCGGGCTCCCCGGCGGGAGTCCTCGACCACCGGGGCGCGGACGGCGAGGCGATCCTCTTCCAGCGCTGCACCTGGTGCGGCACCGCCATGTACCACCGGCTCCTGTGCCCGGTCTGCCAGGGCAGCGACCTGCGCACCGAGCGCAGTGAGGGCACCGGCACGGTCCGCCACTCCACGGTGCTGCACCGCAACACGCCCTCCGCCCGCAACGTTTCCCTGATCGAGATGGCGGAGGGCTTCGTCGTGCGCGGCCGGGTCATGGGCCCGCCCATCGGCGTCCACAGCGGTGACCGCGTCCGGCTGTCCACGGCCAAGGACCCGGTCCGGGGCGAGCCGGTCTTCCAGCTCGTCGACGAACCGTACCGCGCCTGGCACTGACACCCACCCGGACCGGCCCGCCGGGCGGGCCTGTACTTCCCCGCCCGGTTCACGGCGGGACGCGATCCCGCCCGGTCGCCGGTTCGCCCGGTCGCCCGGTTCACAGCGTGACGCGGATGCCGACGGTCCCGTCCAGGCCGCGCCGCAGCCGGCTGCCCCAGAGGGAGAGGCGGCCGACGAGGCCGTACTTGCGGGCGATCAGGACGCGGTAGCGGGCGGTGGTCTCCGGGTCGCAGACCTCGGCGGTGGCCGGGACCTGCCTGCCGGTCGGCCTGCCGCGCACGTCGCAGGGGCCGACCAGGACGTCGCCGCGCGCCCGGATCCGCTTCACCTTCCAGGAGTCCGCGGCCGTCCACACCCCGAGCGTGTCCCCGTCGCGCACCACCCACACCGGGGTGGCGACGGGGCTTCCGTTCTTCCGGTGGCTGGTGAGCAGCAGGTACTTGCCCGCCGCCAGCGTGTCCAGAACCGTAGCGTCCATGCCGTGAAGTGTAGGCAGCGCGCGGCCACTTCACCTCGGTGCCCTTGCTCCCCCGCCGGCGGAAGGACACGGCGCCGGCCCACCGGAGCACGTACCGCCCGCCGCCCGCGACCGCCGGCCGGGCCGGGCCGGCCTCAGCGCACCGCGGCCGCCATCCGCCGTACCCCCTCCGTCAGGATCTCCGGCGAGGTCGCGAGGTTCAGCCGGGTGTGACCGGCGCCGCCCGTGCCGAAGTCCGGGCCCGGCATGAGGGCGACCCGGCCGCGTTCCAGGAAGACGCGGGCCGGGTCGTCGCCGAGGCCGAGGGCGCGGCAGTCGAGCCACGCCAGGTAGGTGCCCTCGCCCGGGCGGTGGGCGACGCCGGGCAGGTGCTCGGCCAGCAGGCCGGCGAGCAGCCGGCGGTTGGCGTCGAGGCCGGCCAGCAGGGCGTCCAGCCAGGCGGTGCCGTCGCGCAGGGCGGCGGTGTGGGCGAGGACGCCGACGTGGCTCACGCCGTCGATCGTCTCCCCGGGCATCCGGGCCAGGTCGGCGGCGGCCGCGGGGCCCGCCACGGCGAGGGCCGCCTTGAGGCCGGCCAGGTTCCACGCCTTCGACGCCGACATCAGCGACAGGCCGCTGTCCGCGCCGGGCACGGCGAGGTAGGGCACGAAGTCCACGCCCGCTGCCGTCAGCGGCGCGTGGATCTCGTCGGCGACCACGCGCACCCCGTACCGGTCGGCCAGGGCGGCCACGGCGGCGAGCTCCTCGGCGGTGTGCACGGTCCCGGTCGGGTTGTGCGGGCTGCACAGCAGGTGGGCGGCGCGCCCGCCGCCCGCGACGGCCCGCCGGTAGGCGTCCTCCAGCACGGCCAGGTCGAGGCGCCCGTCGGCGCCGAGCGGCGCCTCGGTGATCCGCCGGTCCAGGTGGGTGACGAACGCGAAGAAGGGCGGGTAGACGGGCGGGTTGACGACGACCGGGTCGCCGGGCCCGGTGACCAGCTTCAGCATCTCCACCACGCCCAGCATCACGTCGGGCACGAGCGCCGTCCGCTCCACCGCGAGCCCGGCCCACCCCCACCGCTTGGCGGCGAACTCCGACAGCGCCCGCGCGTAGGAGGTGCCCGCGGCGTAGCCGGTGTCGCCGAGCGCGAGCGCCTCGGTGACCGCGTCGACGACGGGCCGGGCGAGCGGCACGTCCATCTCGGCGACCCACAGCGGCAGGACGTCCTCCGGGTAGGCGCGCCACTTCTCGCTCGTACGACGGCGCAGACGGTCGAGGGAGAGGGCGCGCAGCGGATTCGGTTCACCGGACGTCTCGTGCGGGATCCTGGTCATGGGGCACACGATAGGGGGACTGCGGTGTGACGTGGGATCATACGAACGGTATGCCCCTGGCGGGCGCGGCCGAGGACATCGCCTGCGACGAGTCGGGCTCGGACGGGGAGAACCTCACCGGCGGCAACACGCCGGTGTTCGCGCACGCCAGTGTGCGGATGCCGAAGCCCTCGGCGGAAGGCGGAGCCGCCCGCGCATCGGTCAACTCGGCGGTCTAGATTGCTCCTTGACCGTGGCCCACCTTTCCCAGGCATGACCAGGAGCTGCTCCGTGACCGAGTACCCGCCGGCCGTGGACGAGGCGGCGCAGTCGCTGCGCGACCGCATCGACACCGCCCAGCCGCACACCGCCCGCATCTGGAACTACTGGCTGGGCGGCAAGGACAACTACGAGGTCGACCGCGCGGCCGGCGACCAGATCCGCCGGCTCCACCCCGGCATCGGCGAGTACGCCCGCGCCGACCGGCTCTTCCTGGGCCGCGCCGTGCGCCACCTGGTCTCCGAGGCCGGGATCCGCCAGTTCCTCGACATCGGCACCGGCCTGCCCACCGCGGACAACACGCACGAGGTCGCCCAGCGCCTCGCCCCCGACTCCCGGATCGTCTACGTCGACAACGACCCGCTGGTCCTGGCGCACGCCCGCGCCCTGCTCACCAGCACGCCCGAGGGCCGCACCGACTACCTCGACGAGGACCTGCGCAACGTCGACGCGATCCTCGAACACGCGGCGAAGACCCTGGACTTCGGCGAGCCGGTCGCGCTGATGCTGCTCGGCGTGGTCATCTTCGTCGGCGACGACGAGGACCCGTACGGGCTGGTCCGCCGGCTGGTCGACCGGCTGCCGTCCGGCAGCCACCTGGTGCTGTCGCACACCATCACCTCCCCCGCGATGCCGGACGTGGACGAGGCCGTGGCGTTCTGGAACGAGCACGGCACGCCCAAGCTGACCCAGCGCACGCCCGAGGAGGTGGCCCGCTTCTTCGACGGCCTGGAGCTGCTGGAGCCGGGCGTGGTGTCCTGCTCGCGCTGGCGCCCGGAGGGGACCGGCGGTGCGCGGCCGGAGGAGGTCGCCATGTTCGGCGGGGTGGCCCGCACACCGTGACCCGCTCGCTCCCGGGCTGAACGCGGCGCGGCTGCGGCACGTATGGAGTCGGGGGCGCTCGACGACCGGAGGGCCCCGCGGTGCCGGCACCGCGCGTTCGGCTTTCGGGAGCCCTGCATGAGGCACGTACGACGACGGATCGTCCGGCGGGTGACACGGCTGGCGGCCGTCGGCGGCCTCCTCCTGGGAGGGGCCATGGTCACGCAGGCCGCCATGGCGGGTGAGACGCCCGCCGCGTCGTCGGTGCCGGGTGAGGCGGCACGGTCCGTCGCGAGCACCGGGGCGGACCTGGTGAAGCGGCTCGGCACGGCCCGCACGGCGGGCACCTGGATCGGCTCCGACGGGCGTCCGGTCGTCGCCGTCACGGACGAGACGACGGCGACGACGGTCCGCGCGGCGGGCGCCGGGGCGAAGGTCGTCGGCCACAGCATGGACGAGCTGCGGTCGGCGGCGGCGACGCTGCGTTCGGCGCCCCGGGTGGCGGGGACCGCGTGGGTGATGGACTACCGGTCCAACCAGATCGTGGTGCGGGCCGACAGCACCGTGTCGGCCGCCGACTGGTCGGCGCTGACGCGGGTCGCGTCGGGCATCGGCGGTTACGTCCGCATGGAGCGCACCTCCGGCGCCTTCACCACCCGTGTCAACGGCGCCGAGCCGATCCTGTCGACGGGCGGGCGCTGTTCGGCGGGCTTCAACGTGACCAACGGGTCGAGCGACTTCATCCTGACGGCCGGGCACTGCGGGCCCGCCGGGTCCATCTGGTTCGCGGACGGCCAGGGCGACCGGCAGGTGGGCCGGACGGTCGGCTCCACCTTCCCCGGCGGTGACTTCTCCCTGGTGCAGTACGCGGACGGGGACGCGGGCGAGGGCGCCGACGTGGTGGCCATCGGGAACGGCAACGGGGTGCGGATCACGGGCGTGGGCGACGCGGCCGTCGGGCAGCGGGTGTTCCGCAGCGGCAGCACGACCGGGCTGCGCGACGGCGAGGTCACCGGCCTTGACGCGACGGTCAACTATCCGGAGGGCACGGTCTCCGGCCTGATCGAGACGACCGTGTGCGCGGAATCCGGCGACAGCGGCGGGCCGTTGTTCTCCGAGGGCATCGCGCTCGGCATCACCTCGGGCGGCAGCGGCGACTGCGCGGCGGGCGGTACGACGTTCTTCCAGCCGGTGGCGGAGGCGCTCGACCGGCTCGGTGTGCAGCTGATCGTGGCCGCGCCCTCGGAGGGCGCGCGGAGCGGCGCCTCCCCCGCGCCGTCCGAGGGCGCGGCCCAGCCGTCGTCCTCGCCGCCCCAGGCCGCGGCCGCCCCCGGTGGGGCCTCACCGGGTTCGACGACTCCGGTGACGGGCGCGTTCGACGGCTCCTCCCTCGTCTCCCGGCTGACCGACCCCCGCAACGTCGGCCCCGGACTGCTGGTGATCGCGGGCAGTCTGGTCGCGCTCGTGGCGACGCGGTACATCCGTGCCGAGCAGGACCGCAGGGCGTACCAGCGGTACTACTCGGCGACCTGGGGCTGAGCCGCCCGCGGGCCGGGGGGGGCGGGCGGCGCCGCGGCAGCCCGCCGGTGCGGCCGAGGAGGGTGAGGGTGGCGAAGGGGAGGCGGCGGGACGGGGTGCCGCCGAGGAAGTCGGCGAGGCCGTGGAGGACGGGCCGAGGTCAGTGTGAGGAGAGCACCCAGGTGCCGGGGGGTGCCCCGGGACGGCGCTCCGGTGCCGGAGTGCCGCGGTGGACGGTCGTCAGGCCGCCCGGACGGGCTGCGGGGCCGCGGCGGCCCACTCCAGGACGAGCCGCTGGTACTCCTCGCGCTGCTCGACGCTCAGTGTCCCGCCCGACCGGAGCCACAGGGCCCGGATCTCCTCGTTGACCTCTTCGGCCGATCGCTCGGAGAGGGGTTCAACAGTGGTGGACATGGTGTGAATCTTACGGCGTCGGGGGTGAAGGCCACGTGAGTAATACAGGGATTAAACGGACAAGGCGGACGTGTGACTGGTCACGTCCGCCTGTCATATGTCAGTGCTCACGGCCGCTCCGTCAGGTGCCCGGCTTGCGGCCGTAGACGAAGACGTCGTCGCCGGTCTTCAGCAGCGACCAGTACTTCTTCGCGGCCGTCTTGGTCATGTTGACGCAGCCGTGCGAGCCCGGCGGGTTCCACATGCTGACGCCGACCGAGTGGAAGGCCTGCCCGCCGTCGAAGAACTGGCTGTAGGGCATGGGCACGTTGTAGATGGTCGACACGTGGTCGATGTTCCGCCAGTAGACCTTCTTCAGGCCGGTGCGGGTCTCGTAGCCGTCGCGGCCGGTGCGGACGGGGACGGGCCCGTGGACGAGCTTGCTGCCGTCCTGGATCCAGCTGATCTGGAGCGTGAGGTTGACGCAGGCGATGCGGCCCTTGTCGGTCGGGCACTTGCCGGCCTTGTTGGGTTTGTTCCCCACCGCCTTCTGCTTGTTCATGAGGTCCATCACACCCCAGGTGACGGGCCCCGCGTAGCCGATGGCCGGCGTGATGCCGTGCTTCTTCTGGAAGGCCTGAATGGCCTTGCAGTCGGTGGACGACTGCTTGCCGTCGACCGGCCGGCCGAGGAACTTCTCCACCTGCTTCTGGTACGGACCGGCCTGCGTGGTACAGCTCGCGGCCTGCGCCGGCGCCGTGCCCAGTGCGAGCGTCAGCGGAGCGACCAGCCCCGTGACCCCGAGCGCTGCCGCCGCTCGTCTGCGTATGTCCCCCATGACTGCCCTCTCCCTGGCGCGGTACGGCCATCTCGCCTTCCTAGACCCGCGGGAGGGGCCGGCGGTTGTGGTCCGGCCCGAGCTGTGACGAAACGGTGAACTTCCTGTCCGCCGGGTCGGGGCGGGTAGCGTGCGCGCATGTCCGCGTTCCTTCAGCAGCTTCCCGCCCTGATAGGTGTCGTGATCGGCGCCCTGGGTTCGTATCTCGCCCTCGTGCGCAGCGACCGCGAGCGGTTCCGGCGCGAGCGGACGGCCCGCTGGGAGGAACGGCGGCTCGCCGTGTACGCCGACTACGCCCGCACGTTGAAGAAGTCGGTCAGCCTGACGTACCGGGTCGCCGCGCATCTCGGCAACGACCCGCACCCGCACCCGATGTCCCCGGCGGAGGCGGAGCCGCTGATGGCGGAGGCCACCCAGGCCCGGGACCCGTCCGGCGAGGCACTGATCATGCTGGGCAGCCGGGAGGTGGTGGAGAGGGCGCGGGTGTGGGTGACCACCGTGATGGAGATGGAGCGGTTCCTGCGGGAGGGCACGCACGACCCGCGGGCCTGGCAGGCGCTGCTGGAGCGGCAGCGCGCCGGCCGCGAGGGCTACTACGCCGCCGTACGCGACGATCTCGAACTGCCGCCGGGGCACTCGGCGCGGTGGCCGCTGCCGCCCGGGGCGGACGGCTGAGCGGGCACGGCCGGCGGGCACGTCCGGCGGGCACGTCCGGCGGGCTCGTCCGGCGGGCTCGTCCGGCGGGCTCGTCCGGCGGGCTCGTCCGGCGGCTCACCGGTACCCCGTCGGGTCCGCCGGCTTCCCCGCGTCCTGCACCTCGACGAGGTAGCGCCAGGCGTCGGGGCGGCTGCCGTCGAGGTCGGTGAAGCCGTACACCGGGGCGAGGCCGCCGCTGGAGAGGGAGTGGCCGTTTGAAGCGGGACACCTCGGGGTCGGCGGCCAGGGCGGCGACGGCGCGGCCGACGTAGCGCGGGGTCTGCGAGATGGCGAAGTGGGGGACGCGGTCGAGGGCGTCCCGCCAGTTCTCCTCGCGGACGCCGTAGTGCTCCATCATGATCTCCGAGCGCAGCCAGCCCGGGGTGAGCGCGAGCGCGGTGGCGCCGCGCGGGCCGAGTTCCCGGGACAGGGCGAACGCCATGCGCAGGACGGACGCCTTGGCGAGGTCGTAGAAGAAGTTCACGCGGTAGGTGTCGCGGTTGTAGTCGGCGGTGCCGTCGGTGACCTCGACGACCAGTCCGCCGGGGCGGCGCAGCAGCAGCGGCAGGGCGTGCTGACTGGTGATCGCGTGCGTCTCGACCGCCAGGCGGAGCAGCCGGAGCCCGTTGCCGAGGTCGTGCTCCCAGAGCGGGGTGTCCCACTCGAAGAGGTTCTCGCCGCCCCGGATGTCGTTGACGAGGACGTCGAGGCGGCCCCGCTCGGCCCTGTTCTCGTATAGCTACGCACCAGGCCGTGCTCGGTCAGATGGTCCGCGAGGGCGGTGAGTTCTGCCGCGTCACGCCCCAGCCTCTGCATCTCGAACACGGTGAAGATGACCCGGCAGTGGGGAGCGTGCGCCTTGATCTCCCGGGCGGTCTTGAGTGCCTCCTCGAACTGCGGGCGGACCTTGATCCGACTACGGATGCCGATTCACGACGACTGTGGGAGTCCCCGCCTGACCGAGTCTCCGATGTCAGCGTGTTTCGACGTCAGTTGAGGGTTTGCGGCGGAAGCGGATCGACCCGTGGCCTGCGCTCGATACCGCCCCGGTGCAGTGCCGAACTCCCTCTCGAAGGCGTGGGAGAGTGCGTACGGGCTGCCGTAGCCGACTCGACCGGCGATGGTGGCCAGTGTTTCCTTGGTGTCGCGGAGCAGGGTGGCGGCAAGGATCACGCGCCACCAGGTGAGGTACGCCATCGGTGGGCGGCCGACCAGGGTGGTGAACCGGCGCGCCAGGGTGGGACGGGAGACGCCCGCCTCTGCGGCCAGGCGGTCGTTGCTCCACTGCGCGGCCGGTTTCGAGTGCATCGCCCGCAGGGCGGCGGCCGTCACCGGGTCGCCCAGTGCGCCGGGCCAGGCTCCGCTGGTGGTCTCGGTCATCCATGAGCGGATCATGTAGACGAGGAGGAGGTCGAGCAGGTTCGGGAGCGCCACGCAGGAGCCGGGCCGCACCTCGTCCAGCTCACCGGCGAGCAGGTCGATCGCGGCGCGGAGTTCGAGGTGGCTGCCTACTCGGCTGGGAAGGTGGACGACCTCGGGCAGCTCTGCCATCAGCGGGTGCATGCGGCTGCAGTCGAGCCAGTACTTGCCGCAGAGCATCTCCGTCCCGTCGCGGTCGGGCCGGGCTCGCGGCCCTGTCTCCGCGAGCCATTGCTCGAACGGCACTGCCTTCCGCGCCGCGACCGCCGCATCGACGGGAGAATCGGCGATCACATGGCCGGTGCCATGAGGCAGCAGCACCGCGTCACCCACGCCGAGGGAGACCGGGGCGCCGCCGTCGGTCAGTAGCCAGCAGTTGCCCTTCAGAACGACGTGGAAGCCCGCGCCGTCGTACGGCTCCAGCCGCGCGCACCAGCTCCCGCTCGTCCGCACCCGGTGGAACCACGGGTGCCCGAGGTGCACAGCGGAGATCGCGTCACTCACCACATCCATCCACACAGATTATCTGCCGCATGAAGTGTGAGACGGATTCGTATTTTATTGAGCTGGATGCGCATTGAGAGGCTTGTTCGATCTTTCTTAAGGTCGATCACATGACGAACGAGAACGAGCGTGTGCAGAGCATGGTGCTGGGGGATGTCGAGGTCATCCGGGTCGTTGAGTGGCACGAACCGTTCCTGCCCACCTCCGGCATGTTCCCGGGAGCTGGCGCCGATGTGTGGAGGGACAACGAGGACTGGCTGGCACCGGACCACTGGGAGCCGGACAGGGACTTGGCGGTGCTTGCTCTGCAGAGCTGGGTGCTGCGCAGCGGTGGGCGGACCGTCCTGGTCGACACCGGAGCGGGCAACGGGCGCGAACGACCGGGCATGGGGCCGTTCCACCACTCTCGGAGTGATTTCCCCGGCCTCCTGGCGAGGGCCGGTGTTCGCCCGCAGGATGTAGATGTCGTCGTCAACACTCACCTCCACGTCGATCACGTCGGCTGGAACACCGTCGACGCGGACGGGCAGTGGGTACCGACGTTCCCCAACGCCCAATACCTCATTCCGGCCGCCGACGACTTCCATTACGGTCCGGACAACGCGTACGGGAACGGCGCGCAGGAGGCCGACCGCCTGATCTACGAAGACAGCATCACGCCCATCCATCAGGCCGGGCAGGCCGTGCTGTGGGACGGCATCCACCACATCGACGAACACCTCGCCCTGGAGTCCGCACCCGGCCACACTCCCGGCTCGTCCGTGCTGCGACTCACGTCCGGGAGCGACCGGGCGGTCTTCGTCGGAGATCTGCTGCACAGCCCTGTGCAGATCCTCGATCCCTGCTGCAACAGCAGCGCCTGCCTGGCCCCGGAACAAGCGGTGGCCAGTCGCCGTCGGATTCTCGGGCGGGCGGCTGATGAACGGGAGCTGCTCGTCCCCGCACACTTCGGTGGTGCCGGCGCCCTGGAAGTCCGACGGAACAGTGATGGATTCGCCCTCGGCCCCTGGGCAACAGCCGGCCCGAAGAAGAGTGCGTCCGCCTCTGAGTGAGCCTTGGCCCCACCCCGCTCACCGCCCGCGAGCGCGAGGCCCTCAACGCCTCGGCGGACGGCGCGACCGTCGCCACCTGGCTCAGCCTGCGGGAGTCCACGGGCCGAGCCGGGTGGATCCGGCATCCCACCCGGAACCACCCGCCCCCCGGCCTGGAGGCCGTCCCTCATGACGCACTCGTCGACCGACCGGCCCGCAGCCAGAGCGAGCGGAGCCCTCGTCCCGGTGCTCGCCTTCATGGGCATCGTGGTCTCGGTGATGCAGACCCTGCTCGTCCCGGTGATCAAAGAACTGCCGCAACTGCTAGGCACCGAGCCGGGCAACGCGACCTGGGTCATCACCTCGACCCTGCTCTCCGGCGCCGTCGCCACGCCGATCATGGGCCGCCTCGGCGACCTCCACGGCAAGCGCCGCATGCTGATCCTCAGCCTCGCGGTGATGGTCGTCGGCGCGCTCGTCAGCGCCCTCACCAGCGACCTGCTCACGATGATCGCAGGCCGAACCCTCCAGGGCTTCGCGATGAGCGCGATACCCCTCGGCATCGGCCTGACGCGTGACATACTCCCCCGCGAGAAGCTCGGCTCGGCGATGGCCCTGATGAGCTCCTCCATGGGCGTCGGCGGCAGCCTCGCCCTGCCCACCGCGGCCCTGGTCGCCCAGCACACCGACTGGCACGCCCTCTTCTACGGCGCCGCCGGCCTCGGCGTCCTCGCCATCGCCCTCGCCCTCCTCGTCGTCCCCGAGTCCCCGACCCGCGCGCACGGCACCTTCGACGTCCTCGGCGCGATCGGGCTGTCCGCCGGTCTCGTCCTCTTCCTGCTGCCGGTCACCAAGGGCAGCGACTGGGGCTGGACCTCCGGCACCACCCTCGGGCTGTTTGCCGCGGCGGCGGTCGTGCTCGTCCTGTGGGGGGTGATGGAATCGCGTCTCAAGGCACCGCTGGTGGACCTGCACACCACGACCCGCCCCGCGGTGCTCTTCACCAACCTCGCCTCGATCATGGTCGGTGCCTCGTTTCTGGTCGTCTCGCTGGTCGTTCCCCAGCTGCTCCAGCTGCCGAAGGCCACCGGCTACGGCCTCGGCCAGTCAATGGTGGTCGCGGGCCTGTGCATGGCGCCGCTCGGCCTGACCATGACTCTCACCGCCCCCGTCCACGCCCGGCTGTCCGCGCAACACGGCCCCAAGGTCACCCTGATCCTCGGCATGGTGATCATCGCGATCGGCTACGGCGCCGGCCTCGGCCTGATGAGCGCCCCCTGGCAGAGCCTCGTCATCACGGCGATCCTGGGCGTGGGCATCGGCCTCGCCTACTCCTCCCTCCCTGCCCTGATCGTCGGCGCGGTCCCCGCCTCGGAGACGGGCTCGGCCAACGGTCTCAACACGCTGATGCGCTCGATCGGCTCCTCGGTCTCCAGCGCCGTCATCGGCATGGTCCTCGCCGACACCGCGGACCATGTGAACGGCGTCACCGTCCCGACCATGCACGGCTTCCGCGTTTCCTTCCTGATCGCGACGGGCGCGATGGCGATCGGCCTGTTCACAGCCCTCTTCCTGCCCCGGGCCCGCCCGCCCGGCCGGCCACAGCACCGCGCCGGCGGCGAGGAGGACGCCACACTGGAGCCGGCCGAAAAGGTCCCCTCCGGGGCTTCCGAGGCCGGGTCCTGGACGCCGCCGACACCCCGGTCGCCCGCGCCAAGGTCACCCTGATCGACCGCCGCGGCCGCCAGGCCGGCGCCACCCTCGGAGATTCTCTGGCGTCCCGGGCAACGTCGTCTTCACCCGGGCTCCGGCCAGGGCCCGGGTATCGCCGGGGCTGCGGCTGCCTCACCCCGCAGGGTCCGCGGGCCGGGCACCGTCGCCCGGATGGACAGGTCCAGGTCGAGGTGGCTGTTCATGTCCAGCTCGAACCGGCCGTACGGATTCACGTGCGTCCAGAACAGCGGCGGCAGCGCCCGCCGGTCCGCGTCGGTCAGCTGGTCCGCCCGCTTCGGATCAGCTAGTAGGACTCCGTTAGGTCTGTCTCGCGGTCCTGTTTCAGGGCATGTTGGGTGGGTGGACGCACATGAAGTGAACCGTGCTCGGGCGACGTT
>NZ_JBHWKO010000078.1:0-19498 GCF_042731035.1 Streptomyces sp. NPDC059895
TCACGCTACCGACGGCGCAGCCAGGCCCGAGCCCGCCGATCCCACTACAAACGCCGAGGCCACACCCTCCAGATGCGGTTGCAGTACTAGGGCGCTTCTGTCGGATCTCCGTGGGAGAAGGAGCGGCGTTCGGTGCGTGCCCTCGGCGTGCGGTGTGCGGGGTCATGTGGCGGAGCCACCTGGCCCTGCACACCGTGCGGTGAGGGTGCGTGCCGGGCGTCGCGACGCCGCGGAGATCCGTCAGAAGCGCCCTAGCCCCGCCCTAGCCCAGCCTGATGCCCACGATGCAGGTGTCGTCGTCCGTGTCGGACCTGCTGTAGGTGAGCAGCCGGTCCAACTGCTGGTCCAGCGTCGGCGGAACGGTGCTGGCCTGGCTCAGCAGATGCGTCAGCGACTCCTCCACCGACCGGTCCCGTCGCTCGATCAGCCCGTCCGTGTACATCAGCAGCGTGTCGTCGGCGGCGAGCTGGATCTCCTCCTCCTCGTACGTCGTCTCCGGCACCGCGCCCAGCAGCATGCCCTTCAGCAGCGGCAGCGGCGCGGCGCCCGAGGCGCGTACCAGGACGGGCGGCAGATGGCCCGCCCTGGCCCAGCGCAGGGTCCGCCGGACCGGGTCGTACAGACCGCACACCGCCGTGGCCGTGACCGCACCCGTCAGATGGTGCGCGACGATGTTCAGCCACGACAGCAGCTGGCCCGGCCCGGCTCCGGTCACGGCCAGCCCGCGCAGCGCGTTGCGCAGCACCACCATGCTGGTCGCCGCCTCGATGCCGTGCCCGGCCACGTCCCCCACGCACAGCATGACCAGCCGCGAGGGCAGCACCACGGCGTCGTACCAGTCACCGCCGACCAGGTGCTCCTCCTCGGCGGGCCGGTAACGGACCGCCACCTGGAGACCGGGGGCCTCCAGCGGCGCCCGGGTGGGCGGCATGATCGCGTGCTGGAGCTGGAGCGCCAGCCGGCTGCGCTCGCTCGCGTGCTGCTCGGTCTGGGCGAGCTGGTCACGGGTGGCGGCCAGCGCCACCTCCGTCCAGTGCTGCGCCGAGATGTCCTGGTAGGCCCCGCGCAGCGCGACCAGCCGGCCGTCGGTGTCCAGGACCGGCTCGGCGACGATCCGCATGTGCCGGGTCACCCCGTCGGGCCGCTGGAGCCGGAAGGCGGCGGAGGCCGGACGGCGGTTGTGCAGCAGCGTGCGCAGGAACCGGCCGATGGCCACCGCGTCGTCCGGATGGGCGTACGCCGCCAGCTCCTCCAGCGGCACCGGAGCGCTCGACGGATCCCTCCCGTACAGGGCGAACATCTGCCCGTTCCAGGTGGTCTCGCCCGTCAGCACGTTCTCCTCGAAGCCGCCGATGCGACCGAGGCGCTGCGCGTGCTGCAACAGGCTCGCCAGCCGGGCCGTCTCGTCCTCGATGCGCCAGATCAGCAGCACACAGGTGCCGTGCCGGCTGATGCTCAGGTCCGCGACCGCCGACAGCGGCACCTCGTCGACCAGCGCGGTCAGACTCATCCGGCGGGCGCGGAACGGCTCGCCGGTGGCGTGGACGCGCTCGATGCGCTGGAAGAGGTCGCTGCCGCCCGCGGCCATCGGGTAGGCCTCCAGCAGCAGCGCGCCGTTGACCACCGCGCGCGGCCGTCCCGCCGGGTCCAGGAACCGGTCGTTGACGTGCTGGATGCGGAAGTCCACCAGCTGTCCCGCCGCGTCGACGTGCGGGACCAGGACGAGTGCCGGGTCGTGCAGCCCGTCCGCCAGGTCCATCAGCTCCGCCGCGTCCGGCAGCATCCGCGGCTCCGCGTCGGTGTCCTCACCGCGCGGGTAGGTCTGCAGCGTGTGCGCGCACAGCTCCGCCAGCGCCTCCACCTGCCGCACCACCTGGGGCGGCTGCGGCTCCAGCAGACCCGGCCACGCGATCTCCAGCACCCCGTGGACCCGCCCCCCGGTCCCGGCGGGCAGGGCGACCCGGCCGCCGTCGGGGTACGTGTGCCGGCCGATGGTGGGCAGCCCGGTCTGCGCCAGGGACCCGATCCACTGCGCCGAGCGCTCGGTGAGCCCGTGGCGGGCCACCGTGAGGACGTCCGGGGGGACGTAACGCCAGCGGGTGGCCTCCCCGGTGGGGAAGCCGGCGCTCCCGGCCAGCGTCAGCGATCCGTCGGAGCCCGCCGCCCAGATCGCCACGGCCACCGCGCCCAGCGGCCCCAGGGCGTGCTGCAGCAGGGAGTCGGCGACCGCCTGGGCGTCGTGCGCGGCCAGCGCCCCGCTCTCCGCGGCCCGCAGCCGTACGGCCGTGGAGGTCTCGACCGGCGCGTCGGCGCCCGAGACGGTCGCGAAGAAGGCGTCGGTCACCTCGGACATCCGGTCCTTGGCGGCCTGGTTGATGACGTCCACCGCGAACTCCAGCGGCGACATGCCGGCCTGCTCGGCGAGTTCGGTGAGCTGCCGGGCGGCCTCGGCCGGCCCGCACCCCAGCCGCTCCACCAGGATGCCCTTGGCCAGCTCGACCAGCGCCCGCCCCTCGGCCTCCGCCTGCGCCGCCCGCACCTCACGGCGCAGCCGTTCGACGGTGGCCGCGAGGCGGCCCACCGGAGTGGGGCTCGCGCCCTCGGACTCGGGGGCCGGCCGCAGGGCGGCCCCCGAGTCCGAGGGCGGCGGGGCGGTGGTGACCTGCGCCGAGACCGACGGGTCGGTGCCGGCCGGCGCGAGGGACGACGGGTCGACGGCGCTCTGGACCGGCGGTGCCGGCCCGTCCCCGGTCCCCGCGGAGACGGAGGCGGACGGCGCCGGCCCTGCCGGACCGTCGTGCCGGTCGTGGGGCTGTTCGGGAATGCTCACGGTGCGATGACTCCTCGGCCGGGACGACCGGCACTCGGAAGGACGGCCGCGCTCAGGCGGTCAGCCAGCGGCGGACGCAGGACATCAGGTCGTGGGTGTCGACGGGCTTGGTCACATAGTCACTGGCCCCCGAGGCGAGACTCTTCTCCCGGTCCCCGGGCATGGCCTTGGCAGTCACCGCGATGATGGGCAGATCCGCGTACCGCGGCATCGTACGGATCTCGGCCGTGGCCGTGTACCCGTCCATCTCCGGCATCATCACGTCCATCAGCACCAGCGCGATGTCCGGGTTGCCGCGCAGCGTCTCGATGCCCTCGCGCCCGTTCTCCGCGTGCAGCACCCGCATGCCGTGCAGCTCCAGGATGCCGCTCAGGGCGAACAGGTTGCGCGCGTCGTCGTCCACCACGAGGACCGTACGGCCCACGACGGCGTCGTCGACGGGCGGGGGCCCCACGGGCTGCGGCTCGTCCGGCCGGACCAGGGCGAGCACGTCCCCGGGCTCCTCGGCCGACAGGTGCAGCGTGATCCGCTCCCGCAGCTCGTCCAGGCTGGAGAGGAACTCCAGCGGCCGGCCCGCGGCCCGGGACTGCAGCGTCTCCTCCTGGGCCAGGTCGGCACGGTGGCCGCTGTGCACCAGGACCGGCACACCCGCCAGCGCCGAGTCCCCCTGGAACGCCTCCAGGAAGCGGGAGGCCTCCGCGCCGGGCATGCCCAGCTCCAGCACCACGCAGTGGCACGGCTCGGCGGCCAGCGCCCCGGCCGCCTCCTGCGCCCCGACGGCGGTGACGATGTCGACCGGCGGCGGCGGGGTGCCGTCGTCCCGGCCGCGCGCGATGTCCGCCACCACGCTCTCGGCGACCAGCGTCAGCAGACCGCGCGGACGCTCCTCCACCACCAGCAGCCGGCGGGGCTTCTGCCGGGACGTGCCCGGCGCCGACGGCAGGACGCCGTAGACGGGCGACGCGAGCGGCACCGGTTCGTCGTCCGGCCGGCGTTCCACCGCCCGTCCGTTGCCGACCAGCTCCTCGAAGTCGACCCGGGCGACCGGCAGGTAGAGCGTGAACGTGCTGCCCTTGCCGGGCGTGCTGTCCACCGTCACCGCGCCGCCGAGCAGATGGGCGATCTCCCGGGTGATGGACAGCCCCAGTCCCGTGCCGCCGTACTTGCGGCTGGTGGTGCCGTCCGCCTGCTGGAAGGCGCCGAAGATGGTCTCCAGGTGCTGCTCCGGGATGCCGATGCCGGTGTCCCGCACCCGGAAGGCGACCACCGTGCCGCCCCGCACCACGCCCTCGGGCACCTCGTCGGCGGCCACCGGCTCGATCCGCAGCTCCACACTGCCCTGCTCGGTGAACTTGACCGCGTTGGACAGCAGGTTGCGCAGCACCTGGCGCAGCCGGGAGTCGTCGGTCAGCAGGTCCGCGGGGGCCCCGGCGGCCGTGCTGACGGTGAACTCCAGGCTCTTCTGCGTGGTCATAGGCCGGAACGTCGCCTCGACGTACTCGATGAGCTGCCGCAGCGGCACCCGCTCCGGGGAGACGTCCATCTTGCCGGCCTCGACCTTCGACAGGTCCAGGATGTCGTTGATCAGCTGGAGCAGGTCCGAGCCCGCGGAGTGGATGATGCCCGCGTACTCCACCTGCTTCGGCGTCAGGTTGCGCGACGGGTTCTGGGCGAGCAACTGGGCGAGGATCAGCAGGCTGTTGAGCGGGGTGCGCAGCTCGTGGCTCATGTTCGCCAGGAACTCCGACTTGTACTTCGACGCCAGCGACAGCTGCTGCGCCCGCGCCTCCAGCTCCTGGCGGGCCTGCTCGATCTGGAGGTTCTTCGCCTCGATGTCCCGGTTCTGCGCCACCAGCAGGGAGGCCTTCTCCTCCAGCTCGGCGTTGGAGCGCTGCAACTCCTCCTGCTGCGACTGCAACTCCGCCGAGCGGGCCTGGAGCTCGGCGGTCAGCCGCTGCGACTCGTCGAGCAGCTCGTCGGTGCGGGCGTTCGCCACGATGGTGTTGACGTTGACGCCGATGGTCTCCCGCAACTGCTCCAGGAAGTCCCGGTGGATCTGGGTGAACGCGGTCACCGACGCCAGCTCGATGACCCCGAGCACCTGCCCCTCGAACAGGATCGGCAGCAGGATCAGCGCGCTCGGCTCCACCTGCCCGAGCCCCGAGGAGATCGTGACGTACCCCGCGGGCAGCTCGTCCACGGTGATCGTACGGCGGCTGCGCGCGGCCTGGCCGACCAGCGAGCGGCCGAACGGGATACGGGTCGGGCGGTCGTCGTCGTCGGGGTAGCCGTAGGCGCCCACGAGCCGCAGCTCCGGCCCCCGTCCGTCCTCCTCGGCGAGGTAGAAGGCCCCGTACTGGGCCGACACCAGCGGCACCAGCTCGTCCATGATCAGTTCGGCCACCACGGGCAGGTCCCGGTGCCCCTGCATGAGGCCGGAGATCCGCGCGAGGTTGGTCTTGAGCCAGTCCTGTTCCTGGTTGGCCCGGGTGGTCTCGCGCAGGGACTCCACCATCGAGTTGATGTTGTCCTTGAGCTCGGCGACCTCGCCGGAGGCCTCCACGTTGATCGAACGCGTCAGGTCGCCCTCGGCGACCGCGCTGGTGACCTCGGCGATCGCCCGCACCTGGCGGGTCAGGTTGCCGGCCAGCTCGTTGACGTTCTCCGTGAGGCGCTTCCAGGTGCCCGAGACGCCCTCCACCTCGGCCTGGCCGCCGAGGCGGCCTTCGGTGCCGACCTCGCGGGCGACGCGGGTGACCTCGTCGGCGAAGGCGGAGAGCTGGTCGACCATCGTGTTGATCGTCGTCTTGAGTTCGAGGATCTCGCCGCGGGCGTCGACGTCGATCTTCTTCGACAGGTCGCCGCGGGCCACGGCCGTGGTCACCAGCGCGATGTTGCGCACCTGGCCGGTGAGGTTGTTGGCCATCGAGTTGACGTTGTCGGTGAGGTCCTTCCAAGTGCCGGCCACGTTCGGCACGTGCGCCTGGCCGCCGAGGCGGCCTTCGGTGCCGACCTCGCGGGCGACGCGGGTGACCTCGTCGGCGAACGCCGAGAGCGTGTCCACCATCGTGTTGATGACGTCCGCGAGCGCGGCGACCTCGCCCTTGGCCTCGACGGTGATCTTCTGGGACAGGTCGCCGCGCGCCACCGCGGTGGCGACCTGCGCGATGGAACGCACCTGCCCCGTCAGGTTCGACGCCATCACGTTGACGTTGTCCGTCAGGTCCTTCCAGGTGCCCGAGACCCCCCGGACCGTGGCCTGCCCGCCGAGGTTGCCGGCCGTGCCGACCTCGCGGGCGACGCGGGTGACCTCGTCGGCGAAGGCGGAGAGCTGGTCGACCATCGTGTTGATGGTGTTCTTGAGTTCGAGGATCTCGCCGCGGGCGTCGACGGTGATCTTCTGCGACAGGTCGCCCTCGGCGACCGCCGTCGCCACCTGGGCGACGTTGCGGACCTGCGCGGTCAGATTGCCCGCCATGAAGTTCACCGAGTCGGTCAGGTCCCGCCAGGTGCCCTTGACGCCCTTCACGTCCGCCTGGCCGCCGAGGCGTCCCTCGGTGCCGACCTCGCGGGCGACGCGGGTGACCTCGTCGGCGAAGGCGGAGAGCTGGTCGACCATCGTGTTGATGGTGTTCTTCAGTTCGAGGATCTCGCCGCGGGCGTCGACGGTGATCTTCTGCGACAGGTCGCCCTTGGCGACCGCCGTCGTCACCTGGGCGACGTTGCGGACCTGCGCGGTGAGGTTTCCGGCCATGAAATTGACCGAATCCGTGAGGTCCCGCCACACGCCGGCCACACCGGGTACCTGCGCCTGGCCGCCGAGGCGTCCTTCGGTGCCGACCTCGCGGGCGACGCGGGTGACCTCGTCGGCGAACGCCGACAGCTGGTCGACCATCGTGTTGACGGTCTCCTTCAGCTGGAGGATCTCCCCGCGCGCCGGCACGTCGATCTTCTGCGACAGGTCGCCCTTGGCGACCGCGGTCGCCACCTGCGCGATGTCACGGACCTGGGTCGTCAGGTTGCCGGCCATGGCGTTGACGGAGTCCGTCAGGTCGGCCCAGGTGCCCGAGACGCCCGGCACCTCCGCCTGCCCGCCGAGGGTCCCCTCGGTGCCCACCTCCCGGGCCACCCGTGTGACCTCGGAGGTGAACACGGACAACTGGTCGACCATGCCGTTGAAGACGGTCGCGATGTCGCCCATGAGCCCGTCGCCGTCGGCGGGCAGCCGGGTACCGAAGTCACCGTCGCGCACGGCGGTCAGACCGGCCAGGAGCCTCCTGAGCTCCTGGTCGCCCGGGACCGTGTCGGTGGCCTCGGCAGCGTTGCTGGTCATGCGTATCCTCGTTCCGCTCCCCAGGAGCCCCCGTGGTACGAGGGCTCGGAACCACGCCGCCCCGGTGGACGGCGCCGCATGTGGTGTGCATTTCCGCAGTTCACGGATGTGCGTGATGAGAGAAATCCGCCGAAGGCTATCCCACGAGCCCGTGACGGAACAAAGTGTCGGGCCGTTCCGGGCCGCCTGTGACGTCACTTGTCGCGCGCCTGCATGGACGGCGGGAAACGGGGTACCCGGATGGGTTTCCCCGGAGGTGGAAGACGGGGTTCAGGCGGCGTCGGAGCCGAGCAGCCCGGCCCGCAGCCGCCCCACCACGCGGCCGATCAGCCGTGAGACGTGCATCTGGGAGATGCCGAGCTCCCTGCCGATCTCGGCCTGCGTCCGCTCCTCAACGAACCGCAGATGGAGGATCCGCCGCTCCCTCGGCTCCAGCGCGGCGACCAGCGGCGCCAGGGAGTGGAAGTCCTCCACGAGCGCGAGCGCCGGTTCCTCCACGCCGATGAAGTCGGCCAGGACCGACTCGCCGTCGGCGCCGCCGTCGGCCCCGAGGGCCGCGTCGAGCGAGGCGGAGGTGTAGCAGTTGGCGGCCTTGCGCACCTCGACGACCTCCTCCTCGGACAGCGCCATCAGCCGCGCCAGCTCACGGGTGCCGGGCACCCGGCCCAGACGCGTCTGCAACTCCTCGGTCGCCCGGGCCAGTTCCCCCCGCGCCTCCTGGAGCCGGCGCGGTACGTGGACGGCCCAGCCGGTGTCCCGGAAGAACCGCTTGATCTCGCCGGCGATGTATGGGACGGCGAACGAGGTGAACTCGACCTCCCGGGACAGGTCGAACCGGTCGATCGCCTTGATCAGCCCGATCGTGCCGACCTGCACCACGTCCTCCATCGCGTCGCCGGCCCGGCGGCGGAACCGGGACGCCGCGTACCGCACGAGCGACAGGTTCATCTCGATCAGCGTGTTGCGCACGTACTGGTGGTCGGGCGTGCCCTCCTCCAGGACCGCCAGCCGTTCGAAGAGGCGGCGCGACAGCTCCCGGGCGCCCCGGGCACCGACCCGCGCGGGCACGTCGCCGAGCGCGGCCCCCGCGCGCGGGTCGTCCGTGACCCGCCGCGCCGCCGTGGCCGTCGGTGCCTGTGCCGTCACGGCGTCCATGCCGCTCACTCCGTTCGTCGGGACCCGCCCGGACCTGTCCGAGATCGTCGCCGGTCGGTGGCACCGCGTCTGCCCCCGCTTCCCGCCGCCATGCCCCGCTCTCCTCCCGTCATGCCCGCCGTACGCGCCGGTCCCGGCGTCCGGACCGAGCCCGCCGCGGACGGCGGCCGCACGCCCCGAATGCGGCCGCGGCGGGCGGGTATCCGCTGCGGTGGAACGGGAGACGGGAGAAGGGAGCAGCGTGACCATCGACAGGATCTGGTCCTACCCGACGGACAGCGGGCGCGCCGAGGGGCAGGATCTGACGGGGTACGGGGTGGTGGCGTCGGACGGCACCATAGGACACGTCGAACGCGAGGACGGCCACCACGGGATGTGGCACCTGGTCGTCGACACGGGGGTCTGGCTCTTCGGCAGGAGCGCGGTCGTACCGGTGGGCGTCGTCCGGGCCGTCGAGGAGGAGAGCCGCACCGTGGCGCTGGCCTGCACCGGGGAGGAGGTGAAGCAGGCTCCCCGGTTCCGCACGGACAGCGAGACGATGGACCCCGCGTACCTGACGGCCGTCGGTGACTACTATCTCCGGCTGATCCGGCGCGGCAGCACGACGGCCTGACCGCCGGGGGAGAGGCACCGCGGGCCGAGGCCGCCCGCCGTATGCTCACGTGCCCACCACGCACCGGCCGCCGCGTGCCGTGACCGAGGAACGGCGTGACCGAGGAACGGGGTGTCGATGAACTACGAGCCGCAGACCCGGCGCTCCGGCCGCCGGGGACGGTGACCGAGCCGTGAGAGGCGACGAACTCGCGCCGACGGAACCGGTCCTCGCCCCGGTGACGACCGCCGCCGCCGCGCGGGAGCACGCGCGCGCGGTGGCCAATGCCCACTGGAGCGCCGCCGCGGGGCCGCCGCGGCAGGAGGACCTGATCGACCTGCTGCTGGTCGTGTCCGAGATGGTCACCAACGCGATCCGGCACGGCGGCGGTCTGGCCGGTTTCGAGGTGACCCCCGTGCGGGGCGGCGTCCGGGTGGCGGTGCACGACCACAGCGACGTCGTCCCCTCCGTGACGTCCGTGACGTCCGTGACGTACGGAGCCGGCGCCCCGCCCGGCGGACACCGGATCAACGGCTACGGCTGGCCGCTGATCGTCGAACTGGCCCGGGACATCTCCATCGGCGCACGGCCGTCCGGCGGCAAGACGATCAGCGTATTCGTGCCGGTCCGGGCCGCCGGACGTCCGGGCCCCGACGGCACGCCCTGACAGGAGCCCTCCCGCTCGGGAGACGGTGCTCACCAGGGCAGGAAGACGTGCACGTCCTTCCCGTCGACGCCGGTGACCACGCTGACCTGGCTGCAGAGCGTATGGACCAGATGCCAGCCGATGCCGCCGCCCCCGCTGTCGGGGTGGAACGGGCGCGGCGCGGGCACGGTGGTGCTGGTGTCGTGCAGCGTGACGTGCACCCCGTCGAAGGTGGGGCGCAGATGCAGGTCGAACGGGCCCGGGGCATACTGGACCGCGTTCGAGGCCAACTCCGTGACGATCAGCACGATGTCGTGCCAGCACTCCGGTGCCGAGGGCGGGGACGCCCGGGACAGGTCACGGAGGAACGCCTCCGCGGCCAGGCGTGCACCCGTCACGTCCTGGGGTTCGCCCGGGAACCGGGCAGTGCGGCTCGGGACCGCCCAGGAGGCCAGTGCGTCGTTACCACGGGGCTCGGTTGCCATGTCGTAGTTGCGGCCCCTACCGGCGGGGCCGTCGTCCTTTCTCGTGCGGCTCTCTCACGTCGCCACTCTTCAGGGTTCCCGGGGCGCCGCAGGCTACGCGTCCCGCACCGGGCGTGGCGCGCCTGACCGCGGGCGGCGACCCTCCGGCCACGCGCTGTGCGCGCCGCGCCGGTACGACGAGGTGGTTCGGCCCGCCACCGGCACGACCTCACCGGAACACGTCGTCCGCGTCGTCCCAGCTCAGCGTCTCCTCCGGGGTGCTCTGCCGGGGCAGCCGCGCCCGCGCCTGGTACATGGCTTCGATCTCGGCCGCGTAGTGCTCGACGATCGAGTCGCGGCGCAGCTTCATCGACGGGGTCAGCAGCCCGTTGGTCTGGTCGAACGGCTCCGGCAGCACCCGGAAGACGCGGATGGACTCCGAGCGGGACACGGCGCTGTTGGCCGCCGCCACCGCCCGGCCGATCTCGTCCCTGAGGGCGTTCTCCTCCCGGGCCTCCCGGCTCGGCGTGTCGCCCTGGAGGGCCAGCCCCGCGCGCCAGTGCGCCAGGAAGTCCGGATCCAGGGTGATCAACGCGCCCACACAGGGCCGGTTGTCGCCCACCACCACCGCCTGGTGGACGAGCGGGTGCATCCGCAGCCGCTGCTCCAGCGCCGTCGGCGCCACGCTCTTGCCGCTGCTGGTGATGATGACGTCCTTCTTGCGGCCGGTGATGGTGAGGTAGCCGTCGGAGTCCAGGAAACCGAGGTCCCCGGTGCCCAGCCAGCCGCCGCGCAGCGCCGCCCGGGTGGCGTCGTCGTCGTTGACGTAGCCCTGGAACACCGACGGGCCGCGCACCAGGATCTCCCCGTCGTCCGCCACCCGTATCTCGGTGCCCGGCAGCGCCTGCCCGACCGTCCCGGTCTTCTCCCGGCCCAGCGGCTGCATGGTGATCCCGCCGCTGGTCTCGGTCAGGCCGTAGCCGTCGTGGACGTGGATGCCGATACCCGCGTAGAACAGGGACAGGTCGCGGTGCAGGGGCGAGCCGCCGGAGGTGGCGCGGTGCACACGGCCGCCGAGGGCGGCGCGCAGTCTTCGGTACACGGTCCGCTCGAACACGGCGTGCTGGAGCCGCAGGTCGAGACCGGGCCCCGAGCCGCGGCCCAGCCGCTGCCGTTCGACGGCCGCCGCGAAGTGCCGGGCCGTCTCCGCCGCCCGCTCGAACAGCGCGCCGCGGCCCGTCTGCTGGGACGTGCGCAGGAAATTCTTGTAGAGCTTCTCGAACACCGAGGGCACCGCGTACAGATACGTCGGCCGGAAGGTGCGCAGTGCCTCCGTGAGCGCGGCCGCGCCGAGCTCCGGTTCGTGGCCCATCAGGATGCCGCCGCGCACGCACAGGCCCTGGATCATCAGGCCGTACACATGGGAGAACGGCAGGAACGCCAGGACGGACGGCCGCTGCCCCGGCGCCGCCGCGATGTGGCCCCAGCCGGCCAGCAGGGTGTCGCAGGGGGCGGCGAGGCCGCGGTGGCTCAGCGCGCAGCCCTGCGGGCGGCCCGAGGTGCCGGAGGTGTAGGCGATCACCGCCGTGGCGTCGGGCAGCACGATGCGGCGCAGCGAGTCCACGGTGGTGACCGGGACCGTCTCACCGAGCCGGGCCAGCTCCTCCAGCGCGCCGCTGTCCAGCTGCCAGACGTGCCGCAGCGCGGGCAGGGTCGCGCACACCGAGCCCACCGTCATCACGCTCTGCTCGTCCTCGACGACCACGCCCACACAGGCCGAGTCCCGCAGGATCCACTCGACCTGGTCGCGCGAGGAGGTGGGACAGACGGGCACCACCTCGGCGCCCACGGCCCACAGCGCATGGCTGAGCACCGACCACTCGTAGCGGGTCCGCGCCATGATGGCCACGCGGTGGCCCGGCGAGATCCCGGACGCGACGAGCCCCCTGGCGACCTCGACCACCTCGTCGCGCAGCTCGATCGCCGTCACCTCCTCCCAGCCGTCCGAGCCCGGGGCGCGGCGGGCGAGCACCGGGAGCGTGGGAGTGCGGGCGGCCGTCTCGAAGACGCTGTCGGCGAGCCCTCCGGTCAGGGGCGGGGCGGCTGGGGGAGCGAGGGCGACGTCGCGCATGCGCTGCTCCTGACATGTACGGGGTGTGACTCCGCCGTTGAGGACTGTTATCGACGGTGGTCGAATGTAGCCGAGGAGCGACCGCTTGTGGCCGGGAACGGAGAATCGGTGCACGGTTGATGATCTCGGCGGGTCCGGGGGACTCGGGGGGCATGACGCACATCAACCCCGACCCCGAACCGGAACGCAGCACCGGCCTGGAACCGGGCGGAGGTGTTCCCCCGGGCGAGACCCCGCCCGCGGAGAGCAGCATGCCCGAGGCCGGACCCCGGGAGACGCACAATCCCCCCAAGGGCTGGGCCAAGGGCCCGCTCACCCTGATCATCGTCCTCGCCGTGCTGGTCGCGGCCTTCTTCCTGGCCTACGCGCTGGTCCTGATGCTCTGAGCGGGAGGACCGGAGGTGGCACTCAGCCCTGGGTGTGGCGGACGCACATGGTGACGACCTCGCGCAGGCTGCCGGTGCGCTCCCACACCTCGCGCTGGACGCGGGCCCCGTTGCCGTCGCGCAGCAACCGCGCGCAGCCGGCGCGGGCCCGCTCCAGGTCACCGGTGTCCTCCAGCGCCTCCCCGACGTGCTCCAGCAGCGCCCGCACCACCGCCTCGGCCGGCGCGCGCCGCATGGTCGCGGGGTGCAGCAGGTCCCCGGTCAGACCGGAGCGGGCGGCCCGCCAGCCGGCCAGCCGCAGCAGGCTCACACTGTGGTCCACCGGATCCTCGCCGGCCTTCCACTCCCGGGCGGCCGTCTCGACGAGCCCGCGCGCCAGCGTCGCCACCAGCACGGCGGTGTCCGCGTGCAGACAGACGTCCGAGACCCGGATCTCCACCGTCGGATAGCGCGCGGACAGCCGGGCGTCGAAGTAGACCATGCCCTCGTCGAGGATCGTGCCCGTGTCCACCATGTCCGCGACCCGCTGGTGGTAGCGCTCCGCCGACCCGAACAGCTCGGTCGGACCGGCCGACGGCCAGCGCTGCCACACCCGGCTGCGATAGCTGCTGTACCCCGACTCCTTCCCCTGCCAGAAAGGGGAGTTGCCGCTCAGCGCCGACAGCACCGACAGCCAGGGCCGGATCCGGTCGACGACCGCGACGCCCTCGTCGTCCGACGCGACCGACACATGGACGTGGCAGCCGCACACCAACTGCTCCTGGGTGGCGATGCCGTACTGCTCCGCCATCCACTGGTAGCGCCGGTTCATGCCGACGGAGGGGCGCACCGGCAGCGGGGAGGTGGCGAGCGCCGCCACCGTGCACCCGATCTCCCCGGCGTGCCGGGCCGCCTCCCCGCGTATGCGGACGATCTCCTCGCCGAGTTCGTCCATCCCCGACTGGGGATGGGTGGCGAACTCGAGCATCTGGTTGTGCAGTTCCTTCTCGAACACGTCCGGCTCCGCGTGGTCCCGCGTGGCGCGGGCGAGAACGGCAGCGGACAGGGCCTGCGGCTCCCCGGTTTCCGGGTCGACCAGGAGGAGTTCCTCCTCCACTCCGACGGTGCGCACGGTATGCGGCCTCTCTCTGGCAGGTGGTACGCACCCGACTGCCCCGTCGAGGTCCGTTCACACGGACGGCGGCGTCCACCAGACCGTGGCCAGGGGCGGCAGTGTGACCGCGATCCGCCCGTTCTCCGGCTTGATCCCGTCGGCGTGGGTGACGTCGCCGCCGCCGTAGCGGGCGGCGTCGGTGTTGAGCGCCTCGTACCAGACGGGCACGTCGTCGGGCACGGCGAGCGGGTAGTCGTGGCGGACGACCGGGGAGAAGTTGCTCACCGACAGCAGGGGCCGCCCGTCGGCGTCGTACCTCAGGAAGGCGAAGACGTTGTCGTCGGCCGCGTCGCACAGCACCCACCGGAAGCCGGCCGGGTCGGTGTCCCGCTGCCACAGGGCCGGGGTCGACCGGTAGCGGGAGTTGAGGTCGCGGACCAGGTCCCGCACCCCCCGGTGGTCGGCCTCCGCGCAGTAGCCGGGATCCAGCAGCCACCATTCGGGGCCGTGGGCCTCGGACCACTCCGCGCCCTGGGCGAACTCCTGCCCCATGAACAGCAGCTGCTTGCCCGGGTGGGCCCACATGAAGCCGAAATAGGCGCGATGGTTGGCCCGCCGCTGCCACCAGTCGCCCGGCATCTTCGACACCAGCGCCTGCTTGCCGTGGACGACCTCGTCGTGCGAGATCGGCAGGACGTAGTTCTCGCTGTAGGCGTAGATCATCGAGAACGTCATCTCGTGGTGGTGGTACTTGCGGTGCACCGGCTCCTTGGCGATGTACTCCAGCGAGTCGTGCATCCAGCCCATGTTCCACTTCAGCCCGAAGCCCAGACCGCCGCTGTCGGTCGGCCGGGTCACTCCGCCCCAGGCCGTCGACTCCTCCGCGATCGTCACCACACCCGGACTGCGCCGGTACACGGTGGCGTTCATCTCCTGGAGGAAGGCCACCGCGTCCAGGTCCTCACGGCCGCCGTACACGTTCGGCGTCCACTGCCCCGAGTCCCGCGAGTAGTCGAGGTAGAGCATGGAGGCGACGGCGTCGACGCGCAGCCCGTCGATGTGGAACTCCTCGCACCAGTACACGGCGTTCGCCACCAGGAAGTTGCGCACCTCGGTGCGCCCGAGGTCGAACTCCAGCGTCCCCCAGTCGGGGTGCTCGGCCCGCTGGGAGTTCCCGGGCTCGTACAGCGGCTCGCCGTCGAACCGCGCCAGCGCCCAGTCGTCCTTGGGGAAGTGCGCCGGCACCCAGTCCATGATCACGCCGATGCCGGCCCGGTGCAGGGCGTCCACCAGGTGCTTGAAGTCGTCCGGGGTGCCCAGCCGCGAGGTCGGGGCGTAGAAACCGGTGATCTGGTAACCCCAGGAGCCCGCGAAGGGGTGCTGGGCGACCGGCATGAACTCCACATGGGTGAAACCGAGGTCGTTCACGTACGCCGGCAGCTCCTCGGCCAGCTGCCGGTAGGTCAGCCCCGGACGCCAGGACGGCAGATGCACCTCGTACACCGAGAACGGCGCCACGTGCACGGGGACGTCGCCCCGGTGCGCCATCCACTCCGCGTCGCCCCACGCGTGGTGCGAGGCGTGCACGATCGACGCCGTGTCCGGCGGGACCTCCGCACACCGCGCCATCGGGTCGGCCTTCAGGAACCGGTGGCCGTGGCGGGAGTGGATCTCGAACTTGTACCGGGTGCCCTCGCCGACCCCCGGCAGGAACAGCTCCCACACCCCACACGCGCCCAGCGAACGCATCGGGAAGGCGGTGCCGTCCCAGTAGGTGAAGTCCGCGGCGACCCGCACCCCCTGGGCGTTGGGCGCCCACACCGTGAAGCGGGTGCCGGCCACCCCCTCGTGGGTCATCGGCTCCGCGCCGAGCGCCTTCCACAGCTGCTCGTGCCGCCCCTCACGGATGAGGTGCAGATCGAACTCGGCCAGGGCGGGCAGGAAACGGTACGGGTCGTGCACCTCCTGCTCGGCCCCCTCGTAGGCCACCAGCAGCGTGTACGCGGGGATCGCGTCGAGCGGCAGGACGACCGAGAAGAGGCCCTCCCCCTCCGACACGAGCGGGGTGCGCACGCCGTCCACCACGACGGCCACCGAGCGGGCGAAGGGCCGCAGCGCCCGGAAGGCGATCCCGCCCGGCACGGGGTGCGCGCCCAGCAGGGCGTGCGGGTCGTGGTGGGCGCCCGCCAGCAGGCGCCCCCGGTCGGTCGCGTCGAGCGCGGGCGCCGCGGCCGGGCGGGGGTCGCCCGTCCGGCCGCGGCGCGGGCGGGGGCCGCCCGACTCGGGCCGAGAGGTGTCGCGCAGAGCCATGGGGTCAGCCTCCTCGGACGGCGAGACGTTCGATCGCCGCCATCGGTACGGGTAGCCAGTCGGGACGGTGCCGGGCCTCGTACAGCACCTCGTACACGGCCCGGTCGGTTTCGTAGGCACGCAGCAGGGCGTGCTTCTTGCGGGGATCCCAGCCGGCCCGGGCCGCGTAGCCGGCGCAGAAGGCCTCCCGGCAGCGCAGCGCCCACTCCGGACGCCAGGGCCGGCGCTGGCGGGCGGCGTAGTCGAAGGACCGCAGCATGCCCGCGATGTCCCGCACCGGGGAGTGCGCGCTGCGCCGCTCGGCCAGCGGACGGGACGGCTCGCCCTCGAAGTCGATGACGAACCACTCCCGTCCCGCGCGCAGCACCTGCCCCAGGTGCAGGTCGCCGTGGATGCGCTGGGCGGGCGGGCCCGGATCGCAGACGGCGAGCGCGTCGAAGGCGGTGATGAGCCCCGGCACGTACGGGCGCAGCGCCGCCACATGGTGGGCCGCGGCCTCCAGCCGCTCGGTCATCGCCGCCGCCGTCCGCGCGTTGTCGGCACGCGGACCGGCCGGGAAGGCCGCGGCCAGGGCGAGGTGCACCTCGGCGGTGGCCCGGCCCAGCGCCTCGGCCTCCGCCGTGAAGGAGTCGCCGTGGGCGAGGGCGTCCAGCGCCAGCGTCCAGCCGTCGGAGGCGTCGGGCAGGAACGGCTGGAGCACGCCCAGCGTCGCCTCCTGCGGGTCCGTCGTCCCGAACCAGGCCACCGGCGCCGGCACCCGCCCGCAGTTCTGCCCCTTGAGGGCGACCGGCACCTCCAGGTCGGGGTTGATCCCGGGCTGGATGCGCCGGAACACCTTGAGGATGAACGCGTCGCCGTACACCACGGAGGTGTTCGACTGCTCCGCCTCCAGCAGCCGCGGCGCCAGCCCGGCCGGCACCGGCACCGAAGGGTCGGACTCGAAGGTCAGCGGACCCAGCGGACCCGGGTGCCGCATGCGCTCCAGCAGCAGGTGCGCCGAACGGG
The DNA here is from genome assembly GCF_042731035.1 of Streptomyces sp. NPDC059895. NCBI lineage: Bacteria > Bacillati > Actinomycetota > Actinomycetes > Kitasatosporales > Streptomycetaceae > Streptomyces > Streptomyces sp. NPDC059895. Next base: position 16,946 of record NZ_JBHWKO010000078.1, read on the forward strand.
GGTCCTGGAGGGCGTCGTGCACCGTCAGACCGGCCAGCGGCCCTTCCTCCACCTTGCCGATCAGGGCCCGGCCCAGACGCGGCGACAGGTGCCGCTGGAGCCCGAGGAGCAGCTGGTAGCAGTCGCCGGGCGGGGGAGTGCCGCCCGGCGAGGGCACGCCGGACTGGCCGGTCTGCACCAGCAGGTGCAGACAGCCCGGATACAGCTCCGTCATCGACAGCAGACGCAGGTCGTTCAGGGGCCGGTCCTTGCCCGCGAACCAGCGCTGCCGGGGCAGCCACTCGCGCAGCAGGTTCCCGAGCGTTCCGCCGGAGCGGACGCCTACGGCACTGCCGGGGTTCAGAGATGCGGTCTTCGGCATGGTGACGCGTCCTTTCCTCGGCGCACGCTCACAGGCGCCGGCCGACGCGGGATGCGGCTCGGGCGAGCCGGAACCAGTAGAAACCGTGCCCTGCGAGGGTCAGCAGGTAAGGCAGTTCGCCGATGGCGGGGAAGCGGACCCCGCCGAACAGCTCCACGGGGTGGCGGCCGTCGAAGCGGCGCAGGTCCAGCTCGGTGGGCTGGGCGAAGCGCGAGAAGTTGTGGACGCACAGGACGAGGTCGTCCCCTCCCTCCTCCTCCGACGAGGGGGCCTCGCGGAGGAAGGCGAGGACGGCGGGGTTGGAGGAGGAGAGTTCCGTGTAGGAGCCGAGTCCGAAGGCGGGGTTCTGCTTGCGGATCTCGATCATGCGGCGGGTCCAGTGCAGCAGCGAGGAGGGCGATGCCATGGACGCCTCGACGTTGGTGACCTGGTAGCCGTGGACGGGGTCCATGATGGTGGGCAGGAAGAGCCGTCCGGGGTCGCAGGAGGAGAAGCCGGCGTTGCGGTCGGGGGTCCACTGCATGGGGGTGCGGACGGCGTCGCGGTCGCCGAGCCAGATGTTGTCGCCCATGCCGATCTCGTCGCCGTAGTAGAGGATCGGCGAGCCGGGGAGGGAGAGGAGGAGGGCGGTGAAGAGTTCGATCTGGTTGCGGTCGTTGTCCAGGAGGGGGGCCAGGCGCCGCCGGATGCCGATGTTGGCGCGCATACGCGGGTCTTTCGCGTATTCGGCGTACATGTAGTCGCGTTCTTCGTCGGTGACCATTTCGAGGGTGAGCTCGTCGTGGTTGCGGAGGAAGATCCCCCATTGGCAGTGGGTGGGGATGGCGGGTGTCTTGGCGAGGATTTCCGAGACGGGGTAGCGGGATTCTCGGCGGACGGCCATGAAGATGCGGGGCATGACCGGGAAGTGGAAGGCCATGTGGCATTCGTCGCCGCCGGAGGCGTAGTCGCCGAAGTAGTCGACGACGTCCTCGGGCCACTGGTTGGCCTCCGCCAGCAGCACCGTGTCCGGATACATCGCGTCGATCTCCTTGCGGACCCGCTTGAGGAACTCGTGCGTTGCCGGAAGGTTTTCGCAGTTGGTGTCCTCGGCCGCGTAGAGATACGGCACGGCGTCGAGGCGGAAGCCGTCGATCCCGAGGTCCAGCCAGAAGCGGAGGGCGGCCAGGACCTCCTCCTGGACGGCCGGGTTCTCGTAGTTGAGGTCCGGCTGGTGGGAGAAGAAGCGGTGGAAGAAGTACTGCCCCCGGACCGGGTCGTAGGTCCAGTTGGAGACCTCGGTGTCGACGAAGATGATGCGGGCGTCGGCGTACTGCTTGTCGTCGTCGGCCCACATGTAGTAGTCGCCGTAGGGTCCGTCGGGGTCTTTGCGGGACTCCTGGAACCACGGGTGCTGGTCGCTGGTGTGGTTCATGACGAAGTCGATGATGACGCGCATGCCGCGCTGGTGGGCGGCGTCGACGAATTCCACGAAGTCGGCGAGGTCACCGAATTCGGGGAGGACGGCGGTGTAGTCCGAGACGTCGTATCCGCCGTCCTTCAGCGGGGATTTGAAGAACGGGGGGAGCCAGAGGCAGTCGACGCCGAGCCATTGCAGGTAGTCGAGTCTGGCGGTGAGGCCCTTGAGGTCGCCGACGCCGTCGCCGTTGCTGTCCTGGAAGGAGCGGACGAGGACTTCGTAGAAGACCGCGCGCTTGAACCACTCGGGGTCGCGGTCTTTCGCGGGGGTGTCCTCGAAGGTGTCCGGGACGGGTGAGTTGACGGTCATGGCGCTCTGGAGCCTCCGATCTGGGCTGGGGATCACCGGACGTGGAACACGTGGGCCGGCGTCCGGCCGGGCTCCAGGCGCACGTAGTTGTGGCTGCTCCAGGCGTACGTCTCACCGGTCAGTTCGTCGTGCACGGACAGGGAGGCGCCGTGGTCCCGGCCGAGTCGCGGCATGTCCAACGAGACCGTCGCCTCCTGGACGTGGTGCGGGTCGAGACCGACCACCACGAGCACCGTGTCCGCCCCCCTGCGCTTGCTGTACGCGATGACGGAGGCGTTGTCCGTCCCGTGGAAGCGCAGGTTCCTGAGCCGGTGGAGCGCGGGATGGCGCCGCCGGATGTGGTTGAGGCGGGTGATGAGCGGGGCGATGGTGCGGCCCTCGCGTTCGGCGGCCGCCCAGTCGCGGGGTTTGAGCTGGTATTTCT
>NZ_JBHWKO010000079.1:0-7858 GCF_042731035.1 Streptomyces sp. NPDC059895
GCGGGGACGGACGTGTCGGCGGCCTTCGTCGTGCGAGGGCGGGGACGGACGTGTCGGCGGCCTTCGTCGTGCGAGGGCGGGGACGGACGTGTCGGCGGCCTTCGTCGTGCGAGGGCGGGGACGGACGTGTCGGCGGCCTTCGTCGTGCGAGGGCGGGGACGGACGTGTCGGCGGCCTTCGTCGTGCGAGGGCGGGGACGGACGTGTCGGCGGCCTTCGTCGTGCGAGGGCGGGGACGGACGTGTCGGCGGCCTTCGTCGTGCGAGGGCGGGGACGGACGTGTCGGTGCGGCGGGAAAGAGGGGCGGCGATCCTCGCTCGCCGCCGGTCCGCCGCTGCAGCCCGCTACTTCAGCGCCAGCCAGGCCACCGCCGCCACGACCACCACCGCGACGACGACGCCCACGATCAGACCGATGCGGGGACCGGCCGGCGCGGGGGCCTGGCGGGAGGGCTGAGGGACGCCCTCGTCGACGAACGCGCGGAACATCTGGGTGCTGCCTGCGGGGTCGTGGGTGCCCTGGGGGCCCTGCGTGTTAGCCATGCCCCGAGACACTAGCGAAAACGGCGGGCACGGCCCAAGTGGGGGTCACCACGCCCCCGTTCCCCGGACGGTTCCGTGTTCCCCAGGGCGCCCGCGCTCCGGGGCGGGCCACCGCCAGTCCCGCTCCGCCCGCCTCACCAGCGCGTTTACTCCCGCAATACTTGCCTTTGCCAACTTTTTGCGAGGCGCACCGCCGTTTTATTTGCCTGCAGCAACCAAACGCTTCTATGGTTGCCCTAAGCAACAAAATCTGGGAGGTGTGGTGGCCGGGCAGGCGCAGTACGAGCAGTACGAGGAACTGGTGCGTCAGCTCAGCGCCGTCGGAGCCGTGAAGCGAGACCTCGGGCGGATCCTGCCGCCCGACTGCTCGGCGGGCTCGGCGGCGGTGCTGACGCTGCTCGGCCGCCACGGCGACCTGCGCATGAGCGCCCTATCCGAACTGCTCTCCGTGGACATGTCGGTGACCAGCCGGCACGCCGCGCACCTCGCGGAGCGCGGCTGGATCGACCGGTCCCCCGACCCGGCGGACAAGCGCTCCCGCATCCTGCGCCTCACCCCCGACGGCCGGGCGATGCTCGTCGAACTCTCCCGCCGCAGCACCGACCTGCTGGCGGAGCGACTGGGCGACTGGACCGAGGACGAGGTCGGACAGCTGATCCGGCTGATGACCCGGCTGCGCGCCAGCTTCGGCGACTGCCGCTCGGCCCCGCACCGGGCCCAGCCCCCACCTCACGTTCCCGTACGCGAATCGACCACCCGTACACCCGCAGCTACGTAAGAAAAGGAAGCCCATGGCAACGACCACACCAGCCGGTGTGCGGGCCCACGCCAAGCACGGGGGAGGCTCCTCCGGGCGCTCCGGCGACGCGCCGATGACCCACCGGCAGATCATGGAGGCCCTGTCCGGGCTGCTGCTCGGCATGTTCGTGGCGATCCTGTCGTCCACGATCGTCTCCAACGCCCTCCCCGAGATCATCGGCGACCTGGGCGGCGGCCAGTCCGCCTACACCTGGGTCGTCACCTCCACACTGCTGGCGATGACGGCGGCCACCCCCCTGTGGGGCAAGCTCGCCGACCTCTACAACAAGAAGGCGCTCGTCCAGATAGCCCTGGTCATCTACGTCCTGGGCTCGATGGCCGCCGGCCTGTCGCAGAACGCCGGCATGCTGATCGCCTGCCGCGTGGTGCAGGGCATCGGCGTCGGCGGCCTCTCCGCCCTCGCCCAGATCGTGATGGCGGCGATGATCTCCCCGCGCGAGCGCGGCCGTTACTCCGGCTACCTCGGCGCGACGTTCGCGGTCGCGACCGTCGGCGGTCCGCTGCTCGGCGGTGTCATCACCGACACCGAGTGGCTGGGCTGGCGCTGGTGCTTCTACGTCGGCGTGCCCTTCGCCGTCATCGCCCTGATCGTGCTCCAGAAGACCCTGCACCTGCCCGTCGTGAAGCGGCACGTGAAGGTCGACTGGGCCGGCGCGCTCTTCATCTCCGCCGCGGTCTCGCTGCTGCTGGTCTGGGTCACCTTCGCCGGTGACAAGTACGACTGGCTGTCCTGGCAGACGTACACGATGGTGGCCGGCTCGGTCGCGCTCGCCCTGATCTTCGTGTTCGTCGAGTCCCGGGCGAGCGAGCCGATCATCCCGCTGCGGCTGTTCCGCAACCGGACCATCACCCTGTCGTCGATCGCCTCCCTGTTCGTGGGCGTGGCGATGTTCTCCGGCACGGTCTTCTTCGCCCAGTACTTCCAGCTGGCCCGCGACGAGTCCCCGACCATGTCGGGTGTGCTGACCATCCCGATGATCGGCGGCCTGTTCGTCTCCTCCACGCTCTCCGGGCAGTTCATCACCCGCACCGGCAAGTGGAAGGCCTGGCTGGTCAGCGGCGGTGTGCTCATCACGGCGGGCCTCGGACTGCTGGGCACCATCCGCTACGACACCGACTACTGGAAGACCGCGATCTTCATGGCCCTGCTGGGCCTCGGCGTCGGCATGATGATGCAGAACCTGGTGCTCTCCACGCAGAACCAGGTGGAACCGAAGGACCTCGGCTCGGCCAGCTCGACCGTCACCTTCTTCCGCTCCCTCGGCGGTGCGATGGGCGTCTCGGCGCTCGGCGCCGTCATGGCCAACCGGATCACCGACTACGCCAAGGACGGCATCGCCGGCCTCGGCCCGGAGTACGCCTCCCTGGCGTCGGGTTCCAGCTCCACCGGGTCGATCCCGGACATGGACACGCTGCCCGCGCCGCTGCGCACCGTCATGGAGAGCGCGTACGGCCACGGCATCGCGGACGTCTTCCTGATCGCGTCGGTCATGGCGCTGCTCGCCTTCGTCATCACGCTGTTCATCAAGGAGGTCCCGCTGCGGACCGCCGGCGCGATGGCGCAGGCCACCACCGCCGGCCAGGAGACCCCGGCCGCCGCCGCGGCGCCGGTCGCCGCCGAGGAGCAGTCCCCGAGCCGGTCCGTCACGGCCTCCGCCACCGAGGCGGGCACCGCCGCCGGTCCCTCGGGCACGCAGCGGCTCGCGGCCGTCGCCACCCTCGACACGCCCACGGCGTCCACCGGCAACGGCGGCGTCCCCGTGCACGGCTTCGTCCGCGGCGCGGAGGGCGTGCCCGTCCCGCAGGCCGCCGTCACCCTGATCTCCCTCGCGGGACGGCAGCTCGGCCGGTCGGTCGCGCAGGCCGACGGCTCCTACGTGCTGGACGCGCCGGGCACGGGTTCGTACGTCCTGATCGCCTCCGCCGACGGGTTCCAGCCGCAGGCGTCCACGATCGTGGTGAACGACGAGCCGGTCGCCTACGACATCCTGCTCAGCGGCACCAGCGGACTCCTCGGGGTCGTGCGGGCGGCGCAGTCGGGCGATCCCGTCAAGGACGCCATGGTGATCGTCACCGATGTGCGCGGGGATCTGCTGGCCACCGGAACCTCCGACGAGCAGGGCGCGTTCTCCTTCGCGGAACTGGTGCCGGGTGCCGTGACCGTCGCGGTGAACGCCGCCGGGTTCCGGCCGCGGGCGCTGCCCGTGGAGATCGCCGCGACCGGGGTGACCCGGGTGGAGGCCGTCCTCGACGCGGGCGCGCAGCTCCAGGGCGTCGTCCGGGCGCCGCACGGCCCGCTGGCCGACGCGCGGGTCACGCTGGTGGACGCGGCGGGCAACGTGGTCGGCACGGCCACGACCGGCGCGGACGGGGCGTACGCCTTCGCCGACCTCGACGGCGGCGAGTACACCGTCATCGCGACCGGCTACCCGCCGGTGGCCACCGCGCTGACCGTCGGCGGCACCGGCGTCGACGGCCACGACATCCAGCTCGCCCACCCCGGCGAGTGACCGGCCGGCAGTACCGGCAGCACTGAACCCCGGCCCGTGCCGGGCGCGCACTGAGCGGAGGCGCGTCCGCCACGGGCCGGTCCTCTTCCTAGGAGTTACCCGAGATGGCACTGACCGCCAGGATCCGCACCCGGGACGGATGGGCCGTGTCGCACGCGGTCGTCACCGTCACCGACATGACGGGCACGCAGGTGCTGCGCGCCGAGGCCGACGCGGAGGGCGCCGTCCGCGACACGACGGCCCTGGCGCCGGGCGCGTACGTCGTGATCGTCACGGCCGTGGGCTACGCGCCCGCCGCCTCCAGCGCGCTCGTCACCGCGAGCGGACGCGCCGAGGTCGGCACGGTGACGCTGGCCCGGCAGGGCGGCACCGAACTGCCGCCGCCCGGCGTGTGGACCGTCGACCCGGCGCACTCCACGGTCGGCGCGGTCGCCCAGCACCTGGGCATCTCCAGCGTGCGCGGCCGGTTCACGCAGTTCTCGGCGAGCGTCGAGATCGCCCCGGACGACGTCACCAAGTCCCGGGTGGAGGCGGTCATCCGGGCCGACTCCATCGACACCGGCAACGGCATGCGCGACACCCACCTGCGCTCCGCGGACTTCCTCGACGTCGAGACGTACCCGGAGATCACCTTCCGTTCGGCCGGGCTGACGGCGGCGGGCCCCGACCGGTGGACCGTCCACGGGGAGCTGGGGATGCGCGGCGTCGTCCGCCCGGTCGACCTGGACCTCGCCTACCTCGGCACCGGCGCCGATCCGTGGGGCGGCGTGCGCGCCGCCTTCCGGGCGACCGCGGAACTGCACCGCGAGGACTTCGCCATGAACTACAACCAGGTCGTCCAGGCGGGCATCGCCGCCATCGGCACGACGCTGAAGGTGGAGCTGGACATCCAGGCGGTGCAGGGCGAGGCGCTTCCCCAGGCGTAGGCCCGACAGGGGCAGGAACGGCGGCCCGTCCCGCCCCTACGCTGGCCCCATGGCACCGAACATCGCGACCAACACCTCCGTCACCCGCGACGAGCTGCTGGACTTCGTCCGCCCCCGCCACCGCGCGATCCTGCTCACCCGGCGGTCCGACGGCAGCCCCCAGGGTTCGCCGCTGACCTGCGGGGTCGACGACTCGGGCCGGATCGTGGTGTCCACGTACCCGGAGCGCGCCAAGACCCGCAACGCCAAGAGGGACGAGCGGGTCAGCGTGATCGTCCTGAGCGACGACTGGAACGGACCGTGGGTGCAGGTCGACGGCACGGCCGAGGTCGTCGACGCGCCGGACTCCGTCGAGCCGCTGGTGGAGTACTACCGCAACATCGCCGGTGAGCACCCGGACTGGGACGAGTACCGGGAGGCGATGCTGAAGCAGGGGAAGTCGATCATCCGGATCACGCCGGAGCGGTGGGGTCCGGTGGCGACCGGCGGCTTCCCCGCGCGGCTCGCCGACGACCGGTAGGGCCTCGCGTCAGCCCCGGGCCACCATCGCCTCGATGCCCGCCACCAGCAGGTCGAGGGCGAAGGTGAAGTCCCGGTCCAGCATCTCGGCGACCGTGTCCCCGCCGCGCGCCGCCATGAGGTCCCGGGACTCCGCCACCACCTCGGCGGCCTGCGGGGCCTCGGTCACCGAGGTCATGGCGTGCTGGAAGTACTCGTCCGGGGTCATGCCCGTGTCCGCGACCCGGCCGAAGAAGTGGCCCTCGATCGTGCCGTAGCCGTACACGAACTGGAAGACGGCCGAGATGGCGCTCGTGATGCGGTGCGCGGGCAGGCCGGTGCGGCGGACGACCTGCTGGACCGTGCGGGAGAACGCGAGCGAGTTCGGGCCGACGTTGAGGTAGCGCCCGGCGAGCGGCGACAGCCAGCGGTGGCGCACCAGCAGCGTGCGGTACGCCGTGGCCAGCGCCCGGAGCTGCTCGCGCCAGTCCGCGTCCCCGGCCGCCGGGTCGGGCAGCTCCAGCTCGCCGAAGGCGGCGTCAAGGGCGAGTTCGAGGAGGTCGTCCTTGGTGTCGACGTACCAGTAGACGGACATCGCCGTGACGTTCAGCTCGGCCGCCAGCCGCCGCATGGAGAACCTGTCGAGTCCCTCGGCGTCCAGCAGCCGGACGGTGACCTCGGTGATCCGCTGCCGGTCGAGGCCCGACGGCTGCCCGCCCCCGCGGCCACGTCGGCGTGCCCTGTCGTCCAGCCACACGCTGGCCCGCGCGGCCTTGCCGGCGGCAGCCTTCCCCATGGGGCACCTTCCTCGAGAGTCCGGTCACTGGTGACGATGGTGACGATGCTAGGTGTGTTGCCCCGCAGCGTCGTTTCACGCGGCCAGGATCCTCGCGTCCTCCCGCTCCGCCCTGCGCAGCAGCCCGGCCGCCACCACCCCGCCCAGCAGCACGGCCACCGCTCCGACCAGCTGGCTGCTCACCAGCCCGGAGGAGAACGCGTCGGTGATCCGCTCCCTCTCCCCGGCCGAGTCCGCCGCGGCGAGCGCCGTGGGCAGCGACGCCGCGCCCACCGCGACCAGCGCCGCGAAACGGGAGGTGAGCACGGCCCCGAGGACCGCCACGCCCAGCCCGTTGCCGAACTCGGCGAGGGTGCCGTTGATCCCGGCCCCCACTCCCGCCTTCGCGGGCGGGATCGCGCTCATGACGGCGTGCGCCATCACCGGATTGGCGATCGCCGCGCCGACGCCGATGAGGACCAGTCCGAGCAGGGTGCCGGCGTAGCCCCGCGCGGCGAGGAGGGCGATCGCCACCAGCCCGCCGGACATCAGCACCATGCCCAGCAGGATCGACCTCGGCGTCCCCAGCTTCGCCGTCCACCTCGCCGACAGACCGGTGAAGTTGAGGGCGACGACCGCCAGCGCCAGCGGCGCGGTGCGCAGGCCGGCCTCCAGCGGGCCGTAGCCGAGGACGAACTGGAGGTGCTGGGTGAGCAGGAAGAGCGCGCCTCCCATGCCGAAGGTGATGAGGACCGTGCCCGCCACGGCTCCCGTGAACCGGCGGTCCCGGAAGAAGCCCAGGTCGAGCATGGGATGGGGGATCCTGCTCTCCCAGTACGCGAAGAGGGCCAGGACGAGGAGCGCGACGGCCGCCGTGACCGTCACCCGGGCCGACGTCCAGCCGTGCTCGGGGCCGGAGATGATCGCGTACACCAGTGCGGCCATGCCGATCGTGGACAGCAGCGCGCCCGGCAGGTCGGGGCGGTCGCCCCGCGGGTTTCTGGACTCGGGGACCAGGGCCACGACCGCGACCAGGCCGAGGGCCGCGACGGGCAGGTTGATCAGGAAGATCGCGCCCCACCAGAAGTGGTCGAGCACGAAACCGCCGATGAGCGGGCCGGTGGCGAAGCCCAGCGCGTTCACCGCGGACCAGATGCCGATCGCCTTCGGCTGCTCGGCGGGCGTGAAGATCTGCATCGCCACCGCGAGGGTGGTGGTCAGCAGCAGCGCCCCGCCGACGCCCATTCCGGCGCGTGCGGCGATCAGCTGGCCGCTGGTCCCGGCGAGGCCGGCCACCAGCGACCCGGCGCCGAACAGGGCCAGGCCCGTGATCAGCATCTTCTTGCGGCCGTAGCGGTCGGCCGCGCTGCCCGCGGTGAGCAGCAGACCGGACTGCACCAGCGAGTAGGCGTTGATCATCCACTGGATGTCGGAGGTGGACGCGTCCATCTCGCGGGTCAGCGAGGGGATCGCCACGTTCAGGACGGTGTTGTCGAGCAGCACGGTGAGCTGGGCCAGGCAGATGACCCCGAGGATCAGCCAGCGCTGCGGATGGCCCTGGGCCTGCGTCTGCGCGGCCGGGGCCTGTTCCTGTGGGGACATTGTCATGCTGTACACCGTAGAACAAGCCCTATACGCCGTACAACGCCAAAACGGCGTACGGCAAGAACGGCGTACGACGAAGGCGGCGTACGACGAAGGCGGCGTACGACGAAGGCGGCGTACGACGAAGGCGGCGTACGACGAAGGCGGCGTACGCCAAGGGCGGTGGCCCGGGGCTGGGAACCCC
>NZ_JBHWKO010000079.1:7868-18968 GCF_042731035.1 Streptomyces sp. NPDC059895
GGGGCCCTCGGTGGCGGGGTGTTTCGGCCGGGGGGGGCCTCCCCGTCGGGGGTCGCCCCGCGTGGGGGGGTCCCGCCGGGGGGGGGGGCGGGGGGGTGCCCCCCCCGGCCCACCGCCCTTGTTCAGCGAACCGTCGTTTCCGTCCCTAGCTGCTCGCCTTCTGCGTGAGGTCGTAGAAGGTGGCCGAACCGACCGTGACCTGCTTGAAGTTGGCCTCGACCCACTCGGTGATCTGCGACGAGGTGCCGTCGCCGCTGCCGCCCATGCCACCGCCCGAGCCGCTGCTGACGAAGTAGTGGATCTTGCCGTCGGTGACGTACTGCTTGAACTGCGCCAGCGTCGGGGACGGGTCGGTGCCGTTGAAGCCGCCGATCGCCATCACCGGCTCGCCGGTGGCCAGCTGGTAGCTCGCCGCGTTCTGGGCGCCGATCGCCGCCGCGGCCCAGGTGTACTGGTCGGAGTCGGCCTCCAGCAGCTTCTTCGCCTCGTCGGTGACCGTGGCGCCGTTGATCAGGCCGCCCATGCCACCGCCGCCGCCCATGCCACCGCCCTCGCCGGTCTGGCCACCGGGGAAGCCGTTGCCCTGCTGGCCCTGGCCCTGGCCCTGCTGGTTCTGGCCGTTGCCGTTGCCGTTCTGCTGGTTCTGGCCGGGCATACCGCCGCCGGGGAAGCCGCCGCCCGGCAAGCCACCGCCGTTCTGGCCCTGGCCCTGGCCGTTGCCGTTCTGGCCCTGGCCCTGCTGGCCGGGCATCCCGCCGCCCATGCCGCCACCGCCGCCGGGACCGCCGCCCCGTCCGCCGCCCATCATCGACGCGCCCGACGGGCCGGCCGTCGGGATCGAGCCGGTGTGCGCGGAGTTCACGGTGCTCAGCGTGTACGCCGCCGGTCCGGCCAGCGCCGCGACCACGCTCACGGCCGCCGCCGCGAGGGCCAGCTGCCGGTTGAGCCGGCCCACGAAGACCAGGCCGAGCGCGCCGGCCAGGCCGCCGATCAGGACCAGCCACTTCAGCCAGGGCAGGTAGTCGGAGGTGCGGTTGAGCAGCACGTATCCCCAGACCGCGGCCGCCACGGAGGCGGCGGCGAGGGTGATCGACGCCCAGATCTCGGACCGCTTCTCCCACAGGATCCCGGCGCCCATGCCGATCACGGCCGCCAGGTAGGGGGCGAGGGCGATCGTGTAGTACTGGTGGAAGATGCCCGCCATGTAGCTGAAGACCACCGTGGTGATCAGCAGCGAGCCGCCCCAGACCAGGAACGCGCCGCGGGTCGCCGAGGTCCGCTTCGCCCCGCGGGTCGCCACCAGGCCCGCGACCAGCAGGATCAGCGCGGCCGGCAGCAGCCAGGAGATCTGGCCGCCGATCTCGGAGTTGAACATCCGGTCCCAGCCGGTCTCGCCCCACTGACCGGTGCCGGTGCCGCCTCCGGCACCGCCACCACCGCCGACGCTGCCGGTCTCCTCGCCGTTGAGCCGGCCGAGACCGTTGTAGCCGAAGGTCAGCTCCAGGAAGGAGTTGTTCTGCGAGCCGCCGATGTACGGGCGGGAGGAGGCGGGCCACAGCTCGACGATCGCGACCCACCAGCCGCCGGAGACGACCAGCGCCCCGGTGGCCACGGCCAGCTGCCCGAAACGCTTCTTCAGCGACACCGGCGCGCAGACCGCGTATACGACGGCCAGCGGCGGCAGGATCAGGAAGGCCTGGAGCGTCTTGGCGAGGAAGGCGAAGCCGATGGCGACACCCGCCCACACCAGCCACTTGGTGCGGCCGTCCTCCAGGGCACGGGTCACGAGGTAGCAGGCCACGGCCATCAGCAGCGCCAGCATCGCGTCCGGGTTGTTGAACCGGAACATCAGCGCGGCGACGGGGGTGAGCGCGAGCACCGCACCCGCGATCAGACCGGCGGCCGGGCTGAACCGGCGGCGCACGCCCGCGTAGACGACGGCGACCGTGCCGACGCCCATCAGGACCTCGGGGACGAGGATCGCCCACGAGTTCAGGCCGAAGATCTTCACCGACAGCGCCATCGGCCACAGCGAGGCCGGGGGCTTGTCGACGGTGATGGCGTTGGCCGCGTCCAGCGAGCCGAAGAACAACGCCTTCCAGGACTGGCTGCCGGCCTGGACGGCCGCCGAGTAGAAGGAGTTGGCGTAGCCGGAGGCGCTGAGGTTGTAGAGGTAGAGGACGAGGGTGGCGAGCAGCAGGCCGAGGAAGGCCGGGCGCACCCAGCTCGGGTCCTCGGGACGGCCGCGCCACAGCCGGCGTGCCAGGGGCTGCTTCGGCTCCCCCGCCTCGGGGGTCGCGTCGGCCGGATCAGCCGGGTGGGCCGGGTCGGCCGGGTCGGCCGGGGCGGCCGGACCAGACGGGTGGGCCGCATCGGACGGATGGGCCGGGTCGTTCCCCTCGGGGGGCACGGTCTCCGGCGGGCTCCAGGAGTCCGTCCGGTCGAGGTCGGTGGTCATCGGGCGTCCCTCGGATCGGTGTCGTGGGGGCGCACCGGCTGCAACTGCATGGTGGCGTCCCTCCAGGTGCCGTCCGCGGCTTCGCCGGCGCGGAACTGGGTGGTGGTGTCGTGACGGTCGTGGGCGCCCTGGGCCGTGCCGTGGCCCGGCGCCGCCGGTGCCTGCGGGGCGGCGGTGGCGTACGCCGTCGGCGACGGGACGGAGGAGGCGACGACGTGCGTCGGCCGGCTCTCGCCCTCGCGCCGGTCGGAGAAGACCCACACCCGGAAGAGCAGGAAGCGCAGGACGGTCGCCGCGAGGTTGGCGGTGATCAGGACGGCCAGTTCGGTGGAGTGCGCCGGGTCGGAGGTCGCCGCGTCGAGGGCGACGAGCGAGCCGCTGGTCAGCGCGAGGCCGATGCCGAAGACGACCAGGCCCTGGGCCTGGTGACGGGCGGCGCCGGCGCTTCCGCGCACCCCGAAGGTGAGCCGGCGGTTGGCCGCCGTGTTGGCGACCGCGGAGACGAGCAGCGCGAGCGCGTTGGCGAGCTGGGAGCCGGTGAACTGCCGGAAGCCGCTGTAGAGCAGCAGGTAGAAGAGGGTGGACAGGCCACCGACGACACAGAACCCGACGAGCTGCCGGGCCAGTCCCTTGGGTACGTCCATGATCTCGCGGTCGCGGGGGTCGTCACCGAACGGCCTGGTCAGCCGGTCCAGCGGTAGGGAACCGGTGGCCAGTGCCCGGCCCACGCGCCATACCCCCTTCAGATCGTCGGTCGCCGTCTTCACGATGTGCACCGTGGAGTTCGGGTCGTCGACCCAGTCGACCGGCACCTCGTGGATACGGAGACCGGCACGCTCGGCGAGTACCAGCATCTCAGTGTCGAAGAACCAGCCGGTGTCTTCCACCAGGGGGAGCAGGATCTGTGCGACGTCCCGGCGGATCGCCTTGAAGCCGCACTGCGCGTCGGAGAAGCGCGCCTGGAGCGAGCCGCGCAGGATCAGGTTGTACGAGCGGGAGATGAACTCCCGCTTGGCGCCGCGCACCACGCGGGAGCTGCGGGACAGCCGAGAGCCGATCGCCAGGTCGGAGTGGCCGGAGATCAGCGGCGCCACCAGGGGCAGCAGCGCGTTGAGATCGGTGGACAGGTCCACGTCCATGTACGCGAGGATCGGGGCGTCCGAGGCGGACCAGACGGTCCGCAGCGCACGGCCGCGGCCCTTCTGCTCCAGCCGGAAGGACTGGACCTCGGGGATGCGCGACTCCAGCAGCCGCGCCACGTCGGGGGTGGTGTCCGTCGACGCGTTGTCCGCGATGGTGATGCGGAACGGGTACGGGAACGTCCGCGCCAGGTGGTCGTGCAGTCTGAGGACGCACGGCTGGAGGTCCTTCTCCTCGTTGTAGACGGGGATCACTACGTCCAGGACAGGCGTACCGGCTGCGGCGGCCGGGAGGTGCTCCCGCGCCGGCAAGGTGCCGGGAGAAGGGTCGGTTCGCATGTCAACGACCTTCGTCAAGTGCCCTGTTGCACCCATGTGGTGGCACTGTGGTGTACCTGTGAGTCAAGTTGCCAGTTCGTTTCGGCGGCCGGCCGGGGAACGGGCGGGGCAAGCGCGGGCAAATACACCGTGAACACGGTCTGTCCGGGCACGCTGTCCACGGTGACGGCACCGCCGTGCGCCGTCGCGACGGCCTGCACGATGGCCAGGCCGAGACCGGTCGAGCCGGTGGAGCGGGAGCGCGCCGAGTCGCCGCGGGCGAAGCGTTCGAAGACGTGCGGGAGCAGGTCCGGCGGGATGCCCTGGCCGTTGTCCTGGACGTCCACGCACAGCCACGGGCCGCGCCGCTGCACCCGTGCGGTGACGGTCGTCCCGGGCGGAGTGTGCGTACGGGCGTTGGCGAGCAGGTTGACGAGGACCTGTTGCAGGCGGGCGGCGTCGGCGGAGACGAGGGCCGGCTCGTCGGGCAGGTCCAGCCGCCAGACGTGGTCCCGCCCGGCGGCGCGGGCGTCGCTGATGGTGTCCACGACCAGCGGGATGAGGTCGGTCTGCTCGAACTGCAACGGGCGGCCCGCGTCGAGGCGGGCGAGCAGCAAGAGGTCCTCGACGAGCAGGGTCATCCGGCCGGCCTCGGACTCGATCCGGCCCAGGGCGTGCCGGGTGTCCGGCCCGACCTGTTCCCGGCCGCGCCGGGTGAGCTCGGCGTACCCGCGGATGGAGGCCAGCGGTGTGCGCAGCTCGTGGCTGGCGTCGGCGACGAACTGCCGGACCCGCATCTCGCTCTGCTGGCGGGCGTGCAGGGCGCCGTGGACGTGGTCGAGCATCCGGTTGAGCGCGGCGCCGACCTGGCCGACCTCGGTGTGCGCGTCGGTCTCGGACTCCGGGACGCGTTCGCTGAGGTGGACCTCGCCGGTGTGCAGGGGCAGCTCGGAGACGCGGGTGGCGGTGGCTGCGACCTTGCGCAGCGGGCGGGTGGCCACGCTGACGAGGACGAAGCCGGCGATGCCGGCGGCGACCAGGCCGGCCGCCGTGACGCAGACCTCGAGGAGGAGGAGGGTGGTGATGGTGTTGTCGGCTTCCTGCGTCGGGATGCCGACGTAGTAGTCGCCGTTGTTGCCCTGGACGTAGCGGACCCGGTAGTCGCCGAGACCGGGGATCTCGACGGTGTGTTCCTTCTCGTCCTGGGCGACCGTGCCGAGGGCCTTGATCTGGGTCTCGGTGAGGGCCTTGTCGTTGAGCCGCGGGATGTTCAGGTCGTCGTTGGACTTCTCGCCGATCTTGGCGTCGGTGATCGATCCGTTGTCGACCTTGGCCGCGAGGGTGCCGCTCGGCTGCGGGGCACGGGTGACGAAGTCGGCGAGGTCGGTCGTCTTGTTCTGCTCGGGCACCTTGGTGCCGTTGCCGTCCTTGCCGCCGCCCTGCTGCTCCCCGTCCAGCGTGATCGGTCCGCCGGAGACCCGCATGGCGGCCTCGCGCAGCGAGTTGTCCAGCTGCTCGTACAGGTGGGACCTCAGCGCGAGGGTGGTCACGGTGCCGATCACCGCGCACACGACCGCGATGAGGGCCACGGACGCGACGACGAGCCGGGTCCGCAGGGTGCGCGGCTGTCCCGCTCGTCGCTTCTGCGGACGCGGCCGTCGTCGGCCGCTCATGACGCCGCGGGCTTGATCAGGTAACCGGCGCCACGCCGGGTGTGGATCATCGGCTCGCGCCCTGCGTCGATCTTGCGCCGCAGGTACGAGATGTAGAGCTCGACCACGTTGGCCTGGCCACCGAAGTCGTACGACCACACACGGTCGAGGATCTGGGCCTTGCTGAGCACGCGCCGCGGGTTGCGCATCAGGAAGCGCAGCAGCTCGAACTCGGTGGCGGTGAGGTGGATGTTCACCCCGGCACGCGAGACCTCGTGGCTGTCCTCGTCGAGGGTGAGGTCGCCGACGACCAGCACGGAGTCGGAACGGCGGTCGGCGGCGCCGGAGCGCCGTATGAGCCCCCGCAGCCGGGCGACGACCTCTTCCAGGCTGAACGGCTTGGTGACGTAGTCGTCACCGCCGGCGGTCAGACCCGCGATCCGGTCCTCGACCGCGTCCTTGGCGGTCAGGAAGAGCACCGGAACGTCCGGCAGCTCGCGCCGCAGCCGTCCGAGGACGGTCAGCCCGTCCATGTCGGGCAGCATCATGTCCAGGACGACGGCGTCGGGACGGAACTCGCGCGCGGTCTGGATGGCGCCCGTGCCGTCCCCCGCACTGCGGATCTGCCATCCCTCATAACGGAGGGCCATGGACAGCAGCTCGGTGATCGACAGCTCGTCGTCCACCACAAGCACTCGGACGGGGCTCCCGTCCGGCCTCAGCAGTTCGGTGCGCCCCTGGGGCGAGGTCGTGGTCATGAGGGACACCATGTCGGGGTCCTCTGAGAGCACGCTTTTCGCTGTCTGTGATTTTCCTGAGAAACACACAGGCAGCTCTTAGGAAAGACCTAACATGCACTCCCTTTGTTCACCTATCGACCGCTTTGCCCACCCCTTTCCGGGGGTCGGATGTCCTGATTACTCGATCGACGTCCTTAAAAAAAGCTGTCACCGGACCTGCCCTCTCTCATCTGCGCCGCGTCAGAACAGCCCGTCCTGGAGCCGCCGCCGCTCTCCCCTGAGCTGCCGCAAGGGCAGGGGCGGGGGCAGCAGCGGTGCCCCCGCACCGCTGCCGGCCGTCACCGGCACCAGCTCCCACCCCCTCATCAGCCGGGTGTCGAGCACGACGACCCCCCGCTCGGTCGCCAGGTGCAGATCCGGTCCGGCGGCCGCCACCAGGTCCCCGCCGATCGCACCCCCGGCGACGAGTTCACTCACCTCCGCGACGGCGGGCGGGGCCCCGGCGAGCCCGAAGGCGCGCACGTGGTCGACGGCCTCGTAGGGCTCCCGGACGAGCGTCTCCGGCCAGCCGGGCAGCGCGACGGCCCGCGCGTGCAGCTCCGATGTCTCGACGGCCCGTTCCGCCTCGTCCGCCGGCAACCCGGCCCGCACCGCCCGCTTCTCGGCGTACGGGATCCGGTCGGGCACGCCCAGGGCGGCGCGCAGCAGCTCCTCCGTGCGCCGGGCGGCCATCAGCGGGCCCGTGCCGAGCCAGCTGAAGCAGACGGCTCCCTGCTCCAGCAGCCGGGCCGTCCCCCGCTCGGCCGCGGTGATCCCGACCTTGACCAGACCGGGCCCGAACCACGCGAGGTACACGCGGTACGGCCGGGGGTCGTCGGCGATCCCGTCGGCGGCGACGGAGTGTGCCCGGTCCAGCCGCGCGCACTCCTCGCACCGGGCCCCCGCGCTCCTCCCCGGCACCACCGCCCGCACCGGACACGGATGCCCCCGAGCCCCCACACATCCGCGCACACCCCCTTCCGCGACCCCGAAGGCCACTCGCTTCCCCCACGACAGCGGGCTACGGCGCCCCCCGTCCCACATCAGCACGGGCCCCTGCGCCGACCACCGTAGCCCCGTGCACCTCCACGCCCGTCCCATCACCCACCACGGTAGGACCCGCCACTGACAACGCCCCCTCGCTCCGGCGCCCCGCCCGGCGGCCTGCCCCGTCCCGCCGGGTGCAGTGCCCACGAGGTCAGGGCGCTCAGCCCCACGGTGCCGGTCCCCGCGCCCACGAGGGCACCGGAGACGGCAGCCGCAACAGGAGGTGCCGCCGGAGACCGAAGCGTTCCCCGACGCCTCCCCGGCACCTGCCCGGCACCTCCCCGACGCCTCCCCGAACACCTTTCGCACACAGTTTCTGTCCGTTCCGTTGACACCTTGCACACCCGCTCCTAGGGTCACACGCCACGCCAACTCCCCGACTGCGTGACGGTATTTCGAACGGTTGAAAGGCGAGTGCCCTGCGCATCACCGGAACGAGCAGACGTGTGTCCGCTACACCGTTGTGCGGCCTGACGTACGGACAGGCACACACCGGCAGAGAGGCCACGCGAGCCGGCGAGCCCCGGGCGCCCGGCCGTACCGACGCCGACGCCCCCGCTCCCGCCGACGCCGACGCACCGATCGACGCTCGGCGGGCCACCGAGGCTCCTGAGCACCGGCTCGAGCGACCGGCCCGCCGGCCTGACCCGCCATCACCTCGGCACCACGGGGCCACCGGACGGATCCGCCGCGGCACACCGCTCCGGCCGAGGTACGGCCCGTCCAGAACACCCGGCATCCGGCCGTAAGGACACCCCCTACGGCACCTGCCCCCGAACACCGCCCGGGAACGAACCCGGCCCGCCCGCCGCACGCCCCTGCTCGCCGCCCCTCCCCGGCCCGCTCCACCGCTCCATCGCGCACCACCGCTCGCCACCGGTCTGATACGCCGTCATCCTCTCAACGACGAGAAGAACCAGGAACGATCGCCATGCGCAACCGAAGAGCCGCCCTCGCCGCCCTCGCCGGAGCCACGTCCCTCGCCCTCACCCTGTCCGCCTGCGGCAGCCAGGACTCCGGGGCGAGCTCCGAGGGCGGCACCATCGGCATCGCCATGCCGACCCAGGCCTCCGAGCGCTGGCTCATCGACGGCAAGAGCGTCGTCGACGATCTGAAGGCCAAGGGGTACCGGACCGAGCTGGTCTACGGCGAGGACGACCCGGCGACCCAGGTCTCGCAACTCCAGAAGCTGATCAAGCAGGGCGTCGACGCGCTGATCATCGCGGCCATCGACAACAAGTCGCTGAACGACGTGCTCCGGCAGGCCTCCGCCGCGGACATCCCGGTGATCTCCTACGACCGGCTCATACTCGGCACCGAGGACGTCGACTACTACGTCTCCTTCGACAACGAGCAGGTCGGCCGGCTCCAGGCCCGCTACATCATCGACCAGCTCGGCCTGGAGGACGGCAAGGGCCCGTTCTCCATCGAGCTGTTCGCCGGCTCCAGCGACGACAACAACACCAAGTACTTCTTCGACGGCGCGATGCACCTCTTGCAGCCGTACCTGGACAGCGACCAGTTGGTCGTCCGGTCCGGCCAGACCGCGCTCGACGAGGTCACCACCCTGCGCTGGGACGGGGCCACCGCGCAGAAGCGCATGAGCGGCATCCTCTCCGAGTCGTACGGGAGCGAACGGGTCGACGCTGTCCTCTCGCCGTACGACGGCATGTCCCTCGGCATCCTGGCCGCCCTGAAGTCGGACGGCTACGGCTCCGACGACAAGCCCCTCCCGATCATCACCGGGCAGGACGCCGAACTGGCCTCGGTGAAGTCGATCAAGGCGGAGCAGCAGTCGCAGACCGTCTTCAAGGACCCCCGCCTGCTCGCCGAGGTCGCCGCCGACATGGCCGACGACATCCTCAACGACAAGACGCCGAAGATCAACAACCGCAGGGCCTACGACAACGGCGTCAAGGCCGTCCCCGCCTACCTGCTGCAACCGACGAGCGTCGACAAGACCAACTACGAATACGTCCTGGTCGCGGGCGGCTACTACACGGACGCCGACCTCAAGTAGCCGCACGCCCGACCGGGGCGGAACCCCGCCGCACGCTCCTGGCGGTCGAACGATCACGTCCGTCCGGCAACAGAGCAGAGGCCCCGCGGATCTCTCCGCGGGGCCTCTGCTCTGTTGTGCACTCGTCTTGGAGGGCTACCTTCCGTCGGCGTCGCTCCTGACGGGCGCGTGAGGGCCTCTACGCCCCCTCGCCTCCGGCGGAACGGGGCGGTACGCGGCGCTACGCGGCCGAACTCGGCGGTACGCGGCTGAACGCGGCCGAACGCGGCCGAATGAGAAGGAAACTGAGACGGCCGCACTCCCCACCGCAGCACCACGGACAGCCCGCGGTGGCCCGCGGGTAGCCGTCGAACCACCGCTAGGCAGCCTTGGGCCGCGCCGGACGCGTGCCCGGGGCGGGCTCCTGTGCGTCCTCGGACCAGAAGATCTCGTCTTCGCCGAAGTCCGGAGCCTGGAAGGGCCTTGTCGTCGGAGGCGGCGATACGGCAGTGGAACGGCGGGGTTGCCCTTCCAGCGCGGAGAACAGCGACGTCGAGTCGATGAGAGGTCTGCCTTTCGTTACAGGTCCCGGACGGGGCCTGGCGTGCCCTGACCGGGCACAGCGGTCCTACAGCTTGGTCATCTTGGCGTACGGGCTCAAGATCCGCATCTGCGCCGAGCCGAAATCCACGAGCGCCGCGATTCCGTCCTCGATGCCGATCACCCGGCCGAGGCCGTACATGTCGTGGGTGACCTGGTCGCCCATGGCGAAGTGCTTGGGAGCCGGTGTGACCGGGGCCTTGAAGGGGCTGGTGGGCAGATGACGCTTCGGTGCCGCAGGCTTTGTCATGACTCAGTATGAGCCTACGCGCACCCCTCTCGCTGTGGCCGTCGGCACAGATCCTGACGGCAATCACCACGTCACGTCACTGACCTGGTGTTTCGAGACCCGATGAGCCCGGCATCCGGCACGGTTGTGGCACGAACCTCAGCCGACGCCGGTCCGTTCACCCGTACGAGAACGGCTTCGCCTGATCGATGCCTGTTGCCGTACTTCGCCGCTGTACGCCCCGGAAACGCAAGAGGCCCCGGATCTCTCCGGGGCCTCTCACCCTGTACCGCAGGATCGCTGGGTGTCCCGTCTGATCGGCCCGCACACCGCCGACCCGTGCCCCCGCTGTGCCGACGAAGCAGTCCGTCTGGGCACCCCGCCCGGCCTCGCCGGCCCCTCTGAGGTCGGCTACACGTGCGACCGCTGCGGCCACGTCTGGTCTCGGTTGGTCGAGACGGACTTGGCGGTCTGCGACATCGTTCGGGCGGATCTTCCCGACGCGACGCTTTACGGGACGGTCTGGAGCCTGGAGGGCGACCGCGTGTTGCTCCGGGGGCCGGGTGGTGATTGGTATCGGTGGGTCGAGCACTGGCGGGTCATCCTGTACTGACCATCTCCTGTTGGCGCCTCAGCCGACGGCAGCAAGCCACGATGGCGGCTGCGTCGACCGACCAGGCGCGCGTATGCCTCGCTGGCCCCCACCAGCCTCGGCCACATCGACCACAGCAGCGCCGGCCGAAGCGCGGGCGGTGAGACCTTGAGCGATGACCGCTTAGTCCCGTGTCGCCGTTCCTTGAACCGTGACCCCCTATCGGTCGATGAAAAGTGACCCCTTCCGTGATCGAGTGATCAGTCTGGCTCCATGGGAGTCAGGTG
>NZ_JBHWKO010000080.1:0-17677 GCF_042731035.1 Streptomyces sp. NPDC059895
CTGGTGGACCACCGACCCACTACGCAAGCCTCGCACCAGCCGACTCGAGCGCCTCAGCCACCAACTCGCCCGCTGACGAATTCAGCAACAGAGTCAGCGGCGTCGTCAAAACCGGGGACGACGTACGTACGCGCGGCACCCCGGACGCCAACCCCCTGCGGATCGACGGCAGCCGGGGCAACTGGGACCAGATCGAGGAACTCTGGCTCGCCGGCGAGCTCACCGACGACGAGTTCGAGGACCACTTCATCGACGACGTCATCGTCGAGGACATCGGCGAAGGCACCGACGGATGGGAGTTCCCCGGCGCCTCATACGCCGTCGAAGTCAGGTAGCAGCACGCGCACTGACAGCACAGGGGGAGGCGGGCGTACGGGCGTTGGGGCTGCTGCGGGACGCGACCTGCGAATGGGTCAAGAAGGGCCTGCCGCTCTGCCTGATCGGCGACTCCGGCACCGGCAAGTCGCACCTGCTCATCGCGCTCGGCACCGAGGCCGCCATGGCCGGCTGCCGTCGGCGTACCTCGGCCGGGGCCCGCTGGCGTACGGCAACGATGGCACGGCTCCACGCTGATGGCCGCGGGCCCGATGGCTTCTCCGACATCGTGTTCAACCTCGTCCGCGCGGTGTGAGGCCGGGCGGGGCGGGGGACTGAAGGGAACCTCGGCTTCCTGGACGCGGGCAGCCGTGGGTGTGCATGGTCTCGCTCTCCCAGTCCTCGAACAGCTGGGGGAGCTCCTTCCCCACGGGATGTGTGCGAGGCGGGCGCCTGACCGCCGCTGCTACGGGGTGCCGTCGACGCCCGACGACGTTGGATTCGGCGTGCCGACCTTCCGCCGGTAGCGGCCCTGCGCGGCCTGCTCGGACTCCACACCGAGCGCGGCGGCGATCTGCCGGAACGTCAGCAGCGGCCTGCCTGTGCGAGTGCTGGCCGTGCGAGCGGCCAGCAGCAGGGCACCCTCCAGGCACTCCAAGTCGTCGCGGGCGACCTGGAGCAGGGCGAGCGCGGCGGCCACGTCGTCCGCTCGGTCTTCGGGCACCTCGGTGATGCCCGCGGTCTCCCTCCAGCGCGGATCGCAGGCGAACACGCGCTGAGCCTGGTGAGCGTGGACCGCGTACAGGAGTGCGGTGATCGACGCGAGCGGAGTGCGTTGGCGGATCTGCGGGAGGTCGTCGGCGTAGCCCTCGGCGAGCCGGGCGAGCAGCTGGGCCTGGTCCTCATCCATCACGTACGGGACCGGCCGGATCAAGTGCAGAGGCTTGTCGGTGTTCGTCACGTCCCCAGACTTCCCGCACAGCATCCTGCTGACAATGTCACGCTGTCAGCGCGCTAATGCATCCGGGAGCGCGCGGGGGCGCGCCCGGCCCAGCGTTCGCCGGGTGATGACGGCGGGGAGCGGCCGGAGCTCGGCAGTCTCGCCGAGGCGGCCTCGTCCTTGTTGGGTGCGCGCGCCGGTGTCGACGTTGGTGCGGGTCCTGGACGAGGCTCTCGGCGGTGGTCTGCACGCGGGCCGGTTGTATTTGATCTCCATCTCCGGCCCGGCGGTGAGGATCGGCCGGGCGCAGGCGGGCGGTTGTTGGCGGTGCTGTGTGGGTGGTTTCGGCTAGGATGCCGGGCGGCTGGACGCGCACCGCCGACCGCTGATGCTGTGTCCCCGCCCGCGTCGGGGCAGCTCTGACGGCCAAGCTCCCCACCCGGGCCCGCGACACCTACCCGTACGACTGCGGGCAGGCGCGGGGTGCCCGGAGAGTAGACGTGATGCCACGTAATCAGTCCCGTGCCGGCCAGCGTGCCCGCGCCGTGCAGAAGGCCGCGGGCACGGGGAAGTACACCGAGCTGCTGCGTGCGAAGTCCGGCCCACACGGCGCGTACCGGGAGCCCGTTCACGCCGAGCCCGCCCGGCTGCGCGCCGACCTGGGCGCCGAGGGGGAGAAGGCGGCCCGTCTGGTGGACGAGGCGCTGGCCTGGGCGCTGAAGGACAGCGGGCTGAAGCAGGCCCTGTTGCGGATGCCCGCCGCCTCGGCCGCCCGCGCACGCCTGGGCACCGCGCTGGACGAGCACGCTGCAGGCGAGGTCCGGGTGCACGACGCGCCGCTGGTCCAGGTCGTCTACGAGGTACTGGAGATGGCCGCCGAGGAAGAGGAGTCGGTGACCGCGGAGTTGCTGCGCGCGGCCGTGGATGTCCTGGACAGGCTCGTCGGACACGCCAACCACATCTGCAATCCGGCGATCTACGGGGTGCGGGCGGGCGGGTGGCTCGCCGAGCCGAGGATGTGGGAACGGATCTACACCACGACCGGTCCGGTCGCGGTGGTCGCGGCGGCGGCGCTGCGCACGTTGCGGGAGGCCGTCCGGATCCCCGACGAGGACGAAGCGACGGACGCGGACTGCATGTTCACGCTGGAGGAGGCGGTCCGCTTCGCGCGTACCGCCGCCGACCTCGCGGTCCGTCTGGCTGCCTGACGCGCCCGGGAGCTGCCCCGCGCCGTGCCCGGCTCGGGGCAGTCTCCGCGTTCGTACCGGCCGCGCCTTCCCTGGCCGGGCCCGCCCCGCCCGCCGTGACCCGTTCCGGGGCCGACAGCCTTCTGGCGGAGGCGGAGGTTTCCCGCGGTGTGGCCGGTGCGCCGCGTTCCCGGCGCGGCGCGCCTCTGTCGAAGGTCGGCCCCCTCTTGAGGGCCGGCCTGCTGGTGGTCGGGGTGGTCAGGTGGCGTGGGTGGCGGGTGCGGGTGATGGTCCGGGGGCGGCTGGCAGGGCTGGGGGCGGGCTGGGCCGTGGCGGGTGGCTCTTGACCTGGTGGAGGGTGGTGCCGTCGTCGTCGGTGTGGCTGATGAGGCCCGTGCGTTGGTCGCCGGTGGGGCGGGAGACGACGGTGGCGTGGTCGTTGGCGGGGCGGGTGTAGGGGGTGTAGGGGGTGGTGCTGCGGGTGGTTGTGGTCCAGTTGGGTGGGTTGGTGCCGTTGCGGTGTGCTTCCTGGATGGCCGTCCGGGACATGACGGCAAGGGCGTCGGCGAACACTTGGACGCCCGAGGCCGCGGCGGTGGGGGCGTTGCGGATGGCGGGGTCCGCGGTGAGGGCTTCGAGGGCCGGTCGGATGCCTTCGGCGAGCCGGGCCTTGCCCGTATTGGTTTGCCTGTGACGAATCTCGTATGCCCGAAGCGAGCCATTCAGCGTTTCTGTCGAGCGCTGTGCAGCGAAGGGAACGAATGTGAGCAAGGTTCTTGTGACCGGAGGACGTGGCTACGTCGGGTCGGTTCTGACCCGGCAACTACTGGCGGCCGGATCGAGGGTCGTCGTGGTCGACAGCGGCATCACGGCCGGTCCCGAAGTCGACCTGCCGGGAGTCACCTATGTTGAGGGCGATGTACGTGAGCCCGGCGAGTGGGAAGGCGTCTTGGCCGGCGTCGACAGCGTTGTCCACCTGGCGGCGATCGTGGGGGATCCCGCGTGCGGGGTCGACGAGGACGAGGCCTGGGCGGTCAACTACCTGGGCACCATCCGAGTAGCCGAGGCGAGCCAGCGCGCGGGAGTGAAATCCCTCGTCTTCGCCTCGACCTGCAGCAACTACGGGGCAGCCTCGGAGGAGGAGGTCGATATCTGGTCGCCGCTGGCCCCGCAGTCGGTGTACGCGGAGTCGAAGATCATGGCTGAGCACTACTTGCTCTCCCTGCCGCACGAGGGGATGTCGCGCACCCTGCTGCGCTTCGCCACCGTGCACGGGTTGTCACCGCGGATGCGCTTCGACCTCGCCATCAACATCATGACCGCCCACGCCGTGACCCGTGGCGTCGTCAACGTGCACGGGGGCGACCATCGAGGATGTCGGGCAGGCGGTCCGCCGTGCCTTGGCCGTCGGTTACCGCCCCGGCTCACACGTATACAACTGTGGCTCTGGCCAGGAGAACTACAGGATGGCCGACATCGGGCAGCTGATCGCCAGCGAGGTTGAGGGCGTCCGGGTGGAGACGCACCAGGATCAGACCGATCCGCGCAACTACAAGGTCAATTTCAACCTGGTAGGAAGCGAGCTGGGCTTCGCGCCGGAACACTCTGTCCGCGACTCCGTCCGCGCGATCCGGGACGCCATGCGTCGCGGCGGGTACGCGGACTTCACCGACGCCGTCTACAGCAACGTCCTCACGGCCCGTGCTCAGCAGGCACAGGCCGTCACCGCTTCGTCGAAAGCGCCCGGTCAACCCGCCTCCCGTGCCCTGTGAAGGAGCCCTTCATGACGTTGCCTCAGCAGCAAGCCAGCTCGCCTCGCTTCGCCAAGACGGTTCCGCTGGTCCGCCCGACCGTGGAACTCGACGACGAGCTGTTCCAGCAGTTCAGGGAAGTGCTGGAGTCGGGCATGCTCACTAATCACCGCCACGTCAAGGAGTTTGAGAACGCGGTCGCCGCCCTCCTGGGCGTCGAACACGTCGTGGCCGTCAGTAACTGCACCACCGGCCTCATGATGGTGCTGCGCTGCCTGGACCTGCGGGGCGACATCATCCTGCCCAGCTTCACCTTCATGGCCACCGGGCACGCCGCTGACTGGAACGGCAACGGCATCCGGTTGGCCGATTCCCACCCCGACACGTGGACCATCGACCCCGCATCGGTGGCGGAGCTGGCCGACGGCTCGGCTGGAGTCATGGCCATGCACACCTTCGGCGCGCCGTGCGACATCGACGAACTGGAGCAGCTGTGCACGGCCGCCGGAATTCCGCTCATTATCGACGCAGCTCACGGGTTCGGCAGTCGGTATCCCGATGGCAGCATGGTCGGTACCAAGGGCACGGCAGAGGTCTTCAGTCTCAGCCCCACCAAGACCCTCAGCACCGCCGAGGGCGGGCTGATCACCACCAATGACGCTGACCTCGCCGCCCGCCTCAGCGTCGCCCGGGAATACGGCAACCCCGGAGACTACGACAGCCGCTTCATCGGCCTGAACGGGCGGATGAACGAACTCTCCGCCCTCCTCGGGCTGTCCGCGATCAAGCGTTTCCCCCACTGGATCGAAGTCCGCCGCACCTTGGCCGAGCGCTACCGCACTGCCCTGGAGAAGCTTCCCGGCCTGCAGTTCCAGTCCCTCGCCCCCGGCGCCGCGAGCTCCTACAAGGACCTGGGCATCCGCGTGACGGCGCAGGAGTTCGGCATGACGCGCGATGAACTCGCAGAGAGGCTTCGTCAGGAGAATGTCACCACCCGCTCGTACTTCGACCCGGCCCTGCACCAGCAGACCGCCTACCAGCACCTGCACCGCCAGAGCAGCTTGACAGTGACCGAGCAGCTCGCCAGCACCATGATCACTCTGCCGCTGTACTCGCACATGCCCGCCGAACTGGTCGACGAGATCTGCGCTCTGGTCACGGAGCTGCACTCCGCCAGCTGATCACGTGCCGGCGCGGGGCGGGACTTGAGGAGGTCCCGCCCCGCACCGGCACGGTCACGCTGCAGAGCGATCGATGAGACACGAGAGATGAGGACCATGAACGACTACGTGTCGGAACTCCGCCAGGCCGTGGGCACACGGCCGCTGATCCTCCCCGGGACTTCCGTCCTGATCACCGATCCCCGGGACAGAGTGCTGCTGCTGGCCAGGGCCGACACCGGTGGGTGGGGCCTGCCCGGCGGGATTATGGAGCCCGGCGAATCCTTCGAAGACACCGGCCGACGCGAGGCGAAGGAGGAGACCGGTCTGACCGTCGGCTCACTGGAACTGCTCGGTCTGTACTCGGGTGCCTCCTACTACTACCGCTACCCCAACGGCGACGAGATCTACAACGTCACCGCCGCCTACCTGACCCGCCTTCCCAAAGACGCAGTGATGTCCCTGGACACCACGGAGAACACGCAGTGGCGCTTCTTCGCCGCGGACGAAATCCCCGACACCCTGATCAGCCCCGAGCAGCCGATCCTGGCGGACTACGCGCGCCTCCTCGCAGGGAGGCGCCAAACCGGAGGCGGACCCCGGTGACCCCCCACGACTACCGCTCCTTCTTGGCCAACTGCCTACGCGAGGCCGCAACCATCGCTCGACGCATGGCGGACACCAGCGCCGTCGGCGCCGAGGTCAAGGCCGACGATCCGAACCAGGTCGTCACTCCGGCAGATCTGGCCATCGGCCAGCAGCTCATCACACGCATCCGGGAGAGCTTCCCCGAGGACAGCATCCTGGACGAAGAGACCGGACCACACCACGGAAACACTCCAGTGACCTGGATCATCGACCCGCTGGACGGGACGAGCAACTACGCGGCCGGCAGTCCTCTGTACGGAGTCATCGTTGCGGCCATCGACGCACGCGGCCCCGTGGCCGGAGGCATTGCGCTCCCCGCTTTCGACGAGACCTACCTCGCGGTCCGGGGGCATGGCGCCCATCTCAACGGCCGTGCCCTCGCTTCCCTGGGAAGGACTCCCGCACACCGCTCGTTGGTCGCCCACGGCCTGGACAAGGGTTCGGGGCGCGAACTGGCCACAGAAGCCCGCCTGGTCGCCGCACTCACCGCACGGGTGCAGGGCGTACGCATGAGCAACAGCGTCTTCGACGCCTGCCAGGTAGCCCGCGGCATCTACGGCTCCTACAGCCACCGCAAGTGCCGGATCTGGGACATCGCCGCCGCAACCTGCCTGATCAACGAGGTCGGAGGCGTGGCCACCGACCTCGAAGGCCACCCCCTCGATCTCACTCACCCTCTGGACCAGGCCCACCGTGACTTCGAGGTGTGTCTGGCCTCGCCTCTGGTGCACCCCGCGGTGATGTCCGCAGCCGCCCAGGCTCTGTCGGACACCTCTTCCGTCAGCGTTATGTTGGCGCCATCAGGAGGGGAGGAGCTCTGATGCCCGTCTCCTCACCTGTGGCTTCCCTCAACAACAAGCTCGCTGTCTTTGCCCTGGCCATGGGCCTGACCTACGGCTACGACGGAACAGCGATGGCTGGCGCCCTGCTACAGGTCACCAGCCATTTCAACTTGGGTACGGCACAACAGGGCACGCTCTTCGCCGCAGCGGCTTTCGGCATGATCGCCGGTGCGGTACTCGGCGGGCGCCTGGCCAACGGCCTCGGACGGCGCGTCACGCTCATCGGCCTGGCCCTGCTCTACACCGGGGCCGCACTGACTGCGGCCACCTCCCAGACGCTGATCTGGCTCGACGGCGCACGCTTCGTCCAGGGCACCGCCATCGGCATCTCCATCGTCGTGGCACCCATCTTCATCGCCGAGAGCGCCACCACACAGGCCCGAGGACGCATCGCCGTCCTCTACCAGGTGGCCACCGCCTTCGGCGCCGCTGGCGGCTACTTCGGCGGCTATCTCCTTGGCGGCGGAGGCCATTGGCGGATCATGCTCATCATCCCCGGACTGATCGCCGTACTGGCTGCGCTGACCCTGCTTCCCCTCCCCGAGCCCGCCCGCTGGAAGGAAGCGCAGCAGACCGTTCCCCCTGGGTCTCGTGACGGTGCAGCGGCCGGATCACAGTCCGCAACCCGAACCTTGAAAACCATGATCAGCGTCCGCTACCGGACCCTGACCTTCTTCGTGATCGTCCTCGGCTTCTTCGTCCAGGCCACCGGAGTCAACGCCATGGAGTACTTCAGCCCGCGCATCTTCGAGCACATGGGGTACACTGACAGCTTCGGCCTGCTCATCCTCCCGGGCACCGTGCAACTGGCAGGCGGCGCCGCCGCCTTCACCTGTGCCATGGCCATCGACCGAGTCGGGCGCCGGCCAGCCCTTCTGACCGGCACAGCCCTCATGGCCGCAGGCCACGCCCTGATGGTCGCCGTCTTCGCCGATGCGCTGCCCGAAGCGACTGGGTTCGTCGGCCTGACCGTGTTCACCATCGGCTTCAACGCGGGTTTCGGATCCCTCGTATGGATCTTCGCGGCAGAGGGATTTCCCCCTCGTCTCCGCAGTGTTGGTGCCTCCGCGATGCTGCTGACCAACCTGACGACCAACCTCCTCATCGCCCAGTTCTTCCTCGGTCTACTCACTGCAGCCGGCGGCACCATCACCTACCTGCTCCTGCTTGCCATCACCATCGCAGCATGGCTGTTCGTGTTCTTCCTCGCCCCGGAGACCAAGAACCGCTCGCTGGAAGAGGTGCAGGGGTACTGGGAGAACGGTCGGAGCTGGCTGGCCTCCACCCCCCTGAAGACGCATCCTGACCGCGTGCCTGCGGAGGAGTGACGATGCCGCCGACCCCGCTACCGGATGCCGGGCCCCTGCTCGAGCAGCACGCCGCAGACCGCCTCGCCCCTGGAGCCCTCAGCTTCTACGCGACCGGGGCTGGTGAAGAGATAACCTTGAACGAAGCTGCGGCAGCATGGCGATCGTGGCGCCTGCGCCCGCGAGTCCTCAGGGACGTCAGTGCCGTCCGCACCATTACCCGCCTGCTCGGAAGCGATCTGGCATCGCCGGTGGCTGTTGCGCCCACCGCGTTCCACGCCCTGGCCCATCACGACGCTGAGGCCGCCACCGCCCAAGGGGCAGCCGCCGCCGAATCCTTGATGGTCGTCTCCTCCCGCAGCACAACGCCTGTTCGCCGTGTTGCCGAGCATGCAGGACCCTGGTGGGCACAGATCTACTGGCTCCGGGACCAGGACGAGACGAAGCGGCACGTCGAGGACGCGGTCACGGCGGGAGCCCGTGCCATCGTCCTTACCGTCGACGCCCCTTACGTCGCGCCCAAAACCCGCAGCATCGGCCCTCTTGACCTGCCCGGCGCCGGATCGCGGCTCGATCCCTCCCGGCGCGACAGCCGCTTCGCGCAGAGCCCCGGACTCACCCTGCAGGCGATCAGCGACCTCCGCGCGCTGTCAGGCCTTCCCCTCGTGGTCAAAGGTGTCCTGCGTGCAGATGACGCAATGGCCTGCGTCGCTGCCGGCGCGGACGCAGTCATTGTGTCCAACCACGGCGGACGGCAACTGGACAGAGCACTGCCCACTGCTCACGCGCTGCCGGAAGTCGCACGTGCCGTCGGCGCTCACGTCCCCGTCCTCGTCGACGGAGGCATCACCACGGGCACAGACGTACTGGGTGCCGAATCCGGCTTTCACGCGGCGGTGACGGCCGACGACAGGGATTCGAACCGGAGAACCATGCGCTGGGAGCTGACGGTGCCGATGAGCCCTTCGGCCTGGTCGAGGAGTTCGCGTGCCTGGTCGCCGTCGCCGCACTGGTGGACGGTGTCGGCCAGGTCGAGGACTGCGTAGAGGTGGTCGCGCGGGTAGTCGGAGGCGGTCGCCTCGACGCGGCTGCGCAGGAAGGGGACGGCCCGCGTCGGCTGGTCGCAGGCGAGATAGGCCCGGCCGGTGGCGGCGTCCACGGAGCCCTTCGTGAGCCAGGTCGCCCACCACGGTGTGCGCTCGTCTGCAGAGCCGAGGTGGTCCAGAGCTTCGTCGCGGAACCGGAGGATCGCGTCGGGGTCGTGCCGCCGTCCCGCGGCGTAGATACGCCGGTCGGCGATGACCGCGGCGGCGGCGGACGGGAGCTCTGGCGTGCGGGCGGCGATGTCGAGGAGTGCGGCGGCGTCGTTGTGGTGGCCCAGCCATGCGGCCTGGTACGCGGTGGAGGCGACCAGGTTGGCGGTCGCGTGGCGGGTGGTCAGCGACGTGTCAGCCTCGCGGGCCAGGCGCATGCCGGTGTGGTAGATGCGTTGTGCCTGCGGGTGCTGGCGGGCGTCGAAGCACATCCAGCCGACCTGCTCGCTCAGTTCGATGTAGGCGGTGTGGAGCCGGTCGGTGAGGGGCCCTTGGCCGCGGGCCTGGGCCACGACCCAGGATGCGCTTTGCCAGATGCCGATGCCCCAGGTGAGGTCGCCGCTGGCGCTGCCGGTGGAGTCGTCGATCTCCCTCAGGTCGCGAACGGCCCTTTCGATCGACCCGACGAGCCGTTCGTTCAGCTGGCCGGATGGGGCGGCGGAGGCTTCTGCTTCTGGGCCGAGCAGCAGCGCGAGGGCGGGGGCGGTGGCTGCGGCTCCGGTGAGCATGAGCAGGTTGCGGCGGTCCATCAGGTCTCCTTGGCTGATCTCCTGGAGCAGGGCCTCCAGGGGGGCGTCGCCGGGTGCGTCGAGGTGACGGTGACGGGTCCGGGGGCGAGGCAGATCCCATCCGACGTCGGCCGCGGTGATGCACCGTCCAGCCCTGGCGGTGAGGACGGCCAGGGCGTCCGCCTGGTTGTCGGGCTGCGGCAGCGAGGGGTTCTCGCGCAGCCAGGGATAGGCGGCCTTCGGGCTGAGGGGGGAACAGCCGCGACGGGCCCGCCGCTCGTTGATGCGGGCGATGAGCTGCTCCGGCCGCATCCCCAGCTGCTGTAACAGGGCGCCGAGCACATTGGCCGGCGGGGCGTCAACCGCTGGTGGCTCCATGGGCACTCCAAGTCCGGCGGGGTCCTGGCCGGAAGGTACCACCGCTCAGGGGACTGCCAGAAGACGGGACGAATGGGGCCTGGTGTACGTACACCAGGCCGCAACGCCGGTGCCCGTACACCGACTTGGTGTGTGCGCCGGGTACACCGCGGCGACCTCTGCCGATCACGCCTGCGCCTCCGCTTGTCTGTCTCACCTCGCCAGACCGTGGAGGTGAGGGATGCGAGCAGTGATCTTCGGTGCGTCCGGGCTCCTGGGCCGCTCCGTGGTGCGGGCCTTCGGCGACATGACCGTGACGGGCACCGCCTTCAGCCGGACCGCCGGCACTCTGGTCGCGGTCGATGCGACGTCGGCCGACGCCATCGCGCGCCTGCTCGACCGGGTGCGGCCGGACGTCGTCGTGAACTGCGTGGGCGAGCGCCGTCCCGCGGTGTGGGCCGGTTCACCAGGCCGGGCCCGCGCGGCAAACGTGGATGCGGCCCGGCTGATCGCCGAGGGCGCTCGCCGGTGCGGGGCCCATCTGGTGCACCTTTCCAGCGACTATGTCTTCGACGGGACGGCGCCGCCCTACCGGCCCGACAGCCTTCCGAACCCGTTGAACGCCTACGGCCGGTGGAAGCTGCTGGCCGAGCACGCCGTGCGCGCGGCCTGCCCGGACGCGGCGATCCTGCGGCTGCCCGTGCTGTACGGGCCCGTGCGGTTCGCCGCCGAGACGAACCTGACCGAGATCGCCTGCCAAGTCGCCTCCGGGGCCCCGGTGGAGCTGGACGACGTGTGTGTCCGCTACCCCACGCACGCGGACGAGGCCGCCGAGGTGTGCCGCCGGCTCGCCGATGCCCTCCTGCAAGGGCAGCGCCTGGGCTCGGTTGCCCACTGGAGCGCCGAGCAGGGCCTGACCAAGTACCGGATGGCGCTGCTGATCGCGCGCAGGTTCCACCTGCCCGCCGATCACGTCCGCGCCGGCGGGGCGGACGCGGCGTCGGGGGACCGGCCGGTCGACTGCCGCCTCGACTGCCAGGACCTGCCCGCGGACCTGGGCCCGGCCCGCCGCCTGTTCGACATCGAATTCCCGCCCGTGGTCGAGCCCTGGCTCACCGCCTCCGGGCCCGCTTGAGGGACGAAGGAAGGACCCACCGTGACCACCCTTGTGTACGAGGACTTCGCCCACGCGTACGTGACGGAGGTGGGCGACGCCGTCCGCCGCATGCTCCCTCGCGGCACCGAGGCCATCGGCCTGCTGGCCAAGGCCACCGCCGACGGCGGCGAGATCCGCGCCTTCGGCAACGGCGGCTCCTCGGCGATCGTCCGCTCGGCTCTCCTCCAGCTCCACGCGCAGGCCGGGGTGCCGGTGAACGACGCGATGATGAGCCCGGCGACCTTGGCTTACACCGCGCAGCGGGAGGAGTACCGGACGGCCTTCGCGCGGTCGCTCGCCAGGGGCATCGGCCGGGTGGACCTGGTCGTCGTCGCCAGCGTCAGCGGCCGGTCGGCGAACATCCGTGAGGCCGTCCGGCTCTGCGCCGAACACCGCGTGCCGGTGCTGGCGCTGGTGGGCGGCGACGGCACCCAGATGGAGCCGGCCGCCGGCATGGTCTGGGCGACCGGAACCACGGACCAGCAGATCAGCGAGGACGCCATGCTGACCGCGCTGACCCTGGCCGCCGCCACCGCGCTCGGCCCCGGCACGGAGCCGCTGCCGGCCCGAGCGGAGGGGCACCTGCACGCCCTGGCCGCGGTGGACACCGAAGTGCTGGGGGCCTTCCTGCGGGAGGCGACCGAGGCCGCCCGGGACGCGATCCGCAACCGGCGCCGGATCTACGTGCTGTGCCCGGACGGCGGGCCCCTCGCCCTCGTCGGCGAGCACTTCGCGCACAACCTGCGCTGGGACGCACCGCTCGGCGTCGACGGGGTACAGCCCCCGCTCGTCGTCTGCGATCCGTCGCTGGCCGACATGAGCGCGATCCTCAACGACCACCCCGACCCCGCCCACGGCGTCCGCCACCAGCTCAGCAGCGCCAGCCCCGGGGACGTGGTCTTCCTCCTGGCCTACGACTCGGCTGGCAGGACGACCCGCGAGGCCGTCACCGCCGCCACCGCGGCAGGCACCCGGCCGTTCCTCCTGCACCGGGACGGCCCCAGCCGCTCCGGGGCCGGGGCGCGTGGCTTCCGACTACCGCGCGTCGACGACTTCATCCTCGCGGCCCTGGTGCAGTCGGTCGCCCATCTGCTGTGCCGAACCACCCGCGCCGCCCTCGCCGCACACCAGGCCGGCGTGCTGTCGACCAGCGACCTCATGGCGCAGGACTTGGCGCCGCTCCGCGAACTCTCCGACACCCCGTCCCTCTGACCGAAAGGCACCGACCATGTCCGTACGCGAGATCCACACCGACATCGTCCGCCCCGACCGCAGCGAGATCGCCGTCCTGTCGCGGATCCCGGTCGCCCAGGTCGTGGACGCCCTCGGCAAGACCGGCGCCCTCTCCCACTGCCTGCGCCTGCAGACCCCCGGCCTGGTCCTGTGCGGCAGCGCCGTCACCGCGCTGGGCCCGGACGTGACCGTGCGCCGCGCGGCGATCGACCTGGCGCAGCCCGGCGACGTCGTCGTGGTCGCGGCCGGCGGAGGCAAGGAACGCTCGTGCTTCGGGGGCGTGACCGCCGCGCACATGCAGACCCGGGGCATCGCCGGGGTCCTGGTCGACGGCATGGTCCGCGACCTCGCCGAGCTGCGCCGCATCGCCTTCCCCACGGTCTCCCGCGGCACCACCCCACTGAACTTCGACTACCCCGCAGGCCGGGAGGACGGCGCGGTCAACGTCCCCGTGGACATCGACGGCGTCCGCATCACCCCCGGGGACGTCGTGGTCGGCGACGAGGACGGCACGGTGATCGTCCCCCGCGACCAGGTCGCGGCCGTCATCGCCACGGCGCAGGCGTCCCAGGCCGCCGAGGAGGAGAAGTGGTGGGCCCGCCGGGGCCAGAGCCTGGGCGCCGTGCAGCAGCTCGCCAACGCCGGATACAAGATCATCTGAGGAGACCACACGATGAGCGACCACACCCAGCTCGCCGAGACCTTCCGGCGGTTCGCCGACCAGCAGGCCACGGGTCCGTCCCCGCTGTACGCCACCCTGTCCCGCGCCATCGCCCGCACCCCCGAGCTGCTCGACCTCGCGGCCCTCACCCAGCAGGGACAGCCCGCCCCGAACATGCTGCTCGGGGCCGTCCACCACATCCTCCGCCGCGGCGTGAAGCACGCGCTCGCCCCCTACTTCACCGGCCGCGAGGACCTGACCGACGACCGAGCCGCCGACCTGCTGACGGACTTCTGCAGCCGCCACGCCGAAGCTATCCGGCAGATCATCTCGACCCGGGCCGTCCAGACCAACGAGGTCAACCGCTGTACCGTCCTGCTGCCCGCCTTCGCCGCGCTCCAACAGCAGCTCGACGACGGCCGGCCGATCAGAATCGTGGACGTGGGCGCCAGCGCCGGGCTGGCCCTGCTCTGGGACCGCTACACCTACGACTACGACGGGCACCGGCTCACCCTGCCGGACAGCGACCCGGACACAGTCCTGCACTGCGAGGTCAGGGGCGGGACGCCGCCCCTGACTCTGGATCCGGCGCGGTTCGCACCTCCGGTCGGGATCGAACCGAGTCCGGTGGACGTCACCGACCCCGTGGCCACCGAGTGGCTGGTCAGCCTCACCTGGCCCGAACAGACCGGCCGGATGCGCACCCTGAACTCCGCCCTGGCGCTGGCCGCCCGCACTCCGCCGACGATCCTGGCCGGCACCGCCCAGGACCACCTCACCGACGTCATCGCCGAGGCACCCGCCGACCAGCACCTGGTCCTCGTCTTCTCGTGGTCGATCTACCAGATCTTCGGCTCGCCGGGCGGCCGGGAACGCCTCGTCAACACCCTCGCCGAGCTGAGCCAGCGCCGCCCGCTGCACGAAATCTCCATCGGCCACTTCGGCCACGACACCCCCCGCATGATCATGGCCAGCCACGACGGCGGCGTGAGCCGCTCGGACATCGTGGCCCACTGCGACGTCTACGGCACCTGGCTCGACTGGCTGGCCAAGCCGGGCGCCTGACGGGAGGGACGTCATGTCGCGCACGATCACCAGGGCGGTCGTGGCCGCCGGCGGGGCCGGGACCAAGATGGACCCGATCACCCGCATCCTTCCCAAGGAGATGCTGCCCGCCGGAGGACGGCCGATCCTGGAACACCTCGTCCACGAGCTGCGCACGGCCGGGATCACCGACGTCCTGTTCGTGATCTCCTCTCGCAAGCCGCAGATCCCGGCCTACTTCGGCAGCGGCGCCGCGTACGGCATGGACTTCTCCTACCGGGTCCAGGACGACGGCGCCGGCCCCGGCGCCCCCGTCCTCGCCGCCGAGACATGGACCCAAGGCCAGCCGTTCGTCCTCGCGTTCGGGGACAACCTGATCCGCGGCGCCGCCTGCAGCAAGACACCGCTCCAACGGCTCGTCGCCGGCACGGCGGACTGCTCCGTCCTGACCCGCATCTTCCCCGCGGACAGCATCCCCGCGCACGAGACCCTCCTGGGCACAGCCGACGCGCCCGGGCCCGGGCCGGCCGCGGTTGCCTTCGACAGGGACCTCCTGGACCACGCCGGTGCCCAGTGGGTGCACGCCTGCGCCGCCCGCTGGGTGCTCGGGCCGTTCGTCTTCGAGACCCTGCACGCGTGCCCGCCCCGCCCGGGCGGCGAGCTCTACCTCATCGACGCCATCCGGCATTGGGTCAGCACCGGCAACCACCTCACGGCGCTGCCGCTCCGGCCGGACGACCTCCGGTTCAACTGCGACAACTGGGAGACCTACCACGATGCCGTCACCGCCCTCCGCCCATGAACGCCCCGCACTCCCGCACAGCCAGGCGCACGTCTACGACGCCGACACCCTGACCGCGGGCACCCGGCTGGTCCTCTTGGATAGCCCGTTCCAGAGGCCCGGAACGCAGGTCACCGTGATCTGGCCCGAGCAGCGGGTGCGCAGGGTTGTGCTCGCACTGCCCGTCGAGAAGAGCGACGGGCGCAAGTACGGCCACAGCCTCGCTGAGATCGGACGGCTCCCAGCTCACCTGCGCGACGGGACCGTCTTCGCCGCACCGACGTTCAGCGAGTCACCCTGGCTGGTCAACCACGCCACCCGGGCCGACTGCCAGCAGGAGGACCACCTCGTCCGCGTGGTCGTACCGACGGTCTTGGCCCTGCTCGGAGGCCAGGCCCGGCCTCCGGTACACCTGCTGGGATTCAGCAAGGGTGGCTTCGCCGCCCTCAACCTGTTGACCCGGCACCCCGGCCTCTTCGCCGTCGCCAGCGTCTGGGACGCCTCACTGCTCAGCGACCGGCCACCCCACCCGCAGCTCGTGGACGTCGCCGGCAGCCCCTCACGGCTCGACGAGTACGACGTACGACAGAACCTCCGCCGCCAAGCGGCGGCCCTCCAAGGGACCCGCCGTATCGCGCTCGGGGGCATCGGCACCCTGGAAGCCGACTGGAGGGCCGGCCGCCGGCTCCTCGAAGCGCTCGGCATCCCCCACGACGCCTACCGGGATGCCCCGGCGGACCACCGGTGGGACACCGCGTGGCTCGCTCCCGCCCTGCAACACCTGCTTGCCCTCGAAGCCGGCTTCCTCCCGGACACATACGCCCGGGAGGAGTGAAGGCGGGAAGGGCGGATCAGTCCTTCAGCAGCTCGTCGCGCACCGGGATCCAGTCCAGGGCGGAGCGGATGCCGTCCTCCAGGGACAGCTTCGGCGTCCACCCCAGCAGCTCGGCCGCCCGGTCGCTCTTGGTGTAGCCACCGGCGACGTCGCCCGGCCGCGGGTCGGCGTCGATGGTGGCCAGGGGCGTGCTGACGACGTTGTTGAAGGCGGCGCACAGCTCCCGGACCGTGGTGCCGGAGCCGGTGCCCAGGTTGATCGCGATCGAGCGCTTCGATCCCGTGAGGATGGAGTCGAAGCGCTCGATTGCCGCGATGTGGGCTGCGGCGAGATCCCAGACGTGCACGTAGTCCCGAATGCCCGAGCCGTCGCGCGTCGGGTAGTTCGTCCCGGTGATCGGGAACGGAAGGCCTTCCTGGTGCGCCTGGATGAGTACGCCCAGGGCGTGGCTGGGCCGCTTGAGCTGGAGCCCGGTACGCAGCTTCAGGTCGGCCCCGACGGGGTTGAAGTACCGCAGCGACAACACGCGCGGCCCCGCCACGGCGATGTCGGCGAACATCTCCTCGCACACGGCCTTGGTCCGTGCATACGGGCTCTGCGGCGCCAGCGGCGAGTCCTCGTTGACGGGCGAACCGTCCTCGGCCTGGTAGATGGAGGCCGAGCTGCTGAAGATGATGCGGTCGCAGCTGTTGCGGTGCAGGTGGCGGACGAAGGCCAGGCTCTTGGCCACGTTCGCCTCGTAGTAGCCGATCGGGTCCGCGACGGACTCCGGCACCACGATTAGCGCCGCGCAGTGCACCACGGCGGAGATGTCCGGGTGCTCCACGAAGATCCGGTCGACCAGTGCGCCGTCCGCGATGTCGCCTTCGTAGAACGTGCGGCCCTTGGTGAACTCGCGGCGGCCCCGAACGAGGTTGTCGAGGATCACGGGGTTGATGCCCGCGTCCAGGCAGGCCGAGGCGACCGTGCTGCCGATGTAGCCGGCTCCCCCTGCGATAAGGACCTTCACCACGATGTTTCTCTCCCAGCCTCGTTCCAGCCCAGTAGGCGACCGGCAGCAAGGCTAGCGAAGAATCCTGGCGGGGAGGGGCGGCCTCACCGGGCCACGCCAGAGCCGCCAACAGCGTCATGGCGATCACGGCAGCGGTGGCACACTGATCTGCCTAACTTGCCTATCACGCCTGGGAGATCACCTGATGAACGTCACCCCCGCCGCCGACGCCCACGGAGCCGAAACAGCCGGGGAGCGTACCGGCGGCTGCCTGTGCGGCCGCATCCGTTTCACCACCCGAGGCCCGGCCGTCTTCCCCCACACCTGTGCCTGCCGCCACTGTCAAAAGCTCGGCGGCACCCCGGTGATGTGGTGGGTGGGATTCGAGACAGTCACCTGGACTGGTGAGAGCGAGCCGACCTGGCACGAGACCTTCGAAGGCGAGGCGAAGCGCGGCTTCTGCCCGACCTGTGGTAGCCGCGTCGCAGCGATCGACAGCGACATCCCAGAGATCGGCATCAACGTCACCGCCCTCGACGACACCAGCAGCTCAGCTTGTTATTTAACCTCTGACCTCGAACAACGGCTCGCACACCGTCACTCACCTGGGGATTCGCCGGACAGGCGGACGGCCCTCGCATGATCCT
>NZ_JBHWKO010000081.1:0-17376 GCF_042731035.1 Streptomyces sp. NPDC059895
CGGACGCCGTACGCGCTCGGCGCCGTGGCGTACGCCCGCTCGCGCGGCGCCCTGACCGTCGGGCTGGCCTGCAACGCGGGCAGCGCGCTGGCGGCGGCCGCCGAGCACGGCATCGAGGTGGTCGTCGGACCGGAGCTGCTCACCGGCTCCACCCGGCTGAAGGCGGGCACGGCCCAGAAGCTGGTGCTGAACATGCTGTCGACGATCACGATGATCCGGCTGGGCAAGACGTACGGGAACCTGATGGTCGACGTCCGCGCCTCGAACGAGAAGCTGCGCGCCCGTTCGCGGCGGATCGTCGCCCTGGCGACCGGGGCGGACGACGACGAGATCGAGCGGGCCCTCGCGGCCACCGGCGGTGAGGTGAAGCCCGCGATCCTGGTCCTGCTCGCGGGGGTGGACGGGCCCGCGGCCGCCCGCCTTCTGGAGGAGTCCGGCGGTCATCTGCGCGCCGCGCTCGCCGGGGCACGGCCCTGAGCCGCACCCTCGGGGGGTGCCCAACGATCCCCTTGCCACGGCCACCGCGCTCCTCCCCCTGGTCGGCGGCCCCGCGAACGTCACGTCCGTCGCCCACTGCATGACCCGGCTGCGGCTGGGCCTGGCCGATCCGTCCCGGGTGGACGAGGAGGCGCTGCGGGCGCTGCCCGGAGTGCTCGGTCTGGTCGTGGCCGACGGGACGTACCAGGTGGTGCTCGGTCCGGGGGTGGTGACGCGGGTGACGGCCGCGTTCGAGGAGTTGGTGGGGCGGCCGGCCGCGGAGGAAGCGGTAGGGCGGCCGGCCGCGGAGGAAGCGGTAGGGCGGCCGGCCGCGGAGGAAGCGGTAGGGCGGTCGACGGCGGGGGAGGCGGTAATGCGGTCGACGGCGGGGGAAGCGGTGGGTCGGGCGGCCGCGGAGGAAGCGGTGGGGCGGTCGACGGCGGAGGAACTGGCCGCGCGGGGCGCCGCGCTGAAGGACGCACGGCGGCGGCGCAACGCCACGCCCGTCAAGACGGCCCTGCGCCGCGTCGCCGCCGTCTTCGTGCCGCTCATCCCCGCCCTCATCGGCTGCGGGATCCTGGCCGGGGTCAACGGGCTGCTGCTGAACTCCGGCCGGCTGCCGTGGCTGACGCCCGCGCTGGCCGCCGTCGCCTCCGGTTTCATGGCGCTGATCGCCGTGTTCGTCGGCCACAACACGGCGAAGGAGTTCGGCGGCACGCCGGTGCTCGGCGGCGCGGTCGCGGCGATCGTCGTGTATCCGGGGGTCGCGGAGGTCACCGTGGCCGGGGTGACGCTCGCCCCCGGCCAGGGCGGGGTCCTGGGCGCGCTGGCGGCCGCGCTGCTCGCGGCGCACGTGGAGCGGTGGTGCCGGGGGCGGTTCCCGGACGCCCTGGACGTGCTGCTGACCCCCACCCTCACGGTCCTGGTCGCGGGCCTCGCCACGCTCTACGGCCTGATGTACGCGGCCGGCGCGGTCTCCTCGGCCGTCGGCACGGCCGCGGACTGGCTGCTGGTGACGACGGGCGCGTTCGCCGGGCTCGTCCTCGGCGGACTGTTCCTGCCGCTGGTGATGCTCGGCCTGCACCAGGCCCTCATCCCCCTGCACACCACCCTGATCGAGCAGCAGGGGTACACCGTGCTGCTGCCGGTCCTGGCGATGGCGGGCGCGGGCCAGGTCGGCGCCTCCCTCGCGGTGTACGTCCGCCTGCGCCACGACACCTCCCTGCGCACCACGATCAGGTCGGCGCTCCCGGCGGGCCTGCTGGGCGTGGGCGAGCCCCTGATCTACGGCGTCTCGCTCCCGTTGGGCCGCCCCTTCCTGACGGCGTGCGCGGGCGGGGCGGCCGGCGGGGCGTTCGTCGGGTTCTTCGCGATGCTCGGCGACCGGGTCGGCGCGACCGCCATCGGCCCGTCCGGCTGGGCCCTGTTCCCCCTGCTGGCCG
The DNA here is from genome assembly GCF_042731035.1 of Streptomyces sp. NPDC059895. Lineage (NCBI taxonomy): Bacteria > Bacillati > Actinomycetota > Actinomycetes > Kitasatosporales > Streptomycetaceae > Streptomyces > Streptomyces sp. NPDC059895. The sequence continues at coordinate 1,920 of NZ_JBHWKO010000081.1, forward strand.
GGAACCGGAGCTGGGGGACACTGCTCGCGATCTACGCGGGCGGGCTGCTGACGGGGTACGCGGTCGGCTTCGCCGCGACGTACGTCTTCGGCGTCACCGACCGCGTGACGGCGACCGCGACGGCCGACGGCCCGACCGCCCCCGGAAGCCCGACCGGTCCCGGAAGCCCGACCGGTCCCGGAGGCCCGACCGCCCCCGGAAGCCCGACCGGTCCGGAAGGCCCGGCTACTTCCGGCGGGCCGTCCGGTGGCCCGACACCTTCCCGATCCAGGTGATGAAGTCGCCCGGATCCTGGTCGGCGCCGTGGCCGCCGTCCCAGTAGTAGAGGGTGTTCACGTCGTCGCCGAGGTTCTCCAGGCGGGTGGCCAGGTTGGAGACGACCGACAGCGAGGTGTCGCTGTCCTTGGTGCCGACACGGAGCCACCAGTGCCGGGCGCGGTACGGGTTCACCCGGTCCACGAGGTGGTACATCGGGTTCATCAGCCGCAGCTTGGCGGGGAGGTCGGCGTCCAGCCGGGCGCCGGGTCCCTGCTCGTGGCGGAGGCTGTGGAGGGTGAAGTGGCGGGCCCGGGTGGTGCCGGTGCCGTAGAGGTTGTTCTCGGGGCTGCTCAGGTCGAAGGCGTCGAAGGACGGCGCGTTCTTCTTGCGGGCGCCCACATGGGTGAGGAAGCCGGCCCAGGTGAAGGAGGCCTTCCCGCCGGACCAGGTGAGGAAGGGGTGCGCGGCGAGGTAGTCGGCGCGGGCGGTGTCCGTCAGGCCCGCCAGGAACCTGGTGGCCGAGGGCTGGAGGTACCGCTCGACGAGGTAGTCGTCGAGGTTGCGGGCGGTGAGGGGGCCGTAGCCCGTGCCGCGCAGCCCGAGGGAGGCGAGGTAGCCGGTGTACTCGGCGGCGAGCTCCTTGGACAGCGTCTGGTCGACGAGCGCCCCGGAGGCCAGCGGGTTGGTGCCCCAGTTCCACTCGTAGGCGGCGTCGGCGTGCTCCAGGTCGGTGATCGGACACCAGTCGCCGCTGGCGAAGATCGCGTCGGAGGCGTCGGCCGCGCCGATCTCCTCCAGGTAGGGGTCGTAGAGCGGGCTGTCGCCGGAGGCGCCGAGCAGCGCGGACAGCGCGCCGCCCGCGCTGACGCCGGACGAGACGATCCGCTCGACGTCGCCGGGGACGCGGCCCTTGTTGAACTTCAGGTACCGCACGGCCGCCTTGAGGTCGACGATGGCGGCGGGCGCGGTGCCGTAGTGGACGCCGTCGGCGTCGACGACGGTCCGGCCGCGCGCGCCCGGTTCGACGACGACGTACCCGGCGGCCAGCGCCAGCCCCTGCCGGCTGGTGCCGCCGCCCATCCCGGAGGCCATGATCCCGGTGTTGTTCGCCACGCTCGACGGCATGTAGCCGCCGACGGAGTTGGCGAGGAGGATCGGCGCGCCGGAGGCGTCGACCGGGGTGCCGTCGACGGCGACCGGCACGCTGATGTTCAGGGACTGGTAGGCGGCGTTCACCGGCAGGGCGACGTAGCTCGCGACCTTGTGGAACCGGTAGGTCACGCTGTGGGTGGTGCCGGTGGTGTCCTTGATGGCGATGGTCTGCTCGGTGTGGGCGGCCGGGTCGAAGACCAGGGAGGAACCGGCGGCGGCCGCGGACGTCACGGACGTCGTACCGCCTCCGCTCGCCGCTCGCGCGCCGGTGGCGAACCCGAGGGCGGGGGCGGCCCCGGCGGCGGTGAGACCCATGACCACGGTTCTGCGCTTCACTCGCTTCACTTCCGTCTCTCCTCTGGGCGGCTGCTCGCGGCGACCCTCCCAATCGTCACCAAAACTGTCAACAATTAGCCCGCGCGGACGGGGGAAATGGCGTGATCGCACCCGTGCCCGCGCCGTGCCCGTGCCCGCGCCGTGCCCGTGCCCGTGCCCGTCCCCGCCCCGTCGCCCCGCCCGCGGGTGGTCCGTCAGGGGTGGTCTGTCAGCGCGGTGTGCGACGGTGGTGTCATCGCAGTCCGGCGCACGAGTGCGGAAAGCAGCAGGAAACGGAGACGCTCGCCATGAACCACGCCCAGCTCACCCACCTGGGCCGTGCCCTACGCCTCCTCGGTGAGCACGGCGAGGCCCTCACCTCGGACACCCCCGACGCCAAACTGCACGAGGTCAGAGCCGATCTGCGGCGGGCCCTGGAACTGCTGGACGAGAGCGCCGGCAGTGCCGCGCCCGCGACCCGCTGCGCCGAGCACCCGCACGGGCCCGTCGACGAGAGCGCCCCCGACCTGTGCCTGCTGTGCGAGACCCGCCGCCGGGCGGCCCGGCGCGCCGAGTTCAACGGCCCCGCCCCGCAGACCCCGCACCCGACCGCCCCCTCCCGCTACGGCACCCGCGCCGACCGCCCCCAGCCCCAGCAGCGCTGGCTGCCGGAGCTGTGGAACGGACAGGAGTGGCAGCTGTGCGGCACGCCCCGCCGCGACCGGCGCGAGGCCGAGGCGTACCTCGCCGCCCTGCGACGCGGCTCCCGGCCCGCCATGGCCTACCGCCTGGTGCACGAGTTCACCGACTACGAGGTCCTGCGCGTCTGGGGCACCCCGGTCCGCGTGGACATCGAGCCGCTGGGCAACGTCTAGGCCTCCAGCAGCGGCAGCGGCGGGAAGTCGTGGTCCTGCCACAGGCGGCGCGAGGTCTCCTCCGGGTAGGGGCGGACCTCCGGTCGCGCGTCCAGGATCTGCACGAGCCGCCGTTGCGTGTCGTACGCCGGCCAGCCCGGGTCGCCGGTGGCCGCGAACGCCGTCCAGGCGCCCCGCATGAAGGACGACAGGGCCCTCGCCTCCTCCGTCACCTCCGCGTCCCCGAAGAGCAGGGCCCCGAGGTCCGCCCGGTAGGTGCCGAACAGCAGGGGGATGTCCAGGCCGTGGCAGGCGCCGAAGGCGCCGTCCAGGGCGGGGGCCGGCCAGGTCAGCTCGTAGACATGGGCCCGGCCGCCGCCCGCGACCTGTGCCTCGGCCAGCCGCAGGGAGGGCATGTGGAACAGCCAGTCCGACTGCACCCGCTCGTACAGCTCGCCCGGCCCGGCCTGCGGGAACGCGGCGCGGTACGCCCGCTCCCCCGCCTGCCCGCCGCCCGGCCCGAACATCCGCAGCACGTCAGTCGCCTGATCCTCCGTCACCTTTCCCAGCCGCCCGGCCATGGCCACGAAGAGGCGGTACTCCTGCGCGTTGTGCCCGACGATCAGCTCGACGTCCCGGCCCGCGCCCGCCGCCAGCGCCTGCCAGGGGGTGACCGGCAGGACCTCGCCGTCGACGACCGGCGAGAACGGGGTGACGGTGGGCGCGACCCGGCCCCACCGGTCCACGCGCGCCGCCATCTTCTCGCCCAGCGCCGCCCCCGCCTCGGGCAGCTCGCGCGGATCGACGGCGGCCAGGTCGGCGGCGGTCGGGCGCAGCCCGGCCTCGGCGGCGATGGCGGCGGCCAGGTCACGGGCCAGCTCGTCGGAGAAGTAGGTGCCGGGCACGCTCTGCGCGACGGCCCGCCCGAACAGGCCCCGCGCGCTCGGCATGGCCAGCAGCGCCGCCACCGAACCGGCGCCCGCCGACTCCCCGAAGACGGTCACCCGGCCCGGGTCCCCGCCGAAGGCCGCGATGTTGTCCCGGACCCACTCCAGGGCGGCGACCTGGTCGAGCAGCCCCCGGTTGGCGAGGGCGCCGTCGATCCGGGCGAACCCCTCTATGCCGACGCGGTAGTTGAGGGTGACGACGACGAGGTCACCGGCGCGGGCGAGGTGCTGGGCGTCGTAGCCGGGGCTGCCGGAGTGGCCGATCTTGTAGGCGCCGCCGTAGATCCAGACCATCACCGGGCGGGGCGTGGCGGAGGGGCGCGGGTCCGGCGTCCAGACGTTCACCGTCAGCCACTCGTCGCCGGTGGGGGCGGCCCCCGCGGGACCCAGGACGCCCGCTTCCTGCGGGGGCGGCGGGCCGAAGGCGTCCGCCTCCCGGACGCCCTCCCAGGGGACGGGCGGGCGGGGGGCCTGGAAGCGGGCCGCTCCGACCGGGGGCGCGGCGAAGGGGATGCCGCGGAAGACGGCCAGACCGTCCCGCGCGCTCCCGCGTACCGCTCCGGCGGCGGTCCGTACGACGGGTGCGGGCGCCGGCTCCCGGTGTTCGGCTGTCGTCATCGCTTCGCCACTCCTCACTGCGGGATTCAGGGGCTCTCCGGGGAACGGAGCGGGGGCGCGGAAAGTGCCGGGCGGCCGCCGTCCCGCCGGTGCGGGGCGACGGCCGCCGCTCCCGGACGACCCGGTCGCGCGGCGCGGGGGCTCAGCTCAGCGTGCGCAGCGCGGCCGCGTCGTAGGGCTTCAGCTCGTCGAAGCGGCCGGAGAGGACCTTCGCCGCCCACTCCGGGTCCTGGAGCAGGGCGCGGCCGACGGCGACCAGGTCGAACTCGTCACGCTCCAGTCGGTCCAGGAGGTCGTCCAGGCCCTTGACCGGGGAGCCCTCGCCCCGGAAGGCGTTGATGAAGTCGCCGTCCAGGCCGACCGAGCCGACCGTGATGACGGGCTTGCCGGTGAGCTTCTTCGTCCAGCCCGCGAGGTTGAGGTCGGAGCCGTCGAACTCGGGGAGCCAGTAGCGGCGGGTGGAGGCGTGGAAGACGTCGACGCCGGCCGAGGCGAGCGGGGCGAGGACGGCCTCCAGCTCCTGCGGGGTCTCGGCGAGCCGGGCGTCGTAGGCCTCCTGCTTCCACTGCGAGTAGCGGAAGACGACCGGGAAGGAGGGGGAGACCGTCTCGCGCACCGCGGCCACGATCTCGGCGGCGAACCTCGTCCGGGCCACGGGGTCGCCGCCGTAGGCGTCGGTGCGGCGGTTGGTGCCCGCCCACAGGAACTGGTCGACGAGGTAGCCGTGGGCGCCGTGGATCTCCACGCCGTCGAAGCCGATGCGCTCGGCGGCCGCGGCCGCCTCGGCGAACGCGCCGATGACGTCGTCCAGGTCGCGCTGGGTCATCGCCTTGCCGGTGCCCGCGGTGCCGTCGACGCGGAGGCCGGAGGGACCGATGGCCGGGGCGTCCGCGTAGGGCGGCTGGCCCTGCTCGCGGACCATGCCGATGTGCCACAGCTGCGGCATGATCGTCCCGCCGGCCGCGTGCACGGCCTCGGCGACCCCGGCCCAGCCCGCGAGCTGCTCGTCACCGTGGAACCGCGGCACCCGGTCGCTCTGCCCGGCCGACGCGTGACCGACGTACGTCCCCTCGGTCACGATCAGGCCCACACCGGCGCCGGCGCGGCGCGCGTAGTACGAGACGACGTCGTCACCGGGGATGCCGTCCGGGGAGAACATGCGGGTCATGGGCGCCATCGCGATCCGGTTCGGGACGGTCAGGCCGCCCAGCGTGACCGGACGGGAGAGGATCTCGGCGGCGCGGGAGGCGGCGGAAGCGGTGACGGTCACGTGGGGGCTCCTAGGCGCGGGGACCAATCGGTATGTGCACATGCATCGAGTACCTGCGAGCACGTCAACCCGCTCGGGCGCGCCCGGCATTCCGGTTCCGGCCGGCCCGCCCTGTGATCCCGCCCACGCCGGGACCCGGGCCGTACGGCCACGGCCTCGGCCGGCGCCGTCGCCCGCGCCCCGGCAGCCCGCACGCCCCCCTCACCCCGACTGCCCTCCCCCCTCGGCGCCCCCTCCCGTTTCCTGATATTTCACCGTCAATTCGCCTGTCGTTACGTGAAGTTCCCGTCTCTCCCCACGTGGAGCAGTTCCGCTGGGCACCTCGTCGCCGACCGGCCCAGGCTCGTGGTGGAACCCGATCCGAAAGGCCCCCACCCATGCCCGTACACGGTTTCGCCCTGACGTCCGCCGCCCTCGCCCTGTCCTCGCTGTCCCTCCTCGCGGCCTCCCCGCACTCCGCGCCCGCCGCCGCGGCACCGGCCGCCCCCCTGATCATCGGCCACCGCGGCGCGGCCGGCCTCGCCCCGGAGAACACCCTGGAAGCCATCGACCGGGCCGACCGGGCAGGGGTCGACTGGGTCGAAGTGGACATCCAGCGCAGCAAGGACGGCGTGCTGGTCGTCATGCACGACCAGGACCTCGTCCGCACCACCGACGTCCGCGCGGTCTTCCCCCACCGCTCCCCCTGGAAGGTGGGCGACTTCACCATGGCGGAACTGGGCAGGCTCCGCGCGGGGGCCTCGCCCCAGTGGAAGAAGACCGCGTACGCGTCGGCCCGCATCCCCACCCTCGGCCAGGTGCTCGACCGGCTCGACCGCAACGGCCAGGGTCTGCTGCTGGAGGTGAAGTGGCCGGGGAACTTCCCCGGCGTCACCGGCGACATCCTGAAGGTCCTCGACCGGAAGGGCTGGCTGGACGCCCACCACGTCGACAACCGCCTCTACGTGATCAGTTTCCTGGCCGGCGCCCTGAAGGAGGTCCGCGCCAGGCGCCCCGACATCAGGCTGGGCGTCTGCGACGAGACCCCGTCGGCCGGCGAGCTGGCGTCGTACGCGACGTTCGTGGACGTCGTCAACCCGGACCACCGTGGCCTCACCCAGGGCTATGTGCGCAAGGCACAGGCGCTGAAGGGCCCGCACGGCCGGCCGCTGAAGGTGTGGCCGTGGACGGTGAACACCGCCGGCCCGGCCCGCCAACTGCGCGACTGGCACGCGGACGGCATCACCACCGACGTGCCCGACACGATCGGGAAGGCCCTGACGCAGGGCTGACGGGGGATCACCCGCCGCGCCCGGCGGACCTGCCCGTGAAGCGTGGAACGCCCGAGGGCGGCACCCCCTGTCGGAACAGGGGGTGCCGCCCTCGGTACTTCGGACGGGTCCGATCCTCGGAAGGATCAGAAGTCCATGTCACCGCCCGGCATGCCGCCGCCGGCCGGGGCAGCGTTCTTCTCCGGCTTGTCGGCGATGACGGCCTCGGTGGTGAGGAACAGCGCGGCGATCGACGCGGCGTTCTGCAGCGCGGAGCGCGTCACCTTCGCCGGGTCGATGATGCCCTCGGCGACCAGGTCGACGTACTCGCCGGTCGCGGCGTTCAGGCCGTGACCCGGGGTCAGGTTGCGCACCTTCTCCACCACGACGCCGCCCTCGAGGCCGGCGTTGACGGCGATCTGCTTCAGCGGGGCCTCGAGCGCCAGCTTGACGGCGGCGGCACCGGTGGCCTCGTCGCCCTCCAGCTCCAGCTTCTCGAAGACCTGGGAGGCCTGGAGCAGGGCCACGCCACCACCGGCGACGATGCCCTCCTCGACGGCCGCCTTCGCGTTGCGGACGGCGTCCTCGATGCGGTGCTTGCGCTCCTTGAGCTCGACCTCGGTGGCGGCACCGGCCTTGATGACGGCCACGCCGCCCGCGAGCTTGGCCAGGCGCTCCTGGAGCTTCTCGCGGTCGTAGTCGGAGTCGCTGTTCTCGATCTCGGCGCGGATCTGGTTCACCCGGCCCGCGACCTGCTCGGAGGAGCCGGCGCCGTCGACGATGGTGGTCTCGTCCTTGGTGATGACGACCTTGCGGGCCTTGCCCAGCAGGTCGACGGTCGTGTTCTCGAGCTTGAGACCGACCTCCTCGGAGATGACCTCGCCGCCGGTGAGGATGGCGATGTCGTTCAGCATCGCCTTGCGGCGGTCGCCGAAGCCCGGGGCCTTGACCGCGACGGACTTGAAGGTGCCGCGGATCTTGTTGACGACCAGGGTCGACAGGGCCTCGCCCTCGACGTCCTCGGCGATGATCAGCAGCGGCTTGCCCGACTGCATGACCTTCTCCAGGAGCGGGAGCAGGTCCTTGACGTTCGCGATCTTGGAGTTCGCGATGAGGATGTACGGGTCGTCGAGGACGGCCTCCATACGCTCCATGTCGGTGGCGAAGTACGCCGAGATGTAGCCCTTGTCGAAGCGCATACCCTCGGTGAGCTCCAGCTCCAGACCGAAGGTCTGGGACTCCTCGACGGTGATGACGCCTTCCTTGCCGACCTTGTCCATGGCCTCGGCGATGAGCTCGCCGATCTGGGTGTCGGCGGCGGAGATGGAGGCCGTGGAGGCGATCTGCTCCTTGGTCTCGACGTCCTTCGCCTGCTCCAGCAGGGCGGCGGAGACGGCCTCGACGGCCTTCTCGATACCGCGCTTCAGGGCCATCGGGTTGGCGCCGGCGGCGACGTTGCGCAGACCCTCCTTGACCAGGGCCTGGGCCAGAACGGTCGCCGTGGTCGTACCGTCACCGGCGACGTCGTCCGTCTTCTTGGCGACTTCCTTGACCAGCTCGGCGCCGATCTTCTCGTACGGGTCCTCGAGCTCGATCTCCTTGGCGATGGAGACACCGTCGTTGGTGATCGTGGGCGCGCCCCACTTCTTCTCGAGGACGACGTTGCGGCCCTTGGGGCCGAGCGTCACCTTCACGGCGTCCGCGAGCTGGTTCATGCCGCGCTCGAGGCCGCGCCGCGCCTCCTCGTCGAACGCGATGATCTTGGCCATGTGAAGTGGTCCCTCCAGGACTGGGGGTGATTCCTTCGGACCGCGCCCGCGCCCGCGACGGACGGCTCGCCGGCCTCGTGGTTCCTTCCCCACCCGGCCTGCGGGCCTCACCGACCCGGTCCTTCATTGTCACTCTCACCTTCAGAGTGCTAACGCAATGATTAGCACTCGGGCATGCCGAGTGCAAGCGCCTCGGGGGGATCGGCCCGGGGCGAAGCGGACGAAGGCGCCTTCACCACCCGGGCCGCGCGGGGTCCTGCGGGCCGGAGCGCCCGGACACCCCCGGCGTCGCGAAGGCCCCCCGGCACCTCCCCGGCGCGGCGCGGGCAGGACGAAGGCCCCGGCACCTCCCCGGCGCGGCGCGGGCAGGACGAAGGGCCCGCACCCCCGTCGGGGTGCGGGCCCTTCGTCGAAAAGCGTTGAAAACAGTTCAGGCGGTGACGCGAACCATGTCGGCCTGCGGGCCCTTCTGACCCTGCGAGATCTCGAACTCGACCCGCTGGCCCTCTTCCAGGGTGCGGTAGCCGTCCATCTGAATCGCGCTGTAGTGGACGAAGACGTCCGCACCACCGTCGACCGCGATGAAGCCGTACCCCTTCTCCGCGTTGAACCACTTGACGGTGCCCTGAGCCATGCCTAACTCCCCTATTACTGGCCCTTGCACAGATCCACACTTCGCGGATCCGGGTCAGACCTCACCCCCCAGTTGGTTGGGGGCGTGCGCCGGAACGCGTCGACCGCGGCTGAATGTATCTGTCCCACTGCCGTCTGCAACAGGTCAATCGGACGAGAATTCTGGACGCCGACGGTCCGGAATATGGTGAGAATTCTCCCGAATTCAGGGCAATTCGGGCCACACAAAGGGAACAAGAGGCGCAAAATACCTGCACACTTTGGCTACTTCTCACCGCATGTGAAGGCGGGGCTCATATGCGTTCGGCATGCGATGGGCGGCGCGTTCCCCAACTGTACCGCGCTCAACCACATTGAATTGCCTCCTCCGCTTCTCTTACGGAGGAGGCAATTCCATGAACTCTGGGTAATACCTGTTACCGAGGGTTACTACCGGCGAGTACGGAGTGCGTGTCAGCCGCCGGCGACGGCCGGGATGATCGAGACGCCGGCGCCGTCCGGGGTCGCGGTCTCCAGCCCCTGCTCGAACCGCACGTCGTCGTCGTTCACGTACACGTTGACGAACCGGCGCAGCTTGCCCTGGTCGTCGAGGACGCGCGCGGCGATACCGGTGTGGTTCTTCTCCAGGTCGGCGATGACCTCGGCGAGGTTCGTGCCCTCGGCGGCGACCTCGGCCTGACCGCCCGTGTAGGTGCGCAGGATGGTGGGGATGCGGACGGTGACGCTCACGGTGTTTCCTCCGGACGGGTAGGCGCCCTGCGGGGGCGCGGGGATCTGCGCGACCAGCTCCCCGCGGCCCGCAGACGAACAACGGCCTCTCAGGCGAGACCGGCCTCGTGGAACGACTCGAGGTTCGGGCGGATGGTGGCCGTCAGCCCGGTCCCGGCGACCGCGTCCAGCGTCTTGAGGCCGTCTCCGGTGTTGAGCACGACGGTCGTCAGCGTCGGGTCCAGCAGACCGGCCTCGATCAGCTTCTTGGTGACGCCGACCGTCACACCGCCCGCCGTCTCGGCGAAGACGCCCTCGGTCCGCGCCAGCAGCTTGATCGCGTCGACCACCTGCTCGTCGTTCACGTCCTCCACGGCACCGCCCGTGCGGCGCGCGATGTCGAGGACGTAGGGGCCGTCGGCCGGGTTGCCGATGGCGAGGGACTTGGCGATGGTGTTCGGCTTCTGCGGGCGGACCACGTCGTGGCCGGCCTTGTAGGCGACGGACACCGGGGAGCAGCCCTCGGCCTGCGCACCGAAGATCTTGTACGGCCGGCCCTCGACCAGGCCGAGCTTGATCAGCTCCTGGAGCCCCTTGTCGATCTTCGTGAGCTGCGAGCCGGAGGCGATCGGCACCACGATCTGGTCCGGGAGCCGCCAGCCGAGCTGCTCGCAGATCTCGTACGCGAGCGTCTTGGAGCCCTCGGCGTAGTAGGGCCGCAGGTTGACGTTGACGAAGCCCCAGCCCTCGCCCGCCGGGTCGCCGATGAGCTCGGAGCAGAAGCGGTTGACGTCGTCGTAGTTGCCCTCGATGCCGACGAGTTCGCCGCCGTAGACCGCGGCCATGACGACCTTGCCCTGCTCCAGGTCGTGCGGGATGAACACGCAGGAGCGGAAGCCGGCGCGGGCGGCCGCGGCGCCGACGGCGCCGGCCAGGTTGCCGGTGGAGGAGCAGGAGAGGGTGGTGAAGCCGAAGGCGCGGGCGGCCTCCAGGGCCTGGGCGACGACGCGGTCCTTGAAGGAGTGCGTCGGGTTGCCGGAGTCGTCCTTGACGAACAGCTTCCCGGCCTCGACGCCCAGCTCACGCGCCAGGTTGTCGGCCTGGACGAGCTTGGTCCAGCCGGGGTTGAGGTTCGGCTTGTCCGCCACGTCGGCCGGGACGGGCAGCAGCGGGGCGTAGCGCCAGATGTTCGCGGGGCCCGCCTCGATGCGCTTGCGGAGCTCCTCCGGGTCGTATCCGGAGTAGTCGTAGGCGATCTCGAGCGGGCCGAAACACTCCTCGCAGGCGAAGACCGGGCCGAGCGGCACCCGGTGACCGCACTCGCGACAGGAGAGCGCCTCGGCCGGACCGAGGTCGACGGAGGGGGTGGTGCCGGAGGGGGCGGTGACGGAGGGAGTGGTGCTTGCAACTGTCTGCGCAGCCATGTGAGGCGAGGCCCTTTCTCCTCATCTTCCCCACGACGCATCTCGCCGTGAGACGGAATTGGCACCTTCCCGAGCCGGGAGCCTCGCGGGGATCGTCGACTGCCCGTCGGCAGTGATCCGTACGAGACCGGCTGGAGGGTTGCCGGGGCTTCATCGGGCCGTGTCCCTCTGCCCCTCTGGATGAGCGGTATTCGATTGTGAGCGCGGGCGACCCCGGACATGCGATGGTCATCCGCGTTGTTCAAGACTGTAACCGAAGGCCACGACAGTTGAGTGAGACGTCCGAACCGCGAGATGGATCACACGGTCACCCCGTGTGTACCTGGTGTGATCACGACAGTGAGGAGCCGCAGACCGTGCTGGAAGAAGTCGAGCGCTGGCTGGCCACCCGCTCCTGGTCCGTGACCGACCGCCCGCTGCACCGGATCCTGGCCGCCAAGCGCGCCTCGGGCCAGACGGTGTCCGTCGTGCTGCCCGCGCTGAACGAGGAGGAGACGGTCGGCGACATCGTCTCCGTCATCCGTCACGACCTCATGCACCAGGTCCCGCTGGTCGACGAGATCGTCGTCGTCGACTCGGGATCGACCGACCGCACCTCCGAGGTGGCCGCGGCGGCCGGGGCCCGGGTCGTCCACCGGGACGAGATCCTGCCCCGCGTCCCGGCCGTGCCCGGCAAGGGCGAGGTCCTGTGGCGCTCACTGCTGGTCACCACCGGGGACATCGTCTGTTTCGTCGACGCCGACCTGAAGGAGTTCTCCTCCGACTTCGTCTCGGGCATCGTGGGCCCGCTGCTCACCGATCCGGGCGTCGACCTGGTCAAGGCCATGTACGACCGACCGCTGGCCGGCGGCGCCGGCCAGGGCGGCCGGGTGACGGAGCTGATGGCCCGTCCGCTGCTCAACATGCACTGGCCGCAGCTCGCGGGGTTCGTGCAGCCGCTGGGCGGCGAGTACGCGGCCCGCCGCCGCCTGCTGGAGCAGCTGCCCTTCCCCGTCGGGTACGGCGTGGAGCTGGGCATGCTGGTCGACGCCCTGCACCTGGTGGGCCTGGACGCGCTGGCCCAGGTCGACGTCGGGGTGCGCAAGCACCGCCACCAGGACGGGCAGGCGCTCGGCCGGATGGCCGCGGCGATCTACCGCACGGCGCAGCTGCGGCTGGCCCGCGGGCACCTCGTCCGCCCGTCCCTCACCCAGTTCGAGCGGGGCCCGGACGGCTTCGAGCCGCGCACCTACTCGGTGGACACGGAGGAGCGGCCGCCGATGGCGGAGATCGCCGAGTACGCCACCCGCAAGGTGGCGTGACGGAGACGACACCCGGACGGACGCCCCGTATACGGCCGGACACGACCGGTTCACCCCCCACGTCCGTACGTTTGAGCGGATCGGGTCCGGGCTAGGTTGAGGCGTATGGCTTCCACGCACGGTGCTGCTGCTCAGGGTGCTCAGGTGCTGGTCGCGTCCAACCGCGGCCCGGTCTCGTACACCGTCGGTGAGGACGGCTCGCTGCACGCCAGACGCGGCGGCGGCGGGCTGGTCTCCGGACTGTCGGCGATCGGCCCGGACGCGGGCGCCCTCTGGGTGTGCTCGGCGCTGTCCGACGGCGACCGGGAGGCGGTCCGGCGCGGGGTCGGCGAGGACGGCGTGCGGATGCTGCCCGTCCCGGCCGACGTGCACGCCGACGCGTACAACGGCATCGCCAACTCGGTGCTGTGGTTCGTCCACCACCTGCTGTACCAGACCCCGCTGGAGCCGGTCTTCGACGCGGAGTTCCGGCGCCAGTGGGCCTCGTACGAGACGTACAACCGCGCCTTCGCCGAGGCGCTGGCGGAGGAGGCGGCGCCGGGGGCGGCGGTCCTCGTCCAGGACTACCACCTGTGCCTGGTCCCGGGGATGCTCCGCGAGCTCCGCCCCGACCTGCGCATCGGGCACTTCTCGCACACGCCGTGGGCGCCGGTGGACTACTTCGGGCTGCTCCCCGGCGACATCCGCGGCCGGCTCCTGCGGGGCATGCTCGGCGCGGACCGGCTCGGCTTCCTGACCCGCCGCTGGGCGGACGCGTTCACCGCGTGCTGCGAGGAGTTCGTGGACGGTACGGGCGGTACGGAGATCGGCGTGCACGGCCTGGGCGCCGACGCCGAGTTCCTGCGCGCCCGCTCCCGCGAGCAGGACGTCGAGGAACGCCTGGCGGCCCTGCGCGAGGAGATCGGCACGGTCCCCGGCGGCGGCGCCCGCAAGGTGATCGTCCGGGTGGACCGGACCGAGCTGTCGAAGAACATCGTGCGCGGTCTCCTGGCCTACCGGCAGTTCCTCGACGACCACCCCGAGTGGCACGAGCGGGTCGCCCACGTGGCCTTCGCCTACCCCTCCCGCCAGGACCTCGCCGTCTACCGCGACTACACGGCCGAGGTGCGGCGGCTGGCCGGGGAGATCAACGAGCGGTACGGCTCCGCGGGCTGGACCCCGGTCGTCCTGCACGTGAAGGACGACTTCGCCCGCTCCCTGGCGGCGTACCGCCTCGCGGACGTGGCGCTGGTCAACCCCATCCGCGACGGCATGAACCTGGTCGCGAAGGAGGTCCCGGTCGTCTCCGACGGGGGCTGCGCGCTGGTGCTGTCCCGGGAGGCCGGCGCGTACGGCGAGCTGCACGAGGACGCGATCACCATCAACCCGTACGACGTCATGGAGACCGCCCGTGCCCTGCACGAGGCGCTGACCATGGCGCCGGAGGAGCGGGCGCACCGCACCAAGCGGCTGGCTGCCGCCGCGACCGCGCTGCCTCCGGCCCGGTGGTTCCTGGATCAGCTGGAGGCGCTGCGGGGAACGCGGGCCAGCTGATCCGCCAGCGCCCGCAGCAGGCCCACGACGCCGGCCGGGCCGTCGACGACCAGGTCGGCGCGCTCGGCGAGCTCGGTCACCTCCGCGCTGCCGCTGGCGACGAGCAGGCCGGGGACGCCGTCGGAGCGGAGTTTCTCCACGGCGGCGAAGGCGGGCAGGTCGCCGAGGTCGTCGCCGGCGTAGAGCACGGCCTCGGCGCCGGTCTCGCGGGCGTGCTCCAGCAGCGCCACGCCCTTGTCCACGCCCGGCGGGCGCAGCTCCAGGACCATCCGGCCCGGCTCGACGATCAGCCCGTGGCGGGCGGCGAGATCGCCGAGGGGCTTCCGTACGGCCTCGAAGGCGGCCTGCGGGTCCTCGGCGCGGCGGGTGTGCACGGCGACGGCCCGGCCCTTCTCCTCCACCCAGGTCCCCCGCCACGCGCCGGCCGCCTCCAGCACGCCCGGCAGCTCGGCGCGGACGGCGGCGACGCCGGGGTGGGGTTCGGGGGCGCTGACGGTGTCGGTGCGGGCGTCCCACCGTTCGGCGCCGTAGTGGCCGAGCACGGTCAGGTGCTCCAGCCCCGGCACACCGGCGAAGCCGCCGTTGCGCACGGCCACGGCGGCGGGCCGGCCGGTGACGACGGCGACGGAGGCGACCTTCGGGGCGAGCCGCGCGAGGGCGGGAACGGCGTCCGGGTGCGCCCGCGCGTCGTCCGGGTTCTCGACGATCGGCGCGAGCGTGCCGTCGAAGTCGAGACCGACGAGCGTCCCGGCGGGCCGGGCCAGGATCGCGCGCAGCGCGTCCCGGCCGGCGGCGGTGGTCGGTTCGGGGAGTGCGGGTTCCGTGGAGTGCGTCTCTGGGGTGCCCATACGGCGACGATAACCGGGCGGACCCACCACCGGGGGGTGCGGCCCCGCCAACCCAGCCCCTCCGACGTCCGGCCCCTCACAGCGCCGGCCGGGGCAACCCAGCCCCTCCGACGTCCAGCCCCTCACAGCGCCGGCCGGGGCAACCCAGCCCCTCCGGCATCTGAGGACGAGGCCCGTTCAGGGCCGATCGGGGGTGCGGGGGCGGAGCCCCTGCGTACCGCGTGCGGGCCGCACCGCCTCAGCGTTCGGCCCGCCGGGCCTCCCGCACCCGCCGCAGCCGGTTCACCGTGACCGGATCGTGGGCCAGCGCCCGCGGGTCGTCCAGCAGGGCGTTGAGCAGCTGGTAGTAGCGGACCGGGGACAGGTCCAGCTCCTCACGGATCGCCCGTTCCTTCGCCCCGGGCGCGGAGAACCCGCGCCGTTCCAGGGCGAGGATGTCCCGCTCCCTCGCCCCCAGTTCCGCCTCTGGCCGCTGCATGCCCGCACCGTAACCCAACGGCTCAGCCGGTGGCGCCGCTCTCCGCGGTGGTCGCCGTCGCCTCGATCTGGCCGAGGACGCCGGCCGGGCTGCCGCGGG
>NZ_JBHWKO010000082.1:0-17030 GCF_042731035.1 Streptomyces sp. NPDC059895
GGGGGTGGTGCGCGCCGGCCGGGGGGGGGGGGGGGGGGGGGGGGGCCGCCTGTGGGGGGGCTCACACAGGGGGGGGGGCCGCCCCTGGGCCCCCCGCGCGCGCGGCCCGCCGTAGGCGGGCCGCCTTGATCCAGTAAAGAAACTCTGAACAGCTCCGGCGCTCTGGGCCCGTGGCCGGTCATGCGCCCATGCGATGCCCTCGCCTTCCCAATCCGCTACGCGTCTCCGCAACCGCTATGGATATACATGTGCGCATTGCTGCCTATTTGCTCCGACAGTCGGCGAACTTTATCCACAGGCAAATCGGTCCAGGGTTGGAGCTGTGAAAGAACGCACGGCAAATCACGCCCGCCGTTACCAATCCGTGACCTTTGGACTGTCACACCCGGGCGGATTTTTGCACCTGGTAGCAGGTGAGGGGCAGAAAACGGCGCTGTCTGCGAGCACGAGAGAAGGGGTGGACGGAATCCCGCACGAGAGAAGAAAGGGAGTGACGAGGGTCACATTCGCTCGGGGTCACACCGGACCCAAAAAGCGAACCTCTATAGGCACCCCTCGACGTGAGGGGCGGAACATAGCCGACGATCACCGGTTAGCCAAACCGGCGATTCTCCGGACCATTGATGTTCCTCGGCGAGCGAAGGGAGATGTGTGGTGTCGGCCGCAAAGCGTGGGGGCGGCGTGGTGTCCGTTCGGATTCAAGCGGAGTGCTCCGCATGCAATCCGGCCTCTTCATCTCGCCGTGGGCCTGGATCTCTCGGTTCGCTCTGTTCGCAGAGTGGGCGCCAGTCGGTCATGCCTCCCGCCATACGGGCCGCGCAGAAAGGTTCTTGCCCGCTGGACGGGAGCGTGAGGCCAGGGCCTTCGAACGTGTCCGGTCGGAACGGTAGACCTGACTCAACAGGCGCGATGACCGCTGGTTGGTCTGCGCGGGCAAGCCCGGATTCGGCTGACTCTGGGCGGCTCGACGGGATGCAAGGAAATGGCACGGAAGCAAGGCGGGGAGCGGAAAATGACCGAGCATGAAATAGCCGTGCTGGATGCGGAGTTGACCGACGTATGCGCGGCGGTTGCCCGGTTGGATGCGATGGTGCAGCGGTTGGCGACGGCTATTTCCGCTGCTGCGCCTCCACGATCTCCAGAAGCCGAGTCACCGTGTTCTCAAGCCGCTTGATGTCGGCCTTCATGGCCTTCATGTCCTCGGCGAGTGATTCCGCGCTGGGGCCGGGAGTGTCGTCGGCTGTTTCGAGCCGATCCTCTCGGCCCTGCTCGCCGGGGACTGCTTCGGCCGGCGCAGTGGTGGCGCTGTTGCGAACGAAACTGCCCCGGCCCTGGACGCTGTAGATCAGCCCTTCGCTTTTGAGGAGCCGTAGCGCGTTCTGCACGGTGCTGCTTGCAATGCAGTACCGGTCCTGGAGGGCGCGGGCAGAGGGCAGCTTGTCACCGGGCTTCAGTCGGCCGGTGCTGATCTCTCTGCGCAGGACCTCGGCGGCCTGGACGTACGGCGGCCGGGAGTCGTCTTCGAGCGGCAGTGTCATGCCCGCAGGATACGGCGCTTACCCCACACGCGATACACCCGCTCACCCTTGTGTGGCATGTGTAGCGGGACAGCCGGTGTGCGGGTGTTGCGTGTGTAGCGGGTGTTGTGGTTATGTAGTGGTGCGGCCGGAACCACCGGCCCGAATCGAAAGGACGTGCCCCCATGGCTCGTATCCGTGTTGGCCTGCTCCCGTCGGCGTCGTTCATGGTCGGCAACATGGCCGTGCCGAAGTACGCGGACGCCGAGAAGACGCAGTTCGCCGTGGACCGTGAGACCGGCGCGAAGCTGTTCACGATCACCCTCTTCTTCATGGAGGAGGACCGCGCAGAGGCCATGAAGATCACCGTTCCGGAGACCGGCCTGCCCAACGGTCTCAAGCCGGGTGTGCCGGTCATGCCGGTGGAGCTGTTCGCCACCCCGTGGGCCCGGATCTTCAACGGGTCGCTCTCGGACGGCATCGCGTACCGCGCGGACCGTATCGACCTGGTCGGCGGCTCGGCCCCGGCCGCTGAGACGGCGTGAGCGGCACCGACTTCTCCCGCACCGGCCGCGACACCCGGCTTCACAGTGTCGCGGCGGTGTGGGAGAGGGCGGGCTTTCCACCCGCGTCGGCTCTTCACCATGCGGAGATCTGCCTGACGCTTGCCAGTCACGACGACAGGGTTCGTCTCGTCGCGGCGATGTGGGCGAACCACGGATTTCCGCCTCCTGACGCGGTCCGGCGCGCGGAACTCTGCCTGATCCTCGCTGCGCCGACGCCCGCCGACCGCACCCGAAACCGGAATCGAGAGAAGGAAGCGAAGTGACCGTGAACGACGTGAGTGAGGTGATGGGCTACGCCCCGGCCCTGATCGGGGTGGGCCTGGCGGGCATCGCCGTGTGGGCGCTGGTGTGGGTGGTCCGCTATCTGCGGGCCGATGCCATGACGCGACAGTCCATCCGGCAGGCCGTGCGGGTGCGGCGGACGTGGAAGCGGCTCGCGCAGATGCTGAAGCTGTGCGCCATCGACAAGATGCCGACCGCGTTGGCTTCGCTGTCGAACGCGGACGGCAAGCCCGTCAAGCCTCGCGTCCTGGTCCCCACGCTGAAGGTGACGCATGACGCGTACGGGGTGATCGTGCGGGCGGGCTGCCTGCCCGGGGTCGGCCTGGAGCAGTACCAGAAGGCTGCCCCGCATCTGGCGGACGCCTGGCGGTGCACGCGGGTGGCGGTCACGCAGGATGAGCCGGGCTCGGTCGTCATCCGGGGCGTGCGGCTCGATCCGCTGAAGGTTCCCACCGAGCACCGTCCCACGGGCAAGGTGCCCGAGAAGGTGGCCCGGTTGGATCTGGGCGTGGATGAGTACGCCCAGCCGGTGTCCGTCGACCTTCGGCACGTGACCGGTATGGGCGTGGCCGGCCTCCCCGGCAAGGGCAAGACGTCGCTGATCAACAGGCTTCTGTCCGACTGGGCGCCCGCGCCGTGGGTTCAGTTCGCCTGCGCGGACGGCAAGGTGTCCGCCGCGTACGAGGGTGACTATGCGGACTGGGTACAGCGCATGTTCGCCTTCGTCGGCGATGACCTCGAAGAGGCCAACAAGCTGTTCCGGCGGCTGGTGCACCTGCGGCGCGTGCGCTCGACCCTGGTGCGCGATGTGCTCGGGGTGAAGTCCATGTGGGACGTTGACCCGTCCGAGAAGTGGCCGCTGGTCGTGCTGATCATCGATGAGGCGCACACGTACTTCCGCGACCACAAGGGAAGCGACCCCAAGACGAAGAAGCTGGCCGCGCTCGCTGCCGAGAACGCCCGGCTCGTGGAAGACCTGGTCAAGAAGGGTCGCTCGGTGGGCATGCTCGTCATCCTCGCCACGCAGAAGAGCACGGGTGACGCCATCCCGACCTTCATCCGCGACGTGTGCCCCATCGGCCTGAGCTTCGCGCAGAAGACCGCCGAAGCCGCCGTTGCGGCCCTCGGTGAGGACATCCGGGACTGGCCGGACGCCAACCCGATCAACCTTCAGGACCCGGCCTACGTCGGCGTCGCCTCGATGAACCACCAGTCACAGCCCGGCTTCACCCGCATCCGCACCCCGTACGTGCCGGACGAGTGGGCGGCCGAGATCGCGCACAAGACCGCGCACCTGACCGCCGACCCGGCCGACCTGCTCCCCACCGTCGACCTCACCAAGATCGACCCGGACGACGACGGTTCCACGCCGATCGCGGCCTGACCGCCCGAGGGCCAACGCCCCATCACCTGTGAGAGGAGGTGAAACCCTATGTCTGAGGACCGGATCACTCAGCGCACCGTGACGGTGGTCATGGGCATCATCGCCCTCCTGGCGTTCGTCTTCTCCTTCGGCAACGTCTGGGCCCTGGCCCTGCGCCTGGGCGTCCCCGCCCCCATCGCGCCCCTGATCGCCCCCATGGTCGACCTGTCGGTCGTCGGGCTCCTGGTCGCCCTGCGCTACCTGTCCCTTCGGGGCGTCCCGCCGGAGCAGATGAAGGCGGCCACCCGCCTCATGCACGTCTCCGGCCTGCTCACCCTGGCCCTCAACATCGCCGAACCCATCACCGCCGCGCACTACGGCCGCGCCGCCGTAGATGCCGTGGCCCCGCTGCTTCTCCTCGGCTGGGGAGCGGTCGGCCCCCAGCTCCTGCGCTCCTTCCACGCGGTCACCACCGAAGCAACCGCCCCGGCCCCGGCTGACGAGACGGAACCGGCACCAGAGCCT
The DNA here is from genome assembly GCF_042731035.1 of Streptomyces sp. NPDC059895. Taxonomy (NCBI): domain Bacteria; kingdom Bacillati; phylum Actinomycetota; class Actinomycetes; order Kitasatosporales; family Streptomycetaceae; genus Streptomyces; species Streptomyces sp. NPDC059895. The sequence goes on from NZ_JBHWKO010000082.1 coordinate 4,254, forward strand.
GCCCCGGCCCCCGCCCAGCCCGCTCCCGTCGCTGCGTCCACCGCGCCCGTTCCACTGGAACCGGCCCCGGCCCCGATCGCTCCGGCCCTCACCGCGCCTGCGGTCAAGGTCCCCGAGCCGCTGCTGACCGAAGCACGCTCCATCGCCGCGTCCCACCACGCCGAGCACGGAGAAACGATTTCTCCGGCCCAGCTCAAGAGGCGACTCGGCATCGGCCTGCCCATGGCTACGGCCCTTCACGCCGCTCTGTAGAGCCGCGTTCTCCCCGCCGGCCTTCCGGCACAACCCACCTCGCCCGTCCCTGGGCCCGACTCGCCATGCCTGCGGGCAGCAGCCCGAGCGCACTGAATCGCTGCTGCCCGCAGGTCCCACCTCGCGCCGGAAAGGAGACCCCGCCACCCATGCGCCGCCCCCTCGACCTGCGCCACGTGATCAGCCCCGGCCTGCGGGATCTGATCGAACTGGCCAACACCCACGACTTCGACCGCGTACAGCAGCAGGTACGCGACCTGCGCGGCTGCACCAGCCCCGTCAACCTCCGCGGCTTCACCATCACCACCGACCAGACCACCAAGGAAGTGGTCCGCTCCTACCGCTCCGAAGACGAACCCTCCGGACGCCTGCTGACCACCTGCGGCAACCGCCGCTCCTCCCGCTGCCCCGCTTGCTCCCGCGTCTACGCCGCCGACACCTACCACCTCATCAAGGCCGGACTCTCCGGCGGCAAGAACGTCTCTGAAACCGTCCGCGACCACCCCCGCGCATTCGTCACCCTCACCGCCCCCTCCTTCGGCCCCGTCCACAACCGGCCCACCACCGGCGCGGGCAAGCCCCGCCCCTGCGCTTGCGGCGACACCCACGCCGAAGATGCCCCCGAACTCGGCACCCCCCTGAACCCGGCCACCTACGACTACACCGGCGCCGTTCTGTGGAACGCCTACGCCGGACAGCTCTGGGCGCGCTTCACCACCTACCTGCGCCGGGCCCTGGCCAAGCACTTCGGCATGACACAGAAGGCCCTGAACCAGGCCCTGCGCGTCTCCTTCGCCAAGGTCGCCGAGTACCAAAAGCGCGGCCTGGTCCACTTCCACGCCGTGATCCGCTTCGACGGCCCCGACGGACACACCAGCCCGCCACCGCCCTGGGCCGCCTTCGACGCGCTGAGCGCCGCCGTGGGCCTGGCCGTGAAGAGCGCTCGGCTCACCATCGAGTCCGACGCCATCGGCGAACGCGTCATCGTCTGGGGCGGCAGGTACAAGGTCGACCCCATCACCGCCCTGGGCGACGGCGAACTCACAGACGCCCGCGTTGCCGAGTACACAGACGCCAAGGTGGCCGGGTACCTCGCCAAGTACGCCACCAAGAACGCCGAAGGCACCGGCACCGTGGACCGCACCCTGATGTGCCGTCCCTGTGCCGGACGCGGCTACGTACGCGGCCCTGACGGCTTCCACGACGTGTGCGCTGACTGCGACGGCACCGGACAGGCCGAACCCATCAAGGCCCTGCCCGTACAGCAGCACGTACGGCAGATGATCCGCACCGCCTGGGCCCTCGGCCACCTGCCGGAGCTCGCCCACCTCAAGCTCTGGAAGTGGGCCCACATGCTCGGCTTCCGCGGCCACTTCTCCACCAAGTCCCGCGCCTACTCCACCACCCTCGGCGCACTCCGCGACGTACGCCGCGCCTGGCGTCTCGCCCAGGCCGACGCCGCCCGCGCCCGCGCCGGCCTCCCCACCACCGACGAGACGACCCTCGTCACTGCCTCCTCCTGGACCTACCTCAGCAGCGGCTACCGCCCCGGTGAGGAGTTTCTCGCAGCCCAGGTCCGCCACGACATAGCCCACACCCAACGCCTCAAGCAGGAGGGGGATCTCCCATGACCAACCGCAAGACGACGTTCGTCGGCCGCTTCCACTGCGGCCAAGGCTCCTGGCGTGTCTCCACCGGGACTGCGGAAGTCGCCACGGTCATCGGGCAGCTCTTCGGCAGGCAATCTCCGTCCCACGACAGCCACGAAGCCGACCACTTCGAAGTGCTGCCCCGATCAACCTCCATGCGGGTCGTCATCTCCGGCCCCGAATCCATCAAGGCCGGCCTGCTGACAGCCGCACCCCGCTATGAACCCCAACCCAGTACTCGACTCTCATTCCGCCTCGCCGACGCACACGCCCTTGGCGGCTTCCGCTTCAGTTCCCCCTCTTGGGACCTGGCAGAGTCCGTCCCGACGCTCAGGAAGGCACTGTCCGAGACTGACGGGGACGCCCTCTGCGAACTCATCGCAGAGACAGTTGAGTTCACGACCCGCGGCGGTGCGGTGCTGTCGTATTGCCGCCCTTCTATCAAGGTCATCGGCCCTTGGCTCAACCTCGACCAGCACGCCGCCTGACCTGAACGCAGACAGCGACGCCCCCACCTGACGGACGAGGTGGGGGCGCCGCTGCGTGTGTCCGGTGACTTCGGCGTCAGCCCTGGCTGTCAGCCGCCTCGGTCTCCTGTCCGCTCTCCTTCGCCGCTGCCGCCCGCCGCATGTGTCCCTCCTCGCCGAAGTACACCGACAGACGCGACGTGTCCAGCTTCTTGCCGCCACGCCGCGCGGGTGCCACCTCCACGTAGCCGCCCGCGTTCAACAGCAAGTCTCGCTTGCCGGCCACGTCCGAGCGCTTCCACTGCTCAGCGTGCGTCTCCCCGGTCGGCTCCGCCTTCACACCGCCCGGCTTCGCCGTTCGCTGCCTCTCCTTCAGGGTCGCCAGTCGCTCTTCCAGCTTGGCGTACTGCTCCGCGTACCGGATCGCTCCGTCGTCGCCCTTGAACAGGCCCCGGTCGTAGCGGTCCTTCTGCAAGTCGGCCAAGGCTTCCTCAGCCTGCCGGATCTGAGGGCGGAAGTCCTCGCCCGCCTCCTGGACCATCCGCAGCACGGGAAGGTGCCCGTACTTCGCGAGGAACTGCTCGGTGACATGCTCCTCCGTGGTCACACCTGCCACGGTCGGCCCGTAGCACTTCTCCCCCGGCTTCTTGTCCCCCTTGGCCGCCCGCTGGCGGTACTTCAGCGGACCGATGCACCGATACCGCAGCTGACCGTTGCGCCCGCTGAAGGTGTACATGCGCTCGCCGCAGACTCCGCAGTGCATGATGCCGCGCAGCAGCGACGTCCCCTCCCGGCGCTTCTCCCCGGGGTTGGCCCGGCGCTCCAACTCGTCCTGGAGCGCCTGCCAGGTGTCCGTGTCGAGGATCGGCGGCCGGTTGACCAGCGGCAAGCCGTCCGTCCGCAGGATCGGCTTGCCGTCCTCGATGACCTGGCCGAGCAACTGGGGGCTGCCCAGCAAGCTCCGCAGCGTCGTCGTGTACCACTGCTTGGAGTCGCTGCGCTTGCCCGTGGTCTGGCGTGAGGAGTGGCCGGGCGACGGGACGCCCTCCTTGTTGAGGTCGTTGATGATCTGCATGAGCGAGTCCTTGGACAGGACCCGCTCCACGATCCGCTTGATCGTCTTGGCCTCGTCCTCGTTGACCGCGAGGACCTTGCCCGCCCCGTTGGGGTTGGGGACGACCATGTACCCGTACGGGACCCGACCGCCGGTGTAGCGGCCCTCGCGGCGCAGGTGCTCGTGCGCGCTGGACACCCGCATGCCGATGGTGTCGGACTCCAGCTCGGCGAAGACCGCGATCACCTTCGCCATGGCCCGGCCCATGGACGACGTGAGGTCGAGCGGCTCCGTCGCCGACGCGAGCGCAACGCTCTGGTGCTCGGCGAGTCGCATGATCTCCGCGAAGTCGACCGTCGAGCGCGCAAGCCGGTCGATCTTGAAGAACACGATCACGTCCAGCTCGGCGAGCCTGGTCAGGATGCGTTGCAGTCCCGGCCGGTCGAGCCCGCGGGAGAAGCCCGAGACGTCGATGTCCTCCTCGGCGGCCACGACCTCCCAGCCGCGTGCCTCGCACAACGCTTCACAGGCCGCGCGCTGGCGTTCCGGCGAAGTCGTCTCGTCGGTTTCGCGCGATAGGCGAACATAGATAGCGGCGCGCATCCCCGGCGCGCTGGCCGGGACGCCCTTCCGGCGTCGGGCACGGGGCATAGCCCGTGCTGTGACAGGCGTTGGTTCTGTCATGAGACGACCTTATCTCCGGAGGTATGTGTGTCCTGCCTAATCGTCCAGTCGGACAAGACCCTGCTCCTGGAGGTCGACCACGAGCGGGCCGACGACTGCCGCCGCGCCATCGCGCCGTTCGCCGAGCTGGAGCGGGCGCCGGAGCACATCCACACCTACCGGGTGACCCCGCTCGGCCTGTGGAACGCGCGCGCCGCCGGGCACGACGCCGAGCAGGTCGTGGACGCGCTGGTGCAGTACAGCCGCTACCCGGTGCCGCACGCGCTGCTGGTCGACATCGCCGAGACGATGGACCGCTACGGCCGGCTGACCTTGTCCAAGCACCCCGCGCACGGCCTGGTCCTGACGTCCACCGACCGGCCCGTCCTGGAGGAGGTCCTGCGGTCCAAGCGGATCGCCCCGCTCGTCGGCGCCCGCATCGACCCGGACGCGGTCGCCGTGCACCCCTCCGAGCGCGGCCAGATCAAGCAGGTGCTGCTGAAGCTGGGCTGGCCGGCCGAGGACCTCGCCGGGTACGTCGACGGCGAGGCGCACCCGATCGAGCTGGCCGAGGACGGGTGGGCGCTGCGGCCGTACCAGAAGCAGGCCGTGGAGAACTTCTGGCACGGCGGGTCCGGCGTCGTCGTGCTGCCCTGCGGCGCGGGCAAGACGCTGGTCGGCGCCGGGTCGATGGCGCAGGCGAAGTCCACGACGCTGATCCTCGTCACGAACACCGTCTCCGCCCGGCAGTGGAAGCACGAGCTGGTGAAGCGGACCTCGCTGACCGAGGACGAGATCGGCGAGTACAGCGGGACGAGGAAGGAGATCCGGCCGGTCACGATCGCCACGTACCAGGTGCTGACGACCCGGCGCAAGGGCGTCTACCCGCACCTGGAGCTGTTCGACTCCCGGGACTGGGGGCTGATCGTCTACGACGAGGTGCACCTGCTGCCCGCGCCGGTCTTCAAGTTCACGGCGGACCTCCAGGCGCGGCGGCGGCTCGGTCTGACCGCCACCCTGGTCCGCGAGGACGGCCGTGAGTCGGACGTGTTCTCGCTGATCGGGCCGAAGCGGTTCGACGCGCCGTGGAAGGAGATCGAGGCGCAGGGCTACATCGCGCCCGCGGACTGCGTCGAGGTGCGGGTGAACCTCACGGACTCCGAGCGGCTGGCGTACGCGACGGCCGAGGCGGAGGAGAAGTACCGCTTCTGCGCGACGACCGCGACGAAGCGCAAGGTGACCGAGGCGATCGTGCGGCGGTTCGCCGGGCAGCAGATCCTCGTCATCGGCCAGTACATCGACCAGCTCGACGAACTGGGCGAGCACCTGAACGCCCCGGTCATCAAGGGCGAGACCTCCAACGCCCAGCGGGAGAAGCTCTTCGACGCCTTCCGCGAGGGCGAGATCAGCGTGCTGGTGGTGTCGAAGGTCGCGAACTTCTCGATCGACCTGCCGGAGGCGACGGTCGCCATCCAGGTGTCGGGCACCTTCGGCTCCCGCCAGGAGGAGGCCCAGCGCCTGGGCCGCGTCCTGCGTCCCAAGGCGGACGGCCACCAGGCCCACTTCTACTCGGTGGTCGCCCGCGACACCATCGACCAGGACTTCGCGGCCCACCGCCAGCGGTTCCTGGCGGAGCAGGGGTACGCGTACCGGATCGTGGACGCGGACGAACTGCTGGCGGACGGGGCCTGAGCGGCGGGCTCGCAGCGGGGGCCGGCGGGAACACCGAGGGGGCCGGCGGCGTCATCTGCGGCGGACGCCCGCCTCCTCCCCGTACTCGCCGAGGACGACGACGTCGAAGGCGGCGCCGGCGAAGACCCTCAGCGCGCGGAGGGCGTCACCGAGGAGGTGGCGGTGGCCGCCGCCGGAGAGCGGGGTCGCCCCGGACGGGCGACCGGGGGCCGGGCCGGGAGCCGGGTGGACGGTCGCTGCACTCATGCCTCCATGGTGGAACCGCGGACGCCGGGACGGTAGGGGTCCACGGACCGGAGCGGGGACTCCCCGGCGTTCTCGAATCCGTTGGCTTCCCTCCACCGCCTCCCCTAGACTCTCCGCTCTTGCCCGCCTCCCTTCCCGGAGTGCCGCCGCCCGGACGGAAACCGGACGGCATCCCGCAGCGCCCTTCCCCGCAGGTCCTCCGGAGGCACCCCCTTGTCCACGCCCGCCCACGGCTCCCCCGGCGATCCCCTCGCCCGCGAGCGCTCCCACCTGAGCGCCTCCCGGTCCGCGCTGCGCGCCATGCGCGAGGACGTCGAGGCCCTCGACATCAGCGACGTCACCGCGAACTGGGTCAACGCCCAGATCCTGGAGCGCCAGATCCAGGAGCGCATCAAGGCGCTCGCCGACCTCAGCGACACCCCGCTGTTCTTCGGCCGGCTCGACTACCTGCACGCTCCCGGCGCCGAGCGGGCCGAGGGCGCGGACGGGGAACGCTTCTACATCGGGCGCCGGCACGTGCACGACGCCGACGGCGACCCGATGGTCATCGACTGGCGGGCGCCGGTCTCGCAGCCGTTCTACCGGGCGTCCAGGAAGGACCCCCTGGACGTCGCGCTGCGCCGCCGCTTCGGGTACACGGGCGGCGACCTCACCGCGTACGAGGACGAGCACCTCTCGGACCCGGCCGAGGAGGCGACCACCAGCAAGCTGCTCCAGCGGGAGATCGAGCGGCCGCGTGTCGGCCCGATGCGCGACATCGTGGCGACCATCCAGCCCGAGCAGGACGAGATCGTGCGCTCCGGCCTCTCCGGCTCGGTCTGCGTCCAGGGCGGCCCCGGCACCGGCAAGACGGCCGTCGGCCTGCACCGCGTCGCCTACCTGCTCTACGCCCACCGCGAGCGCCTCGCCCGCACCGGGACGCTGGTCGTCGGACCGAACCGGTCCTTCCTGCACTACATCGAACAGGTGCTGCCCGCGCTCGGCGAGCTGACGGTGCGCCAGGCCACGGTCGACGACCTGGTGGCGCACGTGGAGGTACGGGGCGCGGACGACGCGGCCGCCGCCGTCGTCAAGGGCGACGCGCGGATGGCGGAGGTGCTCCGCCGGGCCGTGTACGCGCACGTCACGATGCCCACCGAGCCGGTCGTGGTGGTGCGCGGCTCCCGCCGCTGGCGCGTCCCGGCGTACGAACTGGAGACCATCGTCGGGGAGTTGCTCGCCCGGGACATCCGCTACGGCGCCGCGCGCGACGCCCTGCCGCAGCGGATCGCGCACGCGGTGCTGGTCCAGATGGAGCGGGCCGGGGAGGCCCCGGACGACCGGGTGCAGGACGCCGTCGCCCGGGGCAGCGCGGTGAAGGCCGCGGTGAAGGCGGTGTGGCCGGCCGTGGACCCGGCGAAGCTGGTGCTGCGCCTGCTCACGGACGCGGACTTCCTCGCCGCGCACGCCGAGGGGATCCTCACCGAGGACGAGCGGAAGACGATCCTGTGGGCGCGGCCGGTGCGGTCGGTGAAGTCGGCGCGCTGGTCGGCCGCGGACGCGGTGCTGATCGACGAGGCGGCGGACCTGGTGGAGCGCACGCACTCGCTGGGGCACGTGGTGCTGGACGAGGCGCAGGACCTGTCCCCCATGCAGTACCGGGCCGTCGGCCGGCGCTGCTCCACCGGCAGCGCGACCGTCCTCGGCGACCTGGCGCAGGGCACCACGCCGTGGGCGACCCGCGGTTGGACGGAGGCGCTGGCGCACCTCGGCAAGCCGGACGCGGCGGTCGAGGAGCTGACGGCCGGTTTCCGCGTCCCCACGGACGTCATCGTCTACGCCTCCCGCCTGCTCCCGCACATCGCGCCGGGCCTCACCCCGGTCGCGTCGGTCCGTGAGAACCCGGGCTCCTTCGAGGTGCGCCCGGTCCAGGACACCGCCGACACCGTCGCCGCCTGCGAGGAGTCACTGCGCAACGAGGGCTCCACGGGCCTGATCGCCGCCGACGCCCGCGTCCCGGCGCTGGCCGAGGCCCTCACGGCGGCCGGTGTCCCGTACCTCGCGCCCGGCGAGGAGACCACCGCCGAGACCCGCCTGACCCTGGTCCCGGCCTCCCTGGCCAAGGGACTGGAGTACGACTACGTGGTCCTCGACGAGCCCCGGGCCGTGGTGGACGGCGAACCCGACGAACGCACCGGCCTGCGCCGCCTGTACGTCTGCCTGACCCGAGCGGTCTCGGGCCTGATCGTCACGCACACGGCGCCGCTGCCGCCGCAGCTGGGCTAGGAACCGGGGCTGGCCGCCCCCGGCCCCGGTCAGTCCCCGTCCAGCACCCGGCGCCACCGCGCCACGGACTCCGCCGACACCGGCCCGCTCCAGCCCCGCGGGCGGGCCGCCCCGCCGATGTGGAAGGCGTCGATCCCGGCGGCGAGCAGCCGCGGCACATGGTCCAGGCGCAGGCCGCCGCCGACCAGGAGGCGCTGCCCGTAGCCCGGCTCACCGCCGCGCCGGGCCTCGGCCAGCAGGGTGGGGAGACCGTCGTCCACCCCGGCGGCGGAGCCGGCCGTGAGGTAGGCGTCGAGTCCGGGGAGCTCGGCGAGCTGCTTGCGCAGGGCGTCCCGGTCGGCGGCGTGGTCGATCGCCCGGTGGAACGTCCACCGACAGCCGTCCAGCTCCCCGGCCAGGCACTCCACGGCGTCGAGGTCCACCCCGCCCTGCGGGTCGAGGAACCCCAGGACGAACTCCTCGGCCCCGGCGCCCCGCAGCTCCCGCGCCACCCGGACCAGCCGCCGCCGGTCCCCGGCGGCGAACCCGTCCGTCAGCCGCAGCATCACGCGCAGGTCGACGTCGACGGCGGCACGGATCGCGGCGAAGGTCGCCACGGGCGGGGTGAGACCGTCGGCGGCCATGTCGGTGATCAGTTCGAGGCGGTCCGCGCCTCCGGCCCGGGCGGCGACCGCGTCCTCGACGTCGAGGGCGATCACCTCCAGGACTGCACGCTTGCTCATGGGACCCCATTCGTCAGTCGGACGTCCGTCGTGGTCGTACGCCGGTCGTGGTCGTGCGTCGGTCGTGGTCGTGCGTCGGTCGTACTCGTACGCCGGTCGTGGTCGTGCGTCGGTCGTAGTCATCCATCGGCGGCTCTACAGGTCTAGTCCAATTCAAGCCTACGCCTGTTCCCGGCCGCGCGAGAATGACCCCATGGCCGATCCCGACGTCCTCCGCGCCCGCTTCGCCCGTGCCCTGGAAGCGGCCCGCGCCCCCGTCACCGCCCCGGACCCCGCCCCCTATGCCGACAGCCTCCTCGCCCGGTGGGGGGAGCCGCAGCGCCGCTACCACACCCTCACCCACCTCACCGCGGTCCTGGACCACGTCGACACCCTGGCCGGGTACGCCGACGACCCGGACGTCGTCCGGCTGGCCGCCTGGTTCCACGACGCGGTCTACCTGCCCGACCGTTCGGAGAACGAGGAGCGCTCGGCGCGGCTGGCCGAACGCGCCCTGCCCGAGGCCGGCCTGACCGCCGCGAAGACCGCGCGGGTCGCCCGGCTGGTGCGGCTCACCGTCGGCCACGACCCGGCCGACGACGACCGCGACGGGCAGGTCCTGTGCGACGCCGACCTGGCGATCCTGGCCGCGCCGCCGTCGGCGTACGCCGCGTACACGGCCGCCGTCCGCGAGGAGTACCACTTCGTCCCGAACGACGCCTTCCGCGAGGGCCGCGCCGCGATCCTGCGCCGGCTCCTGGAGCTGCCCCGCCTGTTCCGCACCCCGCACGGCGCGGACGCGTGGGAGGCGACGGCGCGCTACAACCTGCGCGGGGAGCTGGACCTGCTGACCCGCTGACCCCCGACCCGCCGACCCTTGACCCGCCGACCGGGACGGGCGGTGACGCGCGCGCTTCGCACGGGCGGCCGACGCGGGCCGGACGACCTACGTGATTGCGCTGCCCCGGCGGCCTCGACCTGGCGTAGGCGGGGCCCAACCTCGGGCTTTCCCCCTCCGCGGTCCCCCGCCCGCTTCCGATAATGCCGTACGGCCGCGCCGCCGCGCGCGGACCGCGTACGCCGGGGGAAGCGGGGGAGCGTCATGAGTCACAACGGCCCGTCCACGCCACCGGACCCGCCCGGCCCCCCGCCGCCGGACCCCGACCACCACCGGCTGGCCCGGCGGAGCGTGCGCTGGACGATCATCGGCGTGGTGATCAGTACGGTCCTCGCGGTGATCGGCCTGTACATCGACGCGGAGCGGTCCGACGGCGCCGACTCGGGGGGCACGACGAGCAGCGGCGGCCACACCGGCTCGGGCGGCGCGGACTCCGGCGGGGACACCGACCCGAGCGACAGCCCCAGCCCCGTCGACCTCACCGACGGGGGCACGTCGGACGCGGGAGGAACCTCCGACGCCGGCGGCACGTCCGACTCGGGGGACACCTCCGGGGACGGCGACACGGACGGCGACACGGACGGCGACACGGACGGCGGTTCGGACGGCGGTTCGGACAGCGGTTCGGACGGCCTCACCGACGCCGAGCACGCCCTGCGCGACTCGCTCAACAGCGACCAGTGGTCGCGCGACAGCTGCACGCGCACCCTCTGGCCGGGCTCGGACGCCGCCCTGTTCTGCACGGTGACCACCACGGACGAGTCCGGCGCCGCGCTCACCGGAAAGGCCAGCGTCGTGACGTACGCGACGAAGAGCGCCCGGGACGCCGTCTTCCAGCAGTACGCCTCCCGGGTGCAGATGGGCGACTGCGAGACGCAGACCAACGTGTACGGCAGCTGGTCGGAGAACGACAGCCCGGGCGAGGCCGCCGGCGACGTGGTCTGCTACCTGGCGACCTCCGGGCAGTACGTCTTCCTCTGCAGCTACTACGACCGCCCCACCCTCGTCCAGGTCACCGGCCCCGACCAGACGAGCCTGGTCGCCTGGTGGCACACGATGGACCGGGTGTTCACCGGCTGACGCCGCCGGCCCGCCCCTTCCCCTTGCGCCGCCGCAGGCCCGCCCGGGTCAGCAGCCGCACCACCTCCCGGCTGCCGACCTCCACCGCGCCGGCCGCCACCGCGTCGGCGTACCGGTGGGAGGGCAGGTCGTAGTGGTCGCGTTCGAAGGCCCGTCTCGGGACGCCCAACCGGTCGGCGAACGCGTGCAGTTCGTCGAAGGAGACGTCGCTGACCAGGTGGGACCACAGGCGTCCGTGCCCCGGCCAGGTCGGCGGGTCGATGTAGAGCGTCACCGCCGCCTCACGAGGACGTCCGCCCGCCGGTCGCCGAGCCCAGCGCGCCCACCGCCGCGACCCGCACGCCCGCCTTGTGGCACACCCAGTGCGGATCGGGCCCGAGTTCGGGCTCCACGTCGAGGGCGTGCGGGTCGCCGGAGCCGCACACCGGGCACAGCGGCCAGCGCCCGTACCGCTCCAGCAGCGCGTCCTGCACGTCCTGCGCGACCAGCCCCGGGACGAACTCCACGCCGTCCGGCCACTGTCCGACCCACCACCGCCGCTGCGCGACGGAGTCCTCGACCAGGGAGACCACGTCCGCCGCCGCCACCTCGCCCGCGGCCAGGTCGGCGAGCACGAGGGCGCGCGCCGCGTGCAACGCCTGTTCCAGGGGGCTGACGGGGGTGCGGGAAGGCGTCCCGGACGGCACGTCGGAGGATGCGCCGGAGGGCACGTCGGAGGGCGTGCCGGACGGCGTGTCGGAGGGGTCCATGTCCCCATTGTGCGCACTCTTGACCGCCACACCGAGCTGAAAATACGTTTCGGAGGTGACGCAGGACGTGAAGGACGTTTTCGGCGGAGCCCCGGCCTCCGCGCCGGCCTCGAAGATCCGTACGGGCTGGTGGCCCACGCCCACGGCGATGCGCACCTCGCCGTCACCGGCGCCGTGCACCTGCGGGCGGGTGACGCCGCCGTCGCGATCACCGGACGGCCGGGCGGGGCGGTCGCGCAGTACGCGGACCACGTGCTGACGACGTCCACCGCGCGGGAGAGGGAGCTGCGGCCCGCGGCGATGTCGTCGCGCACGGGACAGCTGCTGGTGGTGGACTGCCTGTTCGTGGGCGTGGCCCAGCGGACCTACGAGGCGACCGCGCCGGCGCCGGCGGCGAGCTACGAGGCGCTGGCACACCGGCACCGGTGAGCCGTGGACGTGGACCGTAGGAGTGAGCGTTCGGGGCGTCCGCGGGTTGGTCGCGGCCTGTCGCGCGGTTCCCCGCGCCCCTTGAGGCACGCTGCACCACCCCCTGATCCCCCTGATCCCCCTGCACCTGCACCTGCACCTGCACCTGCACCGGAGAGAACCGCTGCCATGAGCTCCGCCTCCCACCCCCACGGCCTCCGCGCCGAGCTCGACTCCCTCACCACCGAGGCCTTCCGCCCCGACCTCGCCGAGATCGACCGGCTGCCCACCCTGGACATCGCCCGGCTGATGAACGGCGAGGACGCCGCCGTGCCCGCCGCCGTCGCGCGCCAGTTGCCGGCCGTCGCCGCCGCCGTCGACGCGATCGCCGCGCGCATGGCCCGCGGCGGCCGGCTCATCCACGCCGGCGCCGGCACCGCCGGCCGTCTGGGGGTGCTGGACGCCTCCGAGTGCCCGCCCACCTTCAACACGGCCCCCGGCCAGGTCGTCGGGCTGATCGCGGGCGGCCCGCGGGCGATGACCGCCTCGGTCGAGGGCGCCGAGGACTCCCGGGAGCTGGCGGAGGCCGACCTGGCCGCGCTCGCGCTGACCGCCGACGACGCGGTGGTCGCCGTCTCCGCGTCCGGGCGGAC
>NZ_JBHWKO010000083.1:0-16315 GCF_042731035.1 Streptomyces sp. NPDC059895
GGGGCATAAAGCCCCTTTGGGAATTCCTGGCGGAATTCCTCGCCCCGGAATTCGCCTGGCGGCGAATTCTCTGTGGTTTATGCCGGGCCGCTGGCGCGGCCCTTGGTTTTGCGTGTGAATTTGCCTGGCGGCAAATTCTGGGTTTGTGGGTGGAGTTTTGGTTTCTGTATTTTGCCTGGCGGCAAAATTCTTGTTTTATTGTTTTGTTGTGCCGCTGGCGCGGCCCTTTCTTTGGGTTTTGGTGTTTTGGTCGGAGCGCTGGTGCGCTCCGGTTGTTGACGGGCTGTGGGATGTGGCGTGGTGTCATGCCTGGTGGCATGACTGGGGGTTGGGGCGTCGTGGGCCTGGTGGCCCACGGGGTGTTGTGTGTGGGTGTCTGGGTGGTGTCGTGCTGTGGGTTGCTGGCGCCTGACGGCGCTGGGTGGGCTTGGGTTGTCGAACTCGGCCTGTTTTTCGCGGGCTTGGGGCTGTGCGAATTGGTTGTCCCTGAGCTGCGGGATGTCATGGGTTGGAGTGATGGCTGGGGTGTCTTGCCGTCGAGGAGTCACGGAGTGAGGGGGCACCGCGCGGGTGTGGTGATGGCAGTGGTGTCTGTCTCTGTCCCGGCTGGGGACGCTGGAGGGAACGGGACGGCTACGGTGGGCCGGTGTCTGATCCTGTTTCTGCTGGTGAACGGGCCGAGCCGTCGCCGGCTGTGTGCGAGGTACGTCCGGAGCTCGTCTCGGCGCTGCAGGCTCAAGGCGGTGACGGGCAGCGGGCGTTGAGTCTGTTGCTGGATGCGGCCTACGTCCTGAACGGTCCTGGTGAGTTCCGGGCGCCTTATGTGGTGGCGCAGTCGTGTCTGCGAGGTGCGCTGGAGGGTGTTCTCAGCATCGCGGGTGAGAACTTTCCTGGGCTGCGTAGCGCGACCAAGGCGGTCACCGAGGCTGCGGGGGCGGTGGCTGATGCCTGGCGGCATCAGGGCGGGGTGGGTGCCGGGGATCTTGGTGTCCTCGTGGGTGCAGTCGAGGAGCTGCGTGCTGAGCAGGCGGAGCGCGGTGGATTCCGTACTCGGCAGATCGGGCACCTGGTGGCGGGGCAGACCCGGCAGGAGATGGGGCTGGCCGAGACAGAGGCGGCTCGCAGTTGGAGTGTTTTTTACAGCAGCGCTTCCGGTGTGCTGCACGGCTCCGGCAGCGGTGCCGATGAGGCGCGCCGTCAGTTCCAGGACGTCACGGCCGCTATGGAGCAGCTGTTTTTGGGGCTGCCGGAGCGGGCTGAGCGGTTGCGGGAGCTGACCCGGCTGGAGGTGCCGGTGCAGCAGGACGCGGACGAGGTTGCGCGGATGACCGATCCGCGGGCGGGGGCGTACTTCTTCCGTGCTGCCGTGAGCGGGCGTTGGCTGGGGTTGCTGCCGCTTGCTCGGCTGTTGCCCGAGGAGGGCCGCTGGCCGGCGGCTCCGTATCTGCGGCGGTTGCTGGTCCAGGAGCCGGAGCGGGTGTGTGCCTGGGTGGGGGAGCACTTGGACGCGATCCGTGGACAGGGGTTGGGTGCGCTGTCGCAGACGGTCGCCGTGGTGAGCGAGGCGGGCATGGCGGCGTGCCCGCTGCTGACGAAGATCGTGTGGGCGCAGCCGGACCGGTTCGTCCTGCTGCGGGCCGCGTACTGGGCCGTGGACATTCCCGTCGCCGAGCGCACCGGGGCGTGGGTCGCCGTGCTGGAGAGCATCCTGCGGGTACGGGGGTTCACGGCACAGGAGTCGTGGGAGAGCGGGCTGCTGTTGCGGACGCTCGTGGCTAGCGCCCACCCCGGCGGGCGGCTGCGGACCGGTGGGGACCGGCTGGGTGGGATCATCCGCGCCTCGCTCGCCGGCGTGCTGGCTGATCATCTGGGTGACGAGGACGCCCGTTTTCAGGCCGAGATCGTCAACGACCTCGGCGAGGTCTCGCTGGCCGGCCCGCCGCATGTCGTCGTGGTGGCACTGATGCGGGCCGTGCTCGATCTCGCCGTGGCCGAGGCGCAGTTGGGCGTGCCGGTCGCGACGCGGCTGCGGGGCGTGTACGGCAAGCTGCCCGCTGGTGAGCACCGGGCGCGGCTGGTGGCCGTGCACCTGGCCGAGTCCTGGCCCCTCGATGGCGGGCGTCCCGAGGCTGCGGCCGGATGGTGGCAGGTGGCGATCGATGCCGCGCGGGAGGTGGGCGGCGGGACGTGGCCGAGCGCGGACCTCGCCGACTTCCTCGCCCTCCTGGAGGACTGTCCCCAAGAGCTACGGACCGGGCTCGAGGCGGCGCTCACCGAGGGGCTGGGCGCACCACCGGCCGCGCAGGAGATGGAGGCGTGGGCCGACGCTTTTCCCGGGCCGGTGCCGCGCCGTTGGCGCATTGTGCGGGGTCTGTCTCCCGTGCTGCCCGAGGCCGTACGCGCGCCCTGGCAGCCGGTACTGGCCCTGCTGGAGGAGAAGTACGGGCCGCCCGCCGAGCGGCCCGAGCCCGTCGTGAAGATCACCAGCTGGGTGGAGTCTCATGGCGGGCTGTCCCTGGAAGCCTTCACTGCGCGCGTGCAGGCCGACGGAGTGGTGGCCGCTGTCGCGGAGCTCGCCGCTGCTCCCCTGCCCGGAGACAAGGA
Source organism: Streptomyces sp. NPDC059895 (assembly GCF_042731035.1). Taxonomy (NCBI): domain Bacteria; kingdom Bacillati; phylum Actinomycetota; class Actinomycetes; order Kitasatosporales; family Streptomycetaceae; genus Streptomyces; species Streptomyces sp. NPDC059895. The sequence continues at coordinate 2,605 of NZ_JBHWKO010000083.1, forward strand.
CGATGACGATGACGGCGGGGACGGTGCGCGCGCCGGGCTGCTCGGCGAGCTTGTCGCCCAGGACCCGGATGCCTGGGCCGCCAACCCGGCCGCGGTGGCCGCGGCCGCCACACGCCCGGCCCTGCAGAGCGCCTACTTCAACGCCCTCCACCACGCCGCCACGAGCAACCGCCTCCACCCCAATCTGCTGGGCCCTCTCGCCGAGGCCGCCTTCGCCGTACGCCCGCAGGCCGCCGGCGAGCCGCAGGAGGCGCGGCTGCAACTGGTCATCTCCAACCTCCTGCACCGGCTCTGGAACAGCGGTGCATCCCTGGGGACAGTGGAGGCGGATGGTGTGGCCTGGCTGCGTGCACTCATCACCGAGTGGTCCACACCCCGCCTGGACACCTCCTCCCCGCTGGGCACGGCCACAACGGCGCCCGGCGGCGGCGCCCTGCTGTCCCTGACCGCCTGGGGCATCCAGCACGCCGCACGCACCGGTGAGGGGCTGCCCGAGCAGCTCACTGCGGTACTGGAGGGGCTGCTCGGCTCCGAGCCGGACGACCAGGCCCTCGCCGTCATCGGCTTCGGCCTCAGCCAGCTCCACCACTGCGACCCCGGCTGGGTCACCGCCCACGCCGACACACTCCTGTCCCTGGATCCGTCGTGGCGCCCCGTGCGCAGCTGGCTCACCCACGGCAGACCCGACCCCGCCGTACTGGCCCGACTGGACCGTGCCGCCCTGTGGCAGGTCCTGTGCGCACCGCACGCCGAGGGCGCCCTCGACCGGGTCTTCCTGGCCCTCCTGGACGAGACCGAACCCCTCGGCCCTGCCAGTGAGTTCCTCGCCGGGCTCGCCGGCTGCACGGGCGGGGACGAGGCCGTCTCGGTGATGCTGTCGCGGCTCGCCACCTACACCGCCCGCACCGACAGCACCGAGGTGGCCGAGCGAGCCTGCGTCATCTGGCGCGCCGCTCTCGATGCCGACCTCCCGGCTGTCGCGCTGCGCGGGGCGGGGCACTTCGCCTTCGCCGACAGCGTCGACCAGGACACCTGGCTGGAACTCACCGCCGCCACCGTCGTCCAGCAGCCTGATCTGGAAGACGCCGACCACGCCGCCGAACGGGCCGCCCGCACCCCCGCATCCCCCGCCGCCCAGCTCATCGCCGCCGCCGCTCTCGACGACGGGCCCGCCGACGGCTACCGCCGCACCGAGACCATCCGCCACGCAGCCGCCCTGTATGCCGGCGCCCCCGCCGAGAACACCCCCGAGCACGAGGCACTGCGCGTCGCGCTGATCAACGCCGGAGCCATCGACGACGCCTACAGGAGATGACCGGTACTTCTTGGGGACTTCGAACCGGCCGCCGGCACGTCTTTTCGTGTTCTTCCCGGCAGACACAGCAGCACAGCGCTGCCGGAGTCGGAGAAGCGGTCGGGTGAATTCGGCTGAGGGCCTGTGGAAAGGTGCCGGACGCCTGTCTTTTATCCGTTCACGTGCCTTACGTCGGCTGCCTGAGGGCCTCTCTGCCCCTGCGAGATGGAGAATTCGACACGCATTCCCGACGTGAGGGTTCGGTCTCCATCTGGTTGGATCGCGCTGTGGTGCACGAAGACGTCCACGGGCGGGTCGCCGTCGACGGAGATGAAGCCGTATCCCCATTCCGCGCCGAACCACTTGACTGTTCCGGTCTTGAAACGGATTTCCTGTCCGGAAGCGTTTTCAGGATTTTTCTTCGCGTACGGCGTGCCGGAGCCGACAGGGGGTGCGTGCGGGCTGTCCGTGCGGGCGGTTCGGCGCTCGATCGCCTTCAGCAGGGTGTCGTCGGTGGTGCCCAGTGCATGGTCGAGCACCTCGTCCTCGTCCTGGCCGGCCTCCTGGAGGACGGCGGGGGTGCCGTGCCGTGCGCAACGCCGTCGTCCCGGCCGGGAAGGGGTGAGCCGGGCGCGGACGGTCGCCATCAGAGCTGTGTCCATCTCGTCGAGGAGCAGGCCCAGTTCGTCGTCAGGTGTGTGGCGGGTGTCGCTCACTGCCGCTCCCCTGGGCCGGTGATACGAGTTGCTGCTTGAGGGTGCGGCGGGCCCGCGAGAGATTCTGCAGGACCGCGGACTTCTCCAGGCCCATCGCTGCGGCGATCTCCGTAGTGGAGAACCCGTCGAGGTGCCAGGCCATCACACTGCGCTGCTTGAAGAGCAGGGCGATCAGTGTTCTGCGGACCTGGCGCTGCTGCTCGCCCGGCTCCGCCGCGTGCGGCGGGGTGTGCCGGTCGACGCTCGTGGCTGCCAGACGGTCTGTCAGATCGTCTTCGGGCTGCTCGGGAACCGCCTGCCGCAAGAAGGCCCGCAGCGCGGCCGTGCGCAGCCAGGCCCGCAGGTGCTGCACCGGCCGGCGCGCACGCATCAGTTCCACGAACGCGCTGTGCACCGCGTCCTCGGCCTCCGGGAAGGTCGCCCCGTGGCGCAGCAGGAAGCGCACATGCGGTCCACGGCCTTCCTCCCGCGCCACTGTCCCCTGTCACGCGGCCAGTTGGCGCCCCGCCGGTCCCTCTCCTGCAACGTACCCCCTGGCCCAGTGCGGCCTTCCTCTTCGATGCGGGCTCTGCCCAGCAGGGCGCGGGTGGTGATACGGGCTGTGAGCACCCGGGTGATGCAGCTGGCCGCGCACGCGGCCACGGTCGCTGCGGCACTGACGAGTGTGCTGTCCACGACGCCTGGTTCCTCTCCCCTTGGGCAAGGACCGGTGCCCTCGCTGTCGTAGGGAGGCTGGGTAGGCCTGTTTTTCTGACATCCAGGGGTGGGCCGCCGTCGGGGGCGCCCTGTCCCGGGCCGGGATTCGCTGAAGGCATCGGTCATGCGGTGTGCGGGAGAACTGTAGTTTTGGGGCGGTGGCCTGCTGATAGAGGAGAAGGCGGTTCTTTTATTCACCCGTAGCGGGTTTCAATTCTTATTGAATTCCTTTCTTCGCGTTTTCTGAATTGGATTTTGTTTCCTTTTGGTGGTGTGACCCTCTGCGGGATCTCCTGCCGGTGGAGCCTGCCGGTGCGTCCGCGGCGAGCGGGGCGGTGCCCGGCCGGCGGGGTTCGCTGCGCGGCCGGTGTGTCGGGGTCCCGGTTTCTGCAAGTCTGGGGTGGTGGCTGACGAGGGTTTGACGTCGATGACGGTGAAGGTGCCCTGGGGGACAAGGTCCCGGCTGGAGACGGTGGTGGCGCGCCATCGCGTCCTGCGGCGGGAGTTGGGCCGTGATGCCAGGTGGAGCGTTGCGGGTCTGAGTCTGCGCGAAGCCGATGCGGTGCGTGCCCGGCGGCGTGCGGAGGTGGCGCGGCTGCGTGAGGGGGGCCGGCTGCTGGACACGGTCGACTCGTTCGCCTTGTACGGGGTGCGTCACGAGCTGGCGGTGCGCCAGTGGCTGAGGCAGTGGCCGGATGCCGGGGGCGGGGCCGGGCAGATGGGGCGGTGGCCGGGGGCCCGGGACGGCGGATATCCGGAGGCTGTGTCGTTCCGGCTTCCTGCCGCGGTGGCGCGGCAGGTGTGGGCTGGGTGCTGGTCGGTCTCGGGCGGTGCGGTGGCCGCGCTGAGGGACTGGCGGGATCGGCATCCGGGGGTTGTGCTCTCCCGGGCGGGGCGGGATCGGGGCGCGCAGGAGGCGTTGGCGGAGTACGGGTGGCTGGCTGATCAGGTTGTTACGGTGGGTGATGTTTTGCGGGCTGGATTGGAGTGGGGGCTCTGTCAGCAGGGAGCTGAATCTTAGTTTGCAAACTTCAAAAATGCTGCTCACCGGCATGCTTATCTGTTGCTTCCATCCTGATTGGAGGGCTACCTTCGCCTCAGTCGGTCCATCACGGAGTGTGAAGAGTTGGAGGGTCGGGCATGACGGTGCGGTATGAGGACTGGGAGCGGGTGCCGTGGTTCATGGCGTCGAGGACTCAGCTGCTGACGGCTGATCTTCCCCGGGAGCCGGTCGGGCGGGCGGGGGCCCAGGTGCGCACCTACCGCCGCGGGCGCCGCGGGACGGTGGGGCTGTACCGGGTGGAGGCCAGCCGGCCGACTGCCGCGTCCGCGCGGCAGCTGGAAGCGGCGGCGGGCCGGCGCACGCGCGAGACGCACATGTGCGAGGGGTGCGGCGCCTGTTGCGACCGCCCTCTCGTCGTCCGCGACGGGCACGGGCTGTGCCCGATGTGCCGGCGGATGCGGGAAGTGTCCGCCTTCCAGAAGTCGTTGGGCGAACGGCGCGGGGAACTGGCCCGGTGGGCACAGGGATTGCTGGAGGATTCCCGCCTTGCGGTGGTGTGGGTGGAGACGGTGGAGGGGGGCCGGACGGCGTCGGGGCGGGCGCGCCCCCCGGTGGCGGCCCGGGTGACGGCGGTGGACGGGGAGGGCACGTGTCTGGCTGACCTTGTGGTGCGGCTCGTCGGGGTACGCGGCCGCGGGGCGCCGGAGGGGGCGTGCGCCCCGGCCGAGGGGGTGGCGGTGCTGGAGAGGGCGTTGGACGGCCGGCGCGTGCTGGCCTGGACGGAGGCTCAGGTGTCGGCTCTGACGAGCCGTCTGGAGAAGCTGGGGTGCCCGTTGCGGCTGTCGCTGGTCAGCAGCCGGCCGGGAGCCGACTGGGACGGGTGGCAGACATCGGTGCGCGACCGCGTCGCGCAGTGGCGCGGCCAGCTCGACCCGGTGTCGGGGGCGCTGCTCCCGGCATGGGAGCCGGGGCGGGCCGACCGGCTGCGGCTGCTCCTTGCGCGGATGGCCCAGGGGGCTCCCAGGGACGGGTGAAATTCGGTGTTGTCGCTGCTCGTTGGGGGTTACTGATGGGTTTGCGCGGTGACTGTCAGTGGGGGCCTCTACCGTGTGGCGGGTGAGTCTGACACAGTTCGGTCCGGTGTACTCCGGGCGGGCCAGTGCGGTCCGTGCTGGCGAGGTGGTCCTGAGTCTGGTGGCGTCAGGACTGGTGGGGATGCGCGGCTGGGCGGGGGTGCGCCGGCTTCAGCACCCCTATGACAGGAGTCTGCAGCTGGGGCTGGACCGGCTGGCCGCCCTGTGCGTGCGGACGGGCAGCAACCCTCCCGTGGGCGTGGCCGATCTGGTGGGCGTGTGGTGCGCCGAACGGCCGTTGGACTCCTGGCCCTTGGAGTTCGATCCCGATGCGCAGGTGGGCGGGGAGCGGCTCCTGATCGGCGGGGAGCCGAGCGAGTTCTGCCTGGAGTGGGCGGTCGCGGCCCGGGACGTGGTGTCCGAGGTGCACGAGAGTGCGCTGGTCAAGCATGTCAAGGACACGGCGGCCCTGCTGGGGCGGCCTGAGTTGTACGCGCGGTGGCGTCTGTTCGTCACCGAGCATGCGGTGCTGGGGCCCGCCGAGTTCGTGGCGGCGAAGAACGCGGTGCTGGACGTGCCGCAGTGGGCGACCTGGCTGGAGGAGTCCTACGGGCCGGTGACGGCGGAGGCGGCGGCCGGCGGGCGGGTGGCCGTGTGCGGCGGGTGCGGGCAGTGGATCGCCCCGCGGGCGGACGGCCGGGTGCGGTGCCGGGTGTGGCGGTGCGCGCACCGGCACGACCTCCCGGAGCCGGCCCTGGTGGAGGCGCAGGGAGCCCGGCGGCTGGAGCCGGAGCTGGTGAGGTTCGTGGCGCTGCCGGGCCGGCCGGAGCTGGATCTCGCGCGGCGGCTGGCGGAGCGGGGGGCACGGGTGGTGCTGTATCCGAAGCTGGACGCGCTGGACCTGGTGGCCGTATGGCCCGGCGGCTACAGCATCGGGGTGGACGTGAAGGACTGGCACAGTCCCTATCTGCTGGCCCGCCGGATCAAGACGTTCCCGAACTGGGGCGCCGGTGACCCCCACGCATACCGCAAGGGGTATCTGGTCGTTCCGCACGACCGGCTGCGAGCCAACCGCAGCTACATGAGGATCCTCGCGCAGCGCAGCGAGGCGCTGAAGGCGCAGCCCCACATCGAGGTGGTCTGCGACGACGATCTGGTGGCGTCCTGCCCCGATCTGGGTACGGCTGGGGAGGTCGTCTGTGGCCCGTGATCGCAGTGGCTGGTACAAGAAGCTGGGGCACAAGCTGCGGCGGGCGGCCAAGAGCAACGGCCTGGGCCGCGTGGACGTGCGGCTGGTGGCGTCGGTGGAACTCGGGCTGTTCGCGCTGGAGTCGTGGGCCGATCAGGCGGCGGCCTCGGATGCCTGGACGCTGATGGGCGGCTACGACTTCCGTACGCGTCGGCAGCGGGCGGTGCCGTCGTCGTCGTCGCTGCGGTGGCTGGTGGGCGAGCTGAAGAGCCCGAGCGAGTGGGGCAAGGCCCTCCAGGCGTATCAGGCGCTGCCGGAGCTGCTGCGGATGTTCGACGTGAAGGACCCGTCGCGGCCTCCCGAGCGGCGTCAGTCGTTGTCGGTGGCGTCCGACCGGGAGCAGGTGTACGCGCAGGCGTTGGCGACGCTGCCGGCCCACCGTGAGCAGCGGGTGCGGCTGGCCGAGGAGGGCGTGCGCTACCGCATGGGGCGCGGGGACGCCGGTGTGGTGGTCCCGGAGGGGATGAGCCCCTCCCCCGCGCGGCGGCATCGTGCGGGGCGGCGGCGCAAACAGGTGACCTTGCGCTGGCCGGCGCTGACGGCGACCGCCGACCTGATGGACGCGGTGGACGCGCAGCTGGGGCTGCGCAGCAACTGGCGCGGGCGGATCGACGACCTGTATCTGCTGGTGCGTCAGAACGACGGGCGGCTGCGGAAGTCGAAGAAGCTGGTGCTGGCGGATGTGATGCACGTGGTGGGCATGCCGGCCGTCGGCAAGACCACGCTGATCACGGTCGCGGCGGTGTGGGCGTGTGCCGAGCCGCACCGCCGGCACACGCTGACGGTGGTCCTTGGGGACGTCGTGTCCGTCCTCGACATGGTCACCGCGCTGTGCCGGTACGGGGTGAGGGCGGCGCCGATCCTGGGAGCGGCCAACCGCGGCCGGCACCTGCAGCAGGTCCACCGCCCGGTGGACGCGCACGCCCGGGGCCTGGCCCTGCTGGAGGACCCCCGGCTGCGGTGGATCTCCACCGAATGTGTCCTGCAGGGCCTGGCGGAGCTGACCGAGCCGCTGGCACTGAAGGACGCCCCCTGTTCGCACCGGCTGCGGCCGTGGAGCGGAGAGGGGCCGGACCAGCAGCAGCGGGAGGCGGCCGTGGGCTGTTCGCTGCTGCCGGTGTGCGGGCGGCACGAGGCCGCGCGGGAGCTGGTGGACGCCGCCGTGTGGGTGGCCACGCCGGCCAGCCTGCTGCACTGCCGGGTGCCCGAGCAGCTGTCGCAGCACGACCTGCGGTACCTGGAGCTGGCCTGGCAGCGCAGCGACGCGTTCGTCGTGGACGAGGCCGACCGGGTGCAGATCCAGTGGGACCAGGCGTTCAGCCCCTCGCAGTCGCTGGCCGGGCCGGGCGAGGACGCCTGGCTGGACGAGGTGCGGCCGCTGTTCGAGCGGCACATGCGCCATACCCGCGGCCAGCACCTGTTCAGCGAACCGGTGCGGGACTGGTCTCTCGACATCAGCACGGCCGGACTGCTGGTGACCCACCTGCGCAATCTGCTCGCCGAGCACAGCCACGTGCGGGAATGGCTTGGCCAGGGCTACTTCAACGAGTGGCGGCTGGCGGTGGGACTGGCCGGTGAGATCTCCCGCCGCCCGCGGCCGGCGCGGGAGAGCGGCGCCCTGCGGCGGGGGCAGCCGGCGCTGTGGGACTCGGACGAGGAGTGCCGTGCGCGGTGGCTGGCTGTGTTCGCCCAGTGGCTCGACGACCCGGCCGGCCGCTACGCGGGGGCGGATGCGTCCGTCGCGTTCCTGCGTGATCTGAGCGCACGCGGCTACCAGCCGCCCGGCCTGGTCACCCAGGACCTCGTGGAGTGGCTGCGCGGTCAGGACGACGTCGTACTCACCGGGGACCAGGCGCTGGAACGGCTGGCGGTGCGGTTCCAGGTCACCATGGTCGTCGCGCTGCTGGCCGGGAAGCTCGCCCTGCTGACCCGCGCCTGCTGGGAAGTGGAGATGGAGACCGGCCTGGAGGCCATGGGATCGAGCCTCGTGCACCGTCCGCCCGCGGAGTACCTGCCGCTGGTGCCGGAGTCCCCCATGGGCAATCTGCTGGGTTTCCAGTACCGGGAGCACGAGGGGGAGCTGGAACAGATCGGTACCCTGTCGTTCTTCCGCTGCTCGGGCATCGGCCGCTGGCTGCTGCTCAACCTCCCGCACCTGTATGAGGAGTCGGCCGGCGAGGAGGACGCGGGGCCGGCGTGCCTGCTGCTGTCGGCCACCAGCTGGGCGGGAAACTCTCCGCGTTACGACGTGCAGGTCCCCGTCGCAGGCATCCTGGCCTCCCGCACCGGCGACCGGGTGCCCCTACACCAGCGGATCATGCTCACGTACCTGCCGGTCAGGATGCAGTCCTCCAGCGGGGCCGCGTACGCGGTGACCGTCTCGGGCAAGCAGGGCCAGGACCGTCTGGAGGCGCTGCGGGAACTTCTGGCGGGGCTGTGCCGGCAGCAGCAGGGACTGCGCGGGCCGCGCAGGAGCCGCCTGGAGGAGATCCGAGACGAGCTGCCCGAGGGGCGCCGGCGGGTCCTGCTGCTGGTGGGCAGCTACCGGGAGGCCGAGGAAGTGCTGCGGCACCTGATCAGGATGCGGCCCGAATGGGCGGATCAGATCCTGCAGATGGTGCCCGACGACGACTCCGGCAGCCACCACTGGAGCGGGCGGACCATCGCCCGCGGCAACGTGCACGCCATGGCCAAACAGCAGGACGCGTGGATCCTCATCGCACCCCAGCTGGCCATCGAACGCGGCCACAACATCCTCAACGACGACCACGTCGCCGCGCTGGGGGCCGCGTTCTACCTGGTCCGCCCGCACCTGCACCCCGAAGACCTCAGTTACCACGTGCAGACGATGAACCGGTGGGCGGTGGAGGAGATCCGCCGCGCCGTTCCCTCGGCCGGTCCCGACACGGCGCTGGGCGAACGGGCGAGGATGTTCCGCGAACTGGCCCGCCGCACCTGGCTCGACCTGCTGGAGGGCACCCTGCAGTACCGGGCGACCGGCGCCCACTCGGCGCAGCGGCGTGCCATGGACTGGACGAACATCGTCCCGCTGGACCAGATCATCGGCCGGATGCTGCGCGGCGGGGCAACAGCCCGCGTGTACTTCTGCGACGCCGCCTTCGACCCCAAACACGACGACAGCATGCTGGTCGGCATGCTCGACGCCCTCGACGAAGCCCTCGACGGCCCGGACGAAGCAATCGCCTCACCGCTGTACCGGCCCCTTCGACAGTCCCTGCACACCCTCGTGGAGCAGCACCGTGCGCTATGACTTCCTGCAGCCCCTCTCTCTCGTCCTTGAGTCCTTCGCCGGCCATCGCCTGGCCCGGTACTGGACGTGCGAGTTTCCCGCGACGTGGGCAAAGCCCCTGCGCGAACAGGTCTTCCAGCCGGCGTCCGCGGAGGGCGAGAGCGAGGAGGAGAAGCGGGGCATCCCCCTATGGGCGGTCAACAGCGCGATCGCCGCGCTGATGCCGCAGGTCCTGACCCACGACGCCCGCGCGCGGCGGGGTGAGATGTGGCTGGCCTGGGCGGCGGACGCGGACGAGAAAGCGCCGGACCGTGCCCTGCTGGTGGAGTTCGTCAAGGGCGGGCTGACGGCGGCCGCGACGCACCGCAACCAGCTGGCGCAGCGCCGTGGGCGCCCGCCGGTCATCGACATCGCTGCACTGGCCGCCGTGCTGGAGACCTTCCGCGGGGAAGACCTGAAGTTCACGCGCAAGACCCTCACGCTGGGGCCGGGCACTGATCCGGAGAGCTCCGACTACCCCCTGGTGCCGCACGCGCTGGCCACGCACCTGTGCCTGACGGACTGGCACGTCGTCCACGGCGAGGCGGAAACGGGCCCCGCAGGAGAAGTGACCGAGGAGGACGCCGAGGACTGGGACGAGGACAGCGGCGAACACGGGACGGCTGCCGGGCAGAGCGAGGAGGAGGACGGGGTGACGGCGCGGGCGGTGCACACGACCCGGTGGCGGCGTACCGCTGCCCGGGGCGGCGGGGCGGAGTTGGTGTCCTGGCCCCCGCACGTGTACGAGAGCAAGGGAGGGGTGCGTTACCCCTGGTCCTACACGCTGCGGCTGTCGGTGCAGACCAGGGGCCTGGAAGCGACCGTGCAGCCGCGGCTGCACGTGCGGGTCGGGATGCGGCGCTGGGCCCGGTACAACGTGTTCGATGCGAAGCGGAACATCGGCGTGCACCTGTTCTCTCCCTCCCCCTGGGCGGACGCCAGCAGCCCGTTCGGACTCGCCTCCATGGCCTGGCATCCCGGACCGGCCGGCAAGAAACAGGGCTTCATGGGCTGGGCTGATGATCTGGTGCCCACGCTTGGCTGTGTCACTTCGTTGCGGAGTCATTTGGAGGTGCTTCCGGGAGTCACCTCGGGTGGCTCAGCAAGATCAATGTCAGTGAGTTTTGATGTCAGTGGCTCGCTATGGGAGAGGGTGAGATGCGTGTTCGTCGCCAGCGAAGGTGGTCGTGGGCCACGGCTGTTGCTGCCATGGTGGGCCGATGAATACGACACCGGATGGACGGCCTATCCCACCCGCGCATGCTGAGGAGCGCGCCATGCTGGAGGCATGGCTGGACTTTCACCGTGCAACTCTTGCCCTGAAGTGTTCGGGCCTCAAAGATGATCAATTACGGCTTGCTGCCGTGTCACCCTCGTCGATGACGCTGCTCGGTCTCGTTCAGCACGTGGCTGAGGTGGAACGCAACTGGTTCCAGCGCGTATTCGCAGGTCAGGATATGCCGCCGGTCTTCGGGGAGAACAACGTCGACGGCTATGCGCTCCGGCCGGACCGAGGGCTCGACGAGGCGACGGCAGCCTGGCAGGCCGAGGTCGCCCGAGGCCGTGAGCTGATCGCTGACGCGTCGCTGGACGACTCGGGGCGCCTGTCCGAACAGGAAGCGGGATACGTCGGCGATCAGGGCGTCTCCCTGCGCTGGATCATGGTGCACATGATCGAAGAATACGCACGTCACAACGGTCATGCCGATCTCATCCGCGAGCAGATCGACGGAGTCACCGGCGCCTGAGGCGGGCTTGCGCGGTCCCAAGTACCGCGCAAGCACCCGGTTTCGAATCTCAGCCAGCGCCAGTCTGCTCGGCCAAGGCCTTGGTGTGGGCGAGACGGTAGGACTCCGTGCCAGTCTGAATGATGGCGCCGTTGAAGGTGAGCCGGTCCACGATCGCCGCGCAGAGCCGCGGGTCGGTGAACGTCTTCGTCCACCCGGAAAACGACTCGTTGGAGGCGATGGCGACGCTGTTCTTCTCCTCACGTTCAGTCAGCACCTGGAACAGCAACTCGGCGCCACGACGGTCGAGTTCCATGTAACCGAGTTCGTCGATGCATAAAAGATCGACACGGCCGTAGCGAGCGATCGTCTTCGACAGCTGCTTCTCGTCGGCGGCCTCGACCAGCTCGTTGACGAGTTTGGTCGCCAGCACGTAGCGGACCCTGAAGCCCTGCATGGCGGCCTCGGTGCCCAGGGCTATGAGCAGGTGGGACTTGCCGGTGCCGGAGTCGCCGATCAGGCAGAGCGGCTCGCCCTTCTTGACCCACTCGCAGGTCGCGAGCGTGTTGACGGTGGCGGGGTCGACGTTGGGGTTGGCCTCGAAGTCGAAGGCCCGCAGGCTCTTCTCGCGGGGGAAGGCCGCGGCCCTGATGCGACGCTCGGACCTGCGGCGGGCCCGGTCGTCGCACTCGGCCATCAGCAGCTCGGCCAGGAACGCCCGATACGACATCTGCTCGCGGGCAGCTCCGTCGGCCTGGTCCTTGAACTGCTGACGGATGGTGGGCAGCCGCAGCATGCGGCACGCCTGATCGATGGAGGCGGTGGCGGCTTCCTCGGTGAGTCCGCGCTTGCGCGTCATGATCCCTCTTTCTTGCCGACCGTGCGGCCGGGCCGTTGCAGGAGCTGGTCGTAGCGGGCCACCGAGGGCAGCGGCCGGTTGTCGGGCGGAAGGTGGGACAGCCGCCAGTCGGCGAGGAAGGTCACCGACGCGGTGGTCGGCCCCTCGTCCTCCGTCGCCGACGGCCCGGGCCCAGAACGGGCCGGCAGGGCCGGTTCCCCGTCCGATTCGGCGAGCTTGCGGGCTTCCAGCGCGACCGCGTCCGCAGTCAGGGCCCCCGCCCGGTAGGCGGCCGCCAGGCCAGCGACGACCTGCTCGTGGTCCATGTGCCGGCCCAGCAGCAGCACCTCGATCAGGGCCCGGGTGCCGGCCGCGTCGCCGTGGGCGGCCTTCGCCGCCGCCCACCACTTGTCGTGGACGGGGGTGAACCTGCCCGCCGAGCGGGCCTGTTCCAGCGCCGTCGATCCCGGGAAGGCACCCGGCTTGCGCAGCAGGGCTTCCAGGTAGTGGTCCAGGACCAGGCGGGAGTCGTTGCGGCCGCCGAGGCGCTCGTGCCGGGTGACCACGGTCCGGCCGTCGTAGACGATCAGCTCGTTGGCATGCAGCAGGACGCGCAGCTGACGGCCGATGAAGCGGACCGGAACCGAGTAGGCGTTGCCGCGGACGCTGATCTGGCTGAACCGGTTGACCCGGGGCGTGAACCAGCGGCCCGTTTCGAACGGCTCGGTCGGCAGCGGCTTGAGCAGGTGCTGTTCAGCCGCGAAGTAGTCACCGACGGTCCGGGGGCGGCCCCGCAGCCGCCGCGCCTCATCGCCCTGGTCCCACTGGTCAACCATCGCGTTCAGCTCGGTGAGCGAGGCGACTTCGGGGACGGGAACGAAGTGGTTGCGGCGGTAGTAGCCGATCTGCCCCTCGACCCCGCCCTTCTCGTGGGCGCCCTCGATGCCGGGCCTGCAGTAGAACGCCTCGACACCCCAGTGCGAGCGGAACGCGGTCCAACGGTCCGCCTCCACCCGGCCCCGGTAAAAGCCCAGCACCCGCTCGACCGCGGCCCGCAAGTTGTCATAGCGGATGTGTCTGCGAGGGATGCCGCCCAGGACCCGGAACGCGTGCACGTGCCCTTCGAAGAAGGCTTCCTGACCCGCGGTCGCGAACACCCGGTGCACTGCCTTGCCCGAGTACGACAGCCGCAGCGAGAACAGGTAGAGCCGGGTCATCTCACCGGCCAGGACCACGCTGACTTCACCGAAGTCGACCTCCGCCTCGGCGCCGGGCAGGTGCGTCTGCGGCACGAACATGGCCTGCGGGCCGATCCCCGCATCCTGTCTGATCTGCGGACGTCGGTCTTTCACGTAGGTGCGGACCATCGGATACGAGATCTCATGGGCGCCGTGCTCGTCCACCAGCCGGTCGAAGATCCGCTGAGCGGTGTGACGCTGCTTGGCCGGCGCGTCCAGATCCGCCCGCAGAATCCCGTCGATCAGCGGCTTGTAAGGATCAAGCCGCGACTCACGGCGCCGATGCTGCCGACGCGGCTCCGGCCACTGACCGTCCAGCGCCCGCCGCACCGTCCGCCACGTGACGTTGTGCTTGCGCTGCAACGCCCGCTGCGACATGCCCCCTTGATGGTCACGGCGGATCGCTGCGTACAGATCGACCTTCGACTGCGACGTCCCCATAAGGCCCCCAGCGGCAGAAGCACAATCCACCGTCCCACCGCAAGCCCTCAGGTGACTCTGTTGCTGAATTCGTCAGCGGGCGAGTTGGTGGCTGAGGCGCTCGAGTCGGCTGGTGCGAGGCTTGCGTAGTGGGTCGGTGGTCCACCA
>NZ_JBHWKO010000084.1:0-16141 GCF_042731035.1 Streptomyces sp. NPDC059895
CCGAGCCCGCGGGCGGCCGGCGGCGGGCGGCCCGGCGCCGGCCCGGGCCCACGCGCGACCGGGTGCACGTGGGCCCGGGCCCCGCGCGCCAGGGGCCGGGGGCCGCCCGGCTCGTGCGGGCGGCCACCGGCCCCTGATACGGCGTCACCCCGACGGCTTGTCCGGCCTGCGGGGTCAGCGCCTGCCCCGCAGCCTGCCGAGCAGCCGCTGGGCCTGGGCCCTGCGGCGCGGGTCGGCGGAGGCGCGGCGCACCTGCTCCATGGCACGGCGCCCCTGCGGGCTCCTGCTGAACTGCTTGATCTTCTCCAACATCCCTGGCACGGCTGCCTCCTGGAACGGTCGACGGCGAGGCCGGTTCGGCAAGGCCTGTGTACCGACGCGTCTACCCCGGTCCCGCCGCCTCACCCCTGCGGGCACCCCTCCGGCGTGACGGCCCCGGGGTGGCGGCGTGCCAGGAGACGCGTCCCTGGTCTGGGGGCGGGGGGGCCGGTCATGGTGCCGCGCGTGTGCCGGCGCCGACCGGGCCGGACCGGTCGGCGCCCCACCGCGCGAGCAGCCGCAGTGCCGCGCCGCGTCCGCGGTCGGGAACGGTCCACAGGGTCTGTCCCCGGACGCCCCAGCGCTCCAGCAGGGCGTTGGCGGCGAGGAAGCCGCTGGTGGCCGCGCGCTCCATGAGGGCCACCGGCAGGTCCGTGCGGACCAGGTCGCCGGCCACCACCAGGCCCGGGTCGCCGGTGCGTACGGTCGGCCGGTCGCCGTGGCCGCCGACCGGGAACAGCGGGCAGTCGGCCCGCCACTCGTGGCGTTCGTCGACGACCGTCGCCGCGCGCGTCTCCGGGTACACCCGGTGCAGTTGTGCGACCAGGCGTTTTTGCTCGACGTCCCGGACCGCGCCGTCCGGCAGGGCGTAGGCGTGCAGTTCCACGACGGATCCACCGCGGCGGGCGCTCCAGTGGGCCGCCTCCGACTCCCAGCGCTCCAGCACGCTGACGTTGTCGAGGGTGCCGTAGCCGCTGGTGCCCAGGAAGCCGGGCCGGTCGGCGGCGACGGGCCGGTCCAGCCACAGGCGGCTCACGAGGAACGGCGGCGCGGTGCGCAGCCGGGCGACCCGTTCCCGCCACGCGGCGTCGGCCAGCTGCGGGGAGCGGCCGACGAGGGCGCGCAGACCGCCCGTGTCCAGGGCCAGCACCACGGTGTCGTACCGCCGCTCCTCGTCGCGCGCGGCCACGGCGAAGCCGCCGTCCGGCGTGGGCTCGACGCTGTCGACGGGTGTGCCGGTGCGCAGGTCGGCGCCGTGGCCGCGCAGATAGCCGGCGAGGGGGTCCCACAGGGCGGCGGGGAAGGGGTCGACGGGTACGTCGAAGAGCAGGCCCTCGGCCGAGCCGAGGAAGTAGATGTGGAACATCAGCACCATCTCCGCCGCCGACAGCTCCCGGGGGTCGGCGAAGAAACTGCGGGAGAACACCTCGA
The DNA here is from genome assembly GCF_042731035.1 of Streptomyces sp. NPDC059895. Lineage (NCBI taxonomy): Bacteria > Bacillati > Actinomycetota > Actinomycetes > Kitasatosporales > Streptomycetaceae > Streptomyces > Streptomyces sp. NPDC059895. The sequence goes on from NZ_JBHWKO010000084.1 coordinate 1,471, forward strand.
AGGCGAGGTGGTGCGCGGCCTCGGGGAAGCGGATCGACTCCAGGAAGTCGTGGGCGCTGACGTCGTCGAGCCGCTCGTACACGTCGGGTACGCGGACGTCGAGGAGGGGCAGTGCCGCGACCGGGTTCATCCGGGCGAGGTCGCGCGGCCGGAAGGTGGGGCTCAGGGCGACGAATCCGAGCGCGCTCCACGGCGGGGTGCGCGGGACGTGCCGGAAGCCGTCGTGCAGCCCACCGCTGTGCCGCAGCGGGTAGTCGGGCAGCGCCCGCAGGCGGGCGAGTCCGGGATCGGTGCGCCGCAACAGGCCGCGCAGGTTGTAGTACTGGCGGAAGAACGCGTGGAAGCCGCGGCTCATGGTGACGGCGGAGCCGTCGCCGAGGGTGGTCGGCCAGCCCGCCAGCCGTCCTCCGAGGGTGGATCCGCGTTCGTAGAGCGTGACGTGTACGCCCCGTTCGGCCAGGGCGGTCGCGGCCGCCAGGCCGGCGATGCCGCCGCCCACAACGGCGGTCGTCGGGCGGCGGTCACCGGTGAGGCGTGGCGTGCCCTCGGGAGGTGGCAGCCTCCGTGCCCGCCGGTCCCTGCCGTGGCGCGTCGCGTCCGGACGCCGGGGCCCGGTCATCGCCCGGCCGCCGTGCGGAGGCCGGGGCGGCGGGCGACGACCGTGTGGGTGATGCCGGTCTGCCATCCCGGCAGGGGCAGCACCTGTACGTGCTCGAACCCGGCCGAGCGGACCCGGTCGGCGAAGCCGTCCGCCGTGTCGAACCGCACCACGCTGTGCCACAGGTGGCGGTACAGGGCGCCGTCGCCCAGGAGGGTCGCGACGGGCAGGACCAGACCCCGGCACACCGCCGTCCACACCGCGCGGTGCGCGGGCCGGCCGCTGAGGGCGTACTCGTGCACCGCCAGCCGTCCGTTCGGCGCCAGCACGTCGCGCACCGCCGAGAGCACCGCGCCGGGGTCGGCGGCGTTGCGGAAGAGGTAGGCCGCGAACACGGCGTCGAACGGCCCCGCCAGGCCCGCGTCCGCCAGGCGTTCCGCCGGGGCGTGCACGAAGGTCACCCCCGCGCGCCACCGTTTGGCGGCCGCCCGGTGCAGCATGCCGGCGGAGGCGTCCACGGCGGTGATCCGGGCGTCGGGGAAGACGGCGGCGAGCGCGGCCGTCGACGCGCCGGTGCCGCAGCCGAGGTCCAGGACGCGCAGCCCGCGCCCGCCGTGCGGCAGGCGCAGGCGGCGTGCGGAGCGGCGCAGATGGGCGTGGTAGCCGGGGTTGGCGGCGACCAGGGTGTCGTAGCTGCGAGCGGCGTGGTCGAACGCGGCGGCCAGCTCCGCGTCGCGCAGCAGGGTCATGCGGTCTCCTCGGTGGGGTGCGGGGATCTGTCGGGGGCGGGGATCCGCCACATGCACGGAGCGCTTCCACAGTGGCGGTCAGGGGCCGGGGAAGGGCCTGCGGGGCAGGAAGGGAAGTTCGGCGGCGGAGCGGAGCATCGGCAGTACGGGGGTGCGGGCGCCGACGGCGAGGTCTTCGTGGAGGCGGGTGCGGCCGTCCAGGAAGCGCAGCAGTCGCTCCATCGGAACGTGCGAGAAGAGCCGCGCGAAGAACGCGGCACCGTCGACCCGGCCGCTGTCCAGGGCGCGCAGCATCACGGCGTCCATGGCGCGGGAGCGGGCCGAGTGGGGTGCGGGCGGCAGCGGGTGGCGGCCCGCCCGCAGGGCGTCCGCGACGGCCCTCGTCTGCCGCTGGACGGCGGAGAAGGTGTAACCCGTCGACGGCCGCGTGGCGCCTGAGGCGGCGCCGATGCGGAAGACCGACGGAGCCGCGCGGCGGGGGAACCGCGCGTCGGTCATCGGGATCACGCCGGTCTCCGTCGAGGTGACGCGGACCGGGCCGAGGCGGAGCACGTCCTCGGTGTAGTGGCGCAGCGCGGCCTCGTAGTCGTGGCGGGACAGGACGGCGCGGGAGAACTCGGTGTACTCCACGAGGGCGTCACGGCGGCCGGTCGGCAGGACGTAGCCGAAGGCCAGTCCGTGGGACGGCTGCGGCACGCGGAAGTCCATGAGTCCGACCGTGCCGGGGTCGAAGACGGGCCGGGCGGTGCGCACGAACCAGCCGTGGAAGTGCTGCAACAAGGTGGTGCGGGCCGCCGGGAGGCAGCCGGGAGGCCGGGAGTCGAAGACCCAGCGGGCGCGTACGGTCAGCGCGCGGCCGTCGGCGCCGCGGGCACGGACCTCGGCTCCGCCGGCCGCCGCGCGCACCGTCTCGACGGTCGCCTCCAGGCGGCGGACGTCGTCACTGCCCGCGAGGTCGCGGGCGACGAACGCCTCGAAGTCGTCGGAGCGGAGCATCTTGTAGCGCAGCGGCGCGATGCCGTCCTCGACGGTGCGGCCCTCGGGGGTGTGGATCCGCAGCCGCTCCCACTCCGTGGTCAGCGCGGCGTCGTACGGTCCCGGGCCCGCCTCCCAGAAGCACCAGGTCCGCCGCGGCGGGCGCAGCCGTCCGGGCGGGGCGTCCACCAGGACCACCGACGGGCGGCCGCCTCCGGGGGCGGGGCGCGACAGCCGGTGGGCGAGGGAGAGTCCCGCGGCTCCCGCGCCCACGATGGCGACCTCCGCCTCCAGCACGAACCGCTCCCTCCCTGCGCGCGTCCGGGGTGCTCCCGTGGGAAGCATTCCTGCTCGGGGACCCCTTCGGATGCAGGCCACGCTGGGCCGTCGGGGTGGTGCCGCCGGTGGCCGGACCGGACCGTGCTCGTTCCCGCATCGTTCCGCATCGTTCCTGCGTCGTTCCTGCATCGTTTCCGCGTCGCATCGTTTCCGCCCGCGCGGGTCACCCGGCGTTCGCGTACACGCCGTCGTCCTCCAGGCAGCGGCCGAGCCGGTGCAGTCCGCGCCGGGCGTGGCTCTTGACCGTGCCCAGCGGCCAGCCGGTGAGTTCGGCGATCTGGGTCTGGGTGAGGTCGTCGTAGAAGGCGAGGGTGAGGACGCGGCGTTGCGGGGCGGGCAGCTTGGCGAGTTCGTGCCCGAGCAGGACGCGGTCGAGCACGGCGTCGGGAGTGTGCCGGTCCCCGGTGGTGACGGACATCCGCGCGCCGGCCGCCGCGACGAGTTCGGCGCGGCGCGTCCGGGCCGACAGCGCGTCGGCGACCTTGCGGCGGGTGATGCCGACGAGCCAGGCGGACAGGGTGCCGCGCTCCGGCAGGAATCCGGCGCGTCCCCGCCAGGCCGCCAGGAACACGGTCTGCGTCACGTCCTCCGCCTCCCGGGCGTCCCCGAGGGAGCGTCGCGCCAGGGTGTGGACCAGGGACCCGTACCGGTGGTAGGCGGCGGCCAGGCAGACCTCGTCGCCGGCGGCGAAGCCCGCGGCGAGTTCGTCGTCGGTGAGGGCGTCCTCGGTCGGAGCCCACGGCGGAGCGGTGTCGAGGGTGGGCCCGGCGGCCTGCTGTGCGGTCATGGTGTCTGCTCCTCGTACGGGCGGTGTCCGGCCCGTACGGGAGGCGCGGCCCCTCGCGGGGGCCGTCCACCTCGCCGGAGCCGGGGTGCCGGTCGCGCGGGGCGACCGCGGCTCCTCCACCATGCGAAGCGGCTAATCGATGCAGCAACTTGCATCGTCTCTGCATCGATTAGCCGGTGCGATTCGTTGCGTCGCGCGCGTCGCGCCACGTCGTCGCCATGTCGCCGCTGCGTCGCCGCCGCGCCGCGCCACATCGCCCCGCTTTCGCCGGCCCGATCCGCCCGTCGACGGACGTGAACAAAGCGCGACTGTCCCCCGGTTGGCGCATCCGTGCCCGTCCTCGACGCGGAATGCGTTCAGTGTGGGCCGACTCCGATCACGACGAGAGGAACCGGGATGCGCCCGAGCAAGGCGAAGGAACACCCCCTGGCCGGGCCGCCGCCCGGCGTTCCCCTCGTGGCCCGGCGACACCGCGCGGACCACCCCCCGTCCCGCGCGGGCGACCCCTTGTCCCCGGTGGGCGCCCCCTTGTCCCGCACGGACGACCGCACGTCCCGCACGGACCACCGCACGTCCCGCACGGACGACCGCACGTCCCGCACGGACCACCGCACGTCCCGCACGGACGACCGCACGTCCCGCGCGGGTGAACGCGGCCCCTCCCCCGACAGCCGACCGGAAGGCGCCATGCCCGCCCTCTTCCCCCTGGACGTGAACGACCTGCCCGCGATCGACCGCGACGTGCCCGGAGCCGTGGGTCGAGTCCTCGACCACCTGCTGGCCGAACGCGTCGAGCACGCCGCCGCCCTGGACCCCGTGTTCGCCCGGGACCTGGCCGAACGTGTCGCCCGCTGCACCCTGGAGGGCGGCAAGCGCACACGGCCGCGCTTCGTGTGGTGGGCGCTGCGCGCCTGCGGCGGAGGGGCCGGCGCCGCGGAGGCCGCCCTCCGCGTCGGCGCCGCCCTCGAACTGATCCAGACGTGCGCGCTGGTCCACGACGACGTGATGGACGGCTCGCGGCTGCGGCGCGGACGGCTCGCCCTGCACGCCGACGTCGCCGCCCAGTACGCCGGCACCGTCCCGCCGGAGCACGGCCCGCGATTCGGCGAGGCCGCGGCCGTACTCGCCGGGGACCTGGCGCTGGCATGGGCCGACGACGTCGTCGCGGCCACCGAGCTCGCGCCCGGCACGGCCCGCGCGGTGCGCGAGCTGTGGAGCGCCATGCGCACCGAGATGGTGGCCGGCCAGTACCTGGACGTCCAGGGGCAGGCCACCGGCGCACGCTCGGCGGCCCGTGCGATCCGCGCCGCCTGTCTCAAGAGCGCCCTGTACTCGGTGGAGCGTCCGCTGGCCCTCGGAGCCGCCCTGGCGGGTGCCGACCCCGCGCCGACCGAGGCCCTGTGCGCGGCGGGCCGGTGCGTCGGGATCGCCTTCCAGCTCCGCGACGACCTGCGCGACGTCTTCGGCGACCCGCGGCACACCGGCAAGCCCTCCGGCGGCGACATCCGGACCGGCAAGCCCACCTACCTGACCGCCGTGGCGCGGAACCGGGCCGAGGCGGCCGGTGACCGGCGCGCGCTCGCGCTGCTGCGGCACTCCCTCGGCCGTGCCGACCTGTCCGACAGCCGGCTCGCCGAGGTACGCGACGTCCTCGTCACGACCGGCGCGCGCGACGCCGTCGAGGCGAGGATCGACCGGCTGGTCGCCCGGGGCATGCGTCACCTGGACTCCCTGGACCCCGCGGCACTGGAGCCGGAGGGCCGCTCGCGCCTGCGCGAGCTGCTCCACGCCACGGCGGGCGGCGCGATCCCGGCAACCGCCGACGCCTCCCCGGAGACTGCCGGCGCGACCCCGGCAACCGCCGACGCCTCCCCGGACACTGCCGGCGCGACCCCGACAGCCCCCGGCGCGACCCCGGCGGGATCGGGGCCCCGGGCAGCTCCTGCGCCTTCGCCGGCCCCTCGGCCCGCCGCCACCGCGACTCCCTCCGGGCCGGCCGCACGGCCCTCCGCCGCCCCACCGCCCTCCCCCGCCACCCGGCCCACGTCGCCCTCCCCTGTGCGGCCCGAGGACGACGCGTCCTACGCCCTCCTGCTGCGCATCGGCGCCGAGGGAGCCGCGCGATGACGCGGACCCTCCCCGGGCGCACGGACCACGTCGTGGTGGTGGGCGCCGGGCTCGCCGGCCTGGCCGCCGCGCTGCACCTGCTCGGCGCCGGACGGCGGGTCACCGTCGTCGAGCGCGACGCGCTGCCCGGCGGCCGCGCCGGGCGCCTGGTGCGCGGCGGCTACCGCATCGACACCGGTCCCACCGTGCTCACCATGCCGGACCTCGCCGACGAGGCCTTCGCCGCGGTCGGCGACAGCCTGCGCGACCGCGTCGACCTCATCCCCCTGCACCCGGCCTACCGGGCGCTCTTCGCCGACGGCAGCAGCGTCGACGTGCACACCGACGCGGACGCGATGGAGGCGGAGGTCGAGCGGTTCGCGGGCGGCGCGGAGGCGGCCGGCTACCGGCGGCTGCGGCACTGGCTGGAGCAGCTGTACCGGGCGCAGATGCGGCGCTTCATCGACACCAACTTCGACTCGCCCCTGCACCTGCTCACCCCCGACCTGGCCCGGCTGGCCGCGCTCGGCGGGTTCGGCCGCCTGGACGCACGGATCGGCCGCCATCTGCGCGACGAACGCCTGCGCCGCGTCTTCTCCTTCCAGTCGCTGTACGCGGGTGTCCCGCCCGCCCGCGCCCTCGCCGCGTACGCCGTCATCGCCTACATGGACACCGTCGCCGGCGTGTACTTCCCGCGCGGCGGCATGCACGCGCTGCCGCGGGCCATGGCGGACGCCGCCGCGGACGCGGGCGCCGACCTGCGCTTCGGACGGGACGTCACCCGGCTGGAGCGCTCCGGCGACGGCGACCGGATCACCGCCGTCGTCACCGCCCACGAGCGCATCCCGTGCGACGCGGTCGTCCTCACCCCGGACCTGCCGGTCGCCTACCGCCTCCTCGGCCGGACGCCGCGCCGCCCCCTGCGCATCCGGCACGCGCCGTCGGCCGTCGTCCTGCACGCGGGGACCGACCGGACCTGGCCCCGCCTCGCGCACCACACGCTGTCGTTCGGCGCGCGGTGGCACGGCACCTTCGACGAGCTCACCCGCACCGGCAGCCTGATGAGCGATCCGTCGTTGCTCATCACCCGCCCCACGGCCACCGACCCGACGCTCGCGCCGCCCGGCCGCCATCTGCACTACATCCTCGCCCCCTGCCCGAACACCGACATCGGGCCGGACGCGGCCGCCTGGGGCGAGCTGGCACCGCGGTACCGCGACAGCCTCCTGCGGGAGCTGGAGCGGCGCGGGCTCGACGGCATCGCCGCGTCCGTCGAGGACCAGACCCTCGTCACGCCCGCCGACTGGCAGGCCCAGGGGCACGCGGCGGGCACGCCCTTCTCCGCGGCCCACACCTTCGCGCAGACCGGCCCGTTCCGCCCGCGCAACCTGGTCCGCGGCACCGAGAACGCCGTGCTCGCCGGGTGCGGCACCACCCCGGGCGTCGGCGTGCCGACCGTTCTGCTGTCCGGCAAGCTCGCCGCGGCCCGCATCACCGGGCGCACCACCCCCTCCCCCGCCCGCCGTCACGGCCTGCGGGCCACACCGGAAGGAACGCACTCATGACCGGCCGTGAACTCGACGCCGCGGGCATCACGGATCCGGCGCTGCGCGACGCCTACACGCGCTGTCGCGCGCTCAACGCCCGGCACGGCAGGACGTACTTCCTCGCCACCCGGCTGCTGCCCGTCGCACGGCGGCCCGCCGTCCACGCCCTCTACGGCTTCGCCCGCTGGGCGGACGACATCGTCGACTCCCTGGACGACGGTCTGCCGCGCCACCGCCGCGCGCGGGACTTCGGGCGCCTCCAGGCGGGCCTGGAGCGGGGGCTGCGCGACGGCGGCAGCACCGAACCGGTGGTGCTGGCGCTCGCCGACACGGCCCGCCGGTACGCCATCGACCACCGGCACTTCACCGACTTCATGGCCGCCATGCGCAGCGACCTGGAGGTCACCGACTACCCGACCTACGACGACCTGCGCGCGTACATGCACGGCTCCGCCGCGGTGATCGGGCTGCAGATGCTGCCGGTCCTCGGAACCGTCGTCCCGCGCGAGGAGGCCGCCCCCCACGCGGCCGCCCTGGGCGTCGCCTTCCAGCTGACCAACTTCCTGCGGGACGTGGGCGAGGACCTCGACCGCGGCCGGGTCTACCTGCCCGCCGACCTGCTGCGCGCGCACGGCGTGGACCGCGGGCTGCTGTCCTGGAGCCGTGCCACCGGCCGCCCCGACCGGCGGATCACCGAGGCGCTCAGGGCCTTCGAGGGCCTGACCCGTGGCGTCTACCGCGAGGCGGCGCCGGGGCTGGCCCTGCTCGACCCGGTGTCCCGCCCCTGCATCCGCACGGCCTTCGTGCTGTACGGGGGCATCCTGGACGCGGTCGCCGCCGACGGGTACGCGGTGCTGCACCGCCGTGCCGTGGTGCCCCGCCGTCGGCGGGCCGCGGTGGCCGCCGACGGACTGCTGCGCCTGGCCGCCGCCCGCGCGGCGGCACGCACCCGGGCACGGGCACGCCAGACACCGCCGTCCGGTCCGGGACGGCCGCCCACCCGGATGACCGGGCCGTCCCGGACGTCGTGGCCCGGCATCCCGCCCTCGTCCGAACGGCTGCCCGAGGAGGCCGCGTGAGCCCCGACCGTTCCGTCCGGCGCGGACGGTTCCCGCTGTCGCTGCGCAGCGACCCGGTGGCCTGGGAGCGGCAGCGCCCGACATGGCGCGAGGCACGCCCGGCCGTGATCGCCCGGGCGCTCAAACGCGCCCAGGCACGCCCCTCGGGCAACTGGTACGTCGTCGGGGCCACCCGCGACGTGCGCGACGACCGGCCCCTCGCCCGGACGGTCGCCGGCCGGGAGGTCGTCGTCTGGCGCGACGCGGCACACCGGCTGGTCGCCGGGCCCGGTGTCTGCCCGCACCTCGGCGCGCCGCTCCGGGACAGCCCGGTGCGCTGCGGAACCCTGGTCTGCCACTGGCACGGACTCGCGCTGCGCGGCGGCCCGTTCGCGGGCTGGGAGCCGCTGCCGGTGCACGACGACGGCGTGCTGGTGTGGGTGCGGCTGGACGACGTGGGCGGCGAGCCGCCCCTGGACGAGCCGGTCGTACCGGTCAGGCCCGCCCTGGCGGACGCGGTGTCGGCCGTCTACGTGGGCGTCGGCACCTGCGAACCGGAGGACGTCGTCGCCAACCGGCTGGACCCCTGGCACGGCGCGTGGTTCCACCCGTACTCCTTCGTCGACCTGACCGTCGTCGACACTCCCGGAACGTCCCCGGCCGACGACGGGGAGGAGCCCGGGGGCGGGGCGGCGAACGGGGACGGTTTCGCCGTCGACGTCTCCTTCAAGCTGGCCGGACGGCTCGTCGTCCCGGTGCGGGCGGTGTTCACCGCGCCCGAGCCGCGCACCGTCGTCATGCACATCACCGAGGGCGAGGGGCAGGGGTCGGTGGTCGAGACACACGCCACCCCGCTGGGCCCGGACGCCCTGGGCCGGCCGCGGACAGCGGTCGTGGAGGCGGTCGTGGCCGCCTCGGACCGCCCCGGCTTCGCCGCGGCCCGCACGATGGCCCCGCTGCTGCGGCCGCTCGTACGGGCCGCCGCAGGACGCCTGTGGCGGGACGACCTGGCCTACGCCGAACGGCGCTGGCACCTGCGGTCCACGGGCCGGTTTCCCGGTTGAGCCACCACCGGCCGGTTTCCCGGTTGAGCCACCACCGGCCGGTTCCCTGGCTGAACCACCACAGGCCGGTTTCCCGGTCGAGCCACCCCGGCCGGTTCCCTGGCTGAGCCACCACGAGCCGGTTCCCTGGCTGAGCCACCACGGGCCGGCCGCCGTCCACGCCACGGGCCGGCCGCCGCCCGCACGACGGGCGGTTCGCCGGCCGCACCACGGGCGGTTCGCCGGCCGGATCACGGGCGGCCACCGTCCGCACCGCGCGCCGGCCGTCGTTCGCCGACCGCCGGCCGCAGTACGGCCCGGGCCGGGCCGGGGTGGACCGGGGAGGGGACGACCGGGCGCGTCCCGGCTCAGGGGTCGTCGCCGGACGTCCTGCGCCGGAAGAGCACGTCCCGGCGTTCGCCGGCCGTCATCGCGCCCCACACGCCGTCCCGTTCGGCGTTGCGCAGCGCCCAGGAGGCGCAGGGCACGAGGACGGGGCAGCGCCGGCAGACCGCGCGTGCCTGCTCGATCTGCCGGCGTGCCGGGCCGTCCTCGCCGATCGGGAAGAAGAGCTCAGGGTCCTCGGAGCGGCAGGCCGCGGCCTCACGCCAGTTCACGCGCCACCTCCCGTCCCGTCCGGAGCCCGGGGGCGTCGCCGGAGAGCGGCGCGCGACGGCCGTCACAGGGAGAAGACATCATCACAACCTCCGCCGTCGGTCGGGCCGCGCCGTCGGGGCAGCCCTCACCGGTAACGCGGTGCCCGGAGCACCGCCGACCCGGCAGAGGTACGGAGAAATATATGCGCTCTTCCACCGTTTCGGCCATGGTTGTCCGGCAAGACGCAGGACGGGCGGGAGCGGGGACGCGGGCGCGGCCGGCGGGGCGGAGATCCCGGTCACCGGCCTGATCACCGCTTCGCATCCGTTCGGCGGCGTCCGGCGGAACACCGTACGAGCCACACGGGCCGCCAGGAGCCCGTTCGGCGTGCGAGACGAGGCGAGGACCTGTGGTGAGCCGCAGATTCCCGGCGACCGGCCCCCTCGGGGGAAGCGGCGCCGCCCCAGATGCCGTACGGCGCGGAGGTGCCCGGTGAAGGTGAGCCCCCGCGCGTCGGCCGGAACGGCGGAGGTGGGGGTGACGACCGGTTTCCTGGCCCGCAGGCTCGGTGTGTCCCCCACGACGTTGCGCTCCTGGGACCGCCGCTACGGGCTGGGGCCCGCCGTGCGCATCGACGGCAGGCACCGTCGCTGGTCGCCGGAGGACGTGGCCATGGTGCAGGAGATGTGCCGGCTGACGGCCTCGGGCGTGCCTCCCGCCGAAGCCGCGCGCGCCGCGAAGGAGCGGGCACGCGGCCGTGGCACGGCAGCGGGCACGCTCCCGGCGGTGGACGCGCAGGCGGCCCGGGGTCCGGGAGCGTGTCCCTCACCGCCGCCGGTGCCGGACACGGACCAGGGGCCGGATCCGGACCGGGCCTCGCACTCCCCCAGCGGCCTGCCACTGGGGGACGTACGCCAGGAGTGCCGGGGCCTGGCCCGCGCGGCCGTCCGGCTCGACGCGTCGGCGGTCCAGGAGCAGCTGACGGCCGTGGTCCGCGCCTACGGGCTGGTCACGGCCTGGGAAGAGGTGATGGTGCCCACGCTCCGGGCGGTCGGCCGGAAGTGGGAGTCGTCGGGCGACCGGTACGTGGAGGTGGAGCACCTGCTGTCCTGGCACATCTCCGCCACCCTGCGCCACCTGTACGTGTCCCGGGCGCGGCAGGACCACCGGCCCGGCACCTCACCGGTGCTGCTGGCCTGTTCCCCGGGCGAGCAGCACACACTGCCCCTGGAGGCGCTGGGCGCCGCGCTGGCGGAGCTGGGCGTACCCGCGCTCATGCTCGGCGGCGCGGTCCCGGCAGAGGCGGTGGTGGCGACGGTGCGGCGGGTCGGCCCCTCGGCGGTGGCGCTGTGGTCGCAGTCACGGTCCACGGCGAGCCTGCCGCTCGCCCAGCACGTCGCCGCCAGCCGGTGGGGGGTACGCGGCGCCCGGACGCAGAGCGTGGTGCTGTTGTGCGGCCCCGGCTGGGACCGGCGGTCCGTGGGGCCCGGGCTGCTGCGACCGCCCGGTCTGCGGGAGGCATTGCGGGCGCTCGCCTCGCCCGACGCCCCGGGGACGCCCCCGCTCGGGCCGGCGGGGCTGCCGGCCGTACGGGACGACGCGGCGCTGCGGCGTACGCGCGTGTGACACGGCGCTGCGGCCCATGCGCGTGTGACACGGCGCGGGGGCCCACGCGCGCATGATGCGGGCCGCGGCCCGCGCGCGTGAGGCACGGGGCTGCGGCCGGCGCGCGTGAGACACGGGACTGCGGCCTGCGCGCGTGAAACAGGTGACTGCGACCCGCGCGCAGGACACGACGCCGGAGCCCGCGCGCGCAGGACACAGCACGGCGGCCCGCGCGCGTGGGACACGCTGCGCGGGCCGCCGAAGCACGACCTGTCTGTCGTCCGGGCGGGTCACTCGGTGGTGAGCATGCCCTCACGCAGCCGGGCCAGGGTGCGCGACAACAGCCGCGAGACGTGCATCTGCGACACCCCGAGGCGCTCGCCTATCTGGGCCTGCGTCAGTTCCTCCACGAACCGCCAGTGCAGGATGCGGCGGGAGCGCTCGTCGAGCTCGGCGATCATCGGGGCGAGCGCGTGGAAGTCCTCCACGAGCTCCAGCGCGCCGTCCTCGTCCCCGATGAAGTCGGCCAGGGCGGTCTCGCCGTCCTCGCTGCCGCCGATGGCGGCGTCCAGGGACGACGACCGGTAACCGTTGGACGCCAGGCGCGCCTCGATGACCTCCTCCTCCGGAAGGTTCATGAGCTGCGCCAGCTCACTCACCGTCGGCGTCCGGCCCAGCCGGCTGCTCAGTTCCTCGGTCGCCCGCGCCAGCTGCACCCGGGCCTCCTGAAGGCGGCGCGGAACGTGCACGGCCCAGGTGGTGTCCCGGAAGAACCGCTTGATCTCGCCCACGATGTAGGGGATCGAGAAGGAGGTGAACTCCACCTCGCGGGACAGCTCGAACCGGTCGATCGCCTTGATCAGACCGATCACGCCGACCTGGACTATGTCCTCCATCTCCTCCGGGTCGCGGCTGCGGAACCGCGAGGCCGCGTAGCGCACCAGGGAGATGTTCATCTCGATCAGCGTGTTGCGCGCGTACTGGAATTCCTCGGTCCCCTCCTCCAGGACCGCCAACTGCTCGAAGAACAACCGGGTCAGCTGTCGCGCGTCCTTCGGAGCCACCTTCGAAGGATCCGCGACCTCCGGCAGTCCGGCGGTGTGCGTTGCGGACCGCAGCGCCGTCTCCGTCATCATGTTCCCTCCCAGGTGGACCGATATCTGCACACCGCCCGCCTGCCCGCCCTCTCGGCGCTCACACCCATGAATTTTGTTTGATGGGTGTTCGGATGGCGGAGGACGGCGCTATCGGACCTCTCCCGCACGGTGGTTGAGGTGCCCCGAGCCGGGGAGGCACCCGGCCGGGGCGGACCGGGTGCCTCCGGACGGCCGACCGGGTGCGGGGCCGACCACGGAGCCGGGTGCCCGTCGGTGACGAGACGTCAAGCGGTGCTGCAGGTGGTGCCGTTGAGGGTGAACGCGGTCGGAGCGGTGTTGGTGGCGCCCTTGGCGCCGATGAAGCCGACGGTGACCGAGCCGCCGGCGGGGATGGCCGTGGTGTACGAGGCCGGGGTGACGCTGACCGTGCCGCCGCTCTGGGCGGCGGTGCCGCCCCACATGTTGGTGACCGTCTGGCCGTCGGCGAAGGCGAAGACGAGCGTCCAGCCGTTGACGGCGGCGGTACCGGTGTTGCGGAGCGCGATCTCGCCCTGGAAGCCGCCCGGCCACTCGCCCACGACGCGGTAGCCGACGGAGCAGGACGCGCCGGGGGTGCCGCCGTCCTCCGCGGTGGTGACGCCGACCGTGGCCGAGCGCGGCGAACGGTTGCCGGCCGCGTCCCGGGCGTAGACCGCGAAGGTGTACGCGGTGTCGGCGGTGAGGCCGGTCAGGGTGGCGGTGTTCGTCGTGGAGACGGCGATCCTGGTCTCGGCGTCGTCGGCGACGCGGACGACGTCGTAGCCGGCCACGCCGACGTCGTCGGTGGACGCGGTCCAGGTCAGGGTGGCGGAGGTGGACGTCACGGCCGAGGCGGCCGGGGTGCCGGGGGCCGTCGGTGCCTGGGTGTCGCCGGAGGTACCGCTGTAGACCGTGGCCTCCTCGGCGGTCTCGGCGATGCCGTCGGCCCCGTTGAAGATGCGCTGGCCCCAGGAGCTGAGCTGCGTCGGGTCGAAGCCGATCGCCAGGTCCAGGATCGGGTCGGTGTTGCCGCTCCAGGACCAGGCCAGGTAGCCGAGGTCGAGTTGCTCGGCGGTGGCCATCATGGTGTCCTCGTCCGGGTCGCCCCACTGGTCGGCGGGCCCGCCGAACTCACCGATGAGGATCGGCAGTCCGGCGGCGACGAAGGCGTTGAGGTAGTCCGTGATCTCCGCCGCCGTGTCGAAGACGCTGTACATGTGGATCGAGAAGATCAGGTTGCCGGTGGTGTCGGCGTCGTACACGGACTGCGCGTTGGCGCGCATGACACCCTGCCAGTCCTGGCCCCAGTTGGGGGCATCCACCATGATCGTGTGCTCGAATCCGGCGGCGCGCAGCTTCTCGACCGCGGCGATGGTCGGCGCGGTCCAGCCCGCGGGGTCGGTGTTGCCCCAGGGCTCGTTGCCGATGTTGATGACGACGTGGTTCTCCTCGCCGGTGAGCACGTCCTGGAGGCCGATCCAGTAGTCGGCGGCGTGGTCGAGGGTGCCGGCCGCGGCGTCCTCGCCGTAGCCGGTGGTGTCGTGCACCTCCAGGACACAGATCAGGCGGTTGGCCTTGCACTGGGCGATGACGTTCGCCACGTCGGCCGGGCTGTTCTCGCTCCAGCGGTGGCCGTCGGAGAGGACCACGCGGACGGAGTTGGCGCCGAGCGCCTTGATGTCGGCCAGCGACTGGAGCTCGCCCGGGTACCAGGTGTGGGCGTGGTTGACGCCCCGCATGACGAAGTCGTTGCCGTTGCCCTCGAGCAGACGGCCGTCACTGATGTGCAGGCCGGTGGCGAGGGCGCGGGGGGACTCGGCGGCCTGGGCGGTGGCCGGAGCCAGGAAGCCGAGGACCACGGCGAGACCGAGCAGCGTGGCAAGGGTGGGCAGGAACCTCTTTCGTGGCGCGCTTCGTGCTCTTCTCACTGCGACTCCAGGAGTGAGCGCCCGGAACTCAGGCATCGGAAGGATGAGTGGGAGCGCTCCCATGAAGCCACTGTGCCAAGTACACGTCAAGGCATCGCGCAGAGAGCGGTTGCCACGACCGTCCGCGTACGCCGTCGGACACCGCGCGCGACTTCGAACGTCGGGCGTCGGGACGTCGAACACAGCCGTCGGCCGCTGGCGCGCGATGGCGGCGCGGCCGGCCG
>NZ_JBHWKO010000085.1:0-15724 GCF_042731035.1 Streptomyces sp. NPDC059895
CAACAGGCACCGATCGCCTACGAACAACAGTCAGCTACCCTGACACTTGCCGCATAACGACACGAACAGGTGTCCACTCTCCGGGGGCAAGGCCCTGCAGTTGTCCCGGGCGAGCTGGACCAGCCGGGTACCGTCGACGAACCAGCGCAGCACGAGCACCGCCTGTTTGAAGACGCCCAGCGCACGAGTGCCCTTGCGGGTCCCGAGTTGCTCGCGGTGCCCGCGCAGCAGCTTCGCGAGATGCTCGGCGGTCGCCCTGCGGACATCGAGCACGGCGGTGTAGGTGATACTGGACGCCACGTGGAGCCTCTGGTTGTACGGAACGTGATCTTCGCAGACCCGTTCCTACCAGGGGCTTCACTCATGTCTGACACCAAGTCACCATCCCGCCGTCCGGCATCATCACACACCGCAACCGTCACGTTGCCGAGAAGACTTCATTGAGACGTAAAGAACCGCCGCTCAGCAAGCGGCGGAAGTGACCGAGCAAGTATCTGAAATCCGTCATAGCCTGGTTCTCATCGCAAGCAAGCATGAGCGGGAAGGAATGAGATGGCAACGGTCTGGCTCAAGAAGGTTTACAACTTCAGCTCGCATGAATTCACGGTCAAGCAGAACGATGGCACGTGGCGTCCATGGTGCATCGAGCGGCGGAAGGTGTATGCCGTCGATGAGGCCATCACACTGTCACCCGGGGATGTCCTGACCTTTGACCACTTCTTCATGCCATGGGCCGACTGGGGTCGCACTCGTATCGAGGGGCCAGCCGACAGCCTTGAGTTCCACATTGGCCCAACCGCTGCAGACAGCCCGGACTACTTGCGTGGATTCGATAGCGCGCTCAACGAAGTCCTGACAGTTCCCATGGGGCCGCGCGGGAGTTGGTGGTCAGCCTCCGTGGATCTACGCTTGGTCTTCGAGGATGACGCTATGCGATGGGTCATCTGGAACGCCAACGGCGTCGGCCCTGATCTCCTTTCAGAGGCAGGAAAGCTTTTACATGAAGCCGCAATGGAATTGATCAAGAAACTCGTGAACGTGATCCCGGTCCAGTGACTTAAGGGAATTGTGCCCCCGCTTGCAGGTAGAAGCGGGGGCACAGATCAAGCGCGGTTGGCTTCAGAAAGGAAGCTCGGGCCTGGCGGCCCCTCGCTTGATGGTCACGACCTGTTCGTGGAAGGCGCGTGTGGCGGCTTCCCGTGGGTATCGAGAGCGCAGTTCCTTGTCCAGCTCGTCAGCGACTAAAAGCAAGGACGGAAGGGACTTGCGGTCTGCTTCGAGTGCGATGGTGCCCATGCCGATGGCTTCTTCTATGTCGCCCGTGCGGGCTGCGGCGACTCCGAGGGTGAGGCGGGCTTCAGCTGCTCGCATGGGGGAGATCTCGGTGCCGTCAGGGCCTGTGCTGATACGGATGACTGAGCGGGCGTGGGCGGCGGCGCGTTCGTCGTCTCCGAGGAGACGGTAGGCGTCCATCTCGTAGAAGTCCCACTTGTCGGGGTCGATGATGAAGTGGTGTTCGGGGTGGTCCGGGCGCGGTAGGCGGTCCAGGCGGGCGCGGCCGGCGTCGAGGGAGTCTCGGACCAGGCGGCTGTCTCCCATACGGGCGGCGGCTCGTGCCTTGTGGGCGTAGAGCTGCACGCCGACGGAATGGGTCTGATCGGCGACGTGGCCGACCTCGACTGCTTCGAGCATGTCTTGCCAACGACTCTGGGTGAGGGCGAACCATGCCTCGATCTCCCACGCCCACGCCATGATCTCGCCGTGGCCTGCTTCCTGACCGATACGGAGTGCGGCGGCCTTGCTGAGGTTGGCGGCCTCGCGCTGGCCTCGGTCGTACTGGACGCACGCGTTCAGCAGGAAGAGCCAACCGGTGTCAACGAGTAGCTCTCGGTGCTGGCGGAGCGTCATCCGGCCTTCGAGCTGCTTGGTGACGTACTGGAGGCCGTTGCGGGTGCGGTCGTGGAGGTAGTCGGCATCGGCGTACGGGTACGCGCGGGCCAGTTGGTCGATGCCCTGTTCGATCGACTCCAGGGCGGCGCTGTTGATGCTGGACATCTCAGTGCGTCGGAGCATCTCGGCGATGTCCCACAGGCCGGCTCCGCCCTGCGCGATCAAGGCGCTTGGGTCGTCGGTCCGGGAGGTGGTGGTCGGTCGTTCCAACTCCCATGGGCGGGGTGCGAGTCCTGCAAGGTGGCCGGGGATACGCAGACCGTCTACGACTTCGAGGATCTTGTAGTGCTGGGTGATCCGTGGGCGGACGCCCTTGCCGTCGGTCTCTGGGCGGGCCATCTTGCCGATGTGTTCGCGTTTGTAGCCGACGGCCTCGGAGATCTTGGCGTAGCTGATGTGCCCGTGGAGCTTGGCGAGTCTGAAGACTTCGCCGAAGTCGTGGTTGGCGATTGCTGACCGCACGTCCGCGCGTTCGAGCACGTGCGGCGGCAGTGCTGCCGGTGTCGGTGCTGCCTCGGCCATCTCACTTCCCCATCGTGATTGACCTGACGCCTTCCGTCAGATCGGCTCTCTCTCGATCTGCACTCACGTCCTACTCCCGAGTGTACCGGTGAGGGGGGTCCCCAAGAGGGGGGAGCGGCAGGCGGGTCGAAGGGTGCACCCTCGTCACCCTGCCGGGAGAGCCTCGGTAGACGTGACCTGACGGGACCCGTTCATGGACGAGAGAAGAGCGCGATCACATGTGCGCTTGGCCACTGAACTGGAAGCGTACGCACACTGGTTCACCGTGCCGGATCCCTCGTCCGGCGGGCACTACCTGACGCTGACTCTCTTCGCCGACTGCGGCAACGCGGCACGCGTCGCGCGTGACCAGACGGCCGAGTTCCTCCGGGGCGTAGGCATCAGTGAGGTGGTGGACGACGCGCGTCTGATCGTTTCCGAGCTGGTCGGGAACGTCGTGAGCCACGTGGTGCCGGAACGCTCCCTGACTCGTCCTGGTGGCTCCCGTCGTGTTGACGTGCACTTCAAGGTGTGGCCGAAGTGGCTGTTCATCGGGGTGGCAGATGAGGACTCGTCGCCGCCGCTGCTGCCGCTGGGTGACTCGTTCTGGCCGGGCCTGATGGAAGAGCTGTCGGAAGCGGTCCTACCCGACAGCGGTCGGGGACTGCTCATCATTCAGCGCTTGGCGGCGGCGGTGTGGTGGACGCCGGAAGACCGGGGCGGCAAGACCGTGTGGTGCCGTCTCGACCTCGACGGAGGGACTCAGAGTCTGCCGTCCTGATGATCTCCGGCTGTCGCTGCGCGCCTCGCTCTCTCACGAGTGCGCGGCAGCCGGGTGCCGGACGCTAGCTCGTCCGGCGAACGGGGCGTGGCTCCTGGGACGGTTCGCTGAGATCCCCACTCAGCGCCCAGGGGCCACGCTTCCCAACCAAAGACCGAGGCCGGGCCACCCCATCTGCCCTGGAAAGCGAAGGGTGGCCCGGCTGGGGAACGCGAAGATCCCCGGTGCCTGATGGTACCGGGGCCTTCGTGCTGCGCGTCCGCCCTGGGCCAAAGAGAGTTGACGACCCGTTATCTAGATCAGGGCAGAGGTGGGACACGTGAGCGGCTCCGGTGAGGGCTGGCTGAGTGACGGGCTGGATGATGTGGCGGGCATGGGATCCGGTCTGTGGGTACGTGGCGTCGACTACATGGCGGGTTGGCGTGAGGCGCGTAGGGCCGCTGGCCAACTGAACCTTGCACTCCTCCTGGCAGGATTCGAGCCGTCCGAGTTGCGGGCCGTAGCCGCGACGAACGACGACGGGCGCGGGGTGGTGCGCCTGGTGGGCCTGCCCGGTGCGTCCGTCCGGCTCGCGGGGCTTCTGGAGAGGCTCGCCGATGGTGACGGGGGCCCGCGGTGAGGGGTGTTTCCGCTGGTGGGCGGTGCACGTGGGCACGTCGTCGGCCGGAGAGACTTTGGGCGGGAGCTGCCATGGGGCGAGTGAACAGGGGGCCTTACGCTGGCCCGGCGAATCGGGCAGGTGGTGGACCTGCCCGGTGTTGTGCCCGATTGGCCCCCTGTTCTTCGAGGCTCGCCCCATGGTGGCTGCCTAAAGTCTCTCCGGCCGGCGACCCCCGGCCCCGTGGGCTCCGGCCCTCGGCGGCCGGTCGCCGCTTCGACTCCCCGGGCGTGCTGCGGGTGGGGGCGTCCGGCGACCGGCCGGGACCGGCGGCCACGCCGCACGCCCGGCCGGGGCGGCCGGGCGTCCCGGCGCGCCGCAGGCGCGCCCTTGAGGAAGTGAAGACTGTTTCGACCGATGCGGCTCGCCGGTCATGCCCGGGTGCGTCGCGCGGGCTGTTTGTCGGCCGTGATCCGGTAGGCGAGTTCGGCGCGGTCGGCTCCGATACGGAGTTCTTCGAGGATGAGGGGCCGGTCGTCGGTGTCGTGGGTGACGCGGGACAGGTGCAGGATCGGGGTCGCGTCGGGGAGCTGGAGCGTGGTGCGCTCGTCGGGCAGCGGCATGCGGGCGCGGATGGTCTCCGACCAGGTGAGCTTGTGGCCGTCCTCGGTCAGCAGCCGGTAGAACTCTGCCGGGCGCTTGCACGGCTCCTCAGCAAGCAGCGGGATACCGTCTGCCACGGCGAAGGGGATCGAAGTGCGGTGCATCGCGCGCGTGCCCGTGCCCGGGTCGAAGAGCAGCCGGTCACAGCCGAACAGGGCTTCTTCCTCTCCGAGCTGGAGCAGCCGGCCGGTGGCCTTGGTGGTGTGGGTGCGGTAGCTGCTGGGCTCCTCGGTCTCCTGCCAGACGTCGCCGTTGGGCATGACGAACGTGCCGTCGGCGGTGCGGCTGATCCGGCGCTCGATCGTCAGAGACGGGTGACCGTCGGAGCGCACGAAGCTGCCCTTGCCGTGGCGGACGTCGATGAGCCCTTCCGCGCGCAGTGCTGCGATGGCGTTGCGGACGGTGGGGCGGGAGACGGTGTAGCGGGCCATGAGCTGGGCTTCGGACGGCAACAGGGAGTCGGGGGCGAACTCGCCCGACAGGATCGCTTCGCGGATGGCGGCGGCCACCTGCTGGTAGAGGGCTCCGGGGCGCTGGATCTCCGACATCTGGGCATCTCCGGCGGGTCGGGGTCGTAGGCACGTCGCACGCGCGACATCACTCGTCAGCATAAGTAGTTGCGCACTCGCCGTACAGGACTCCACACTCATTACTCGTAAGGACAAGTGACGTCAGTATCTGTCTGGCGTCGTGACTGGCCAGGGAGGCCGAAGAAATGCAGTCCATTCCCGTGGACACGGCGCGGCTGGGCGTACTGCGGTGCGCCATCGCGCCCGAAGTGAAGATCAGCAACTCCGAGACGCAGGAGGTGAAGAAGGACCGGGACGGCAACCCCGTCTACACCGTGGCCGTCACCGTGCGGCAGGACCGGCGGCGGATCTCCGTCATCGAGATCGCCGTCAGCGGTGAACCCAGGGGCATCGAGGAAGGGCAGATCGTCAAGGTCACCGGCCTGGTGGCGTTCATGTGGTCGATGGGTGACCGGCACGGCGTCAGCTTCCGTGCCGACGCCATCACGCCCGTGCACGGCACCCCGACCGTGCAGGGCAAGGGCGGTGGGGCGTGATGGGGCCGGTCGTGCTCGCCTTCGCGCTGGCCGTGCTGGCGTGGATGCTGGTGGTCGGTGACCTGGTGCGCCGGCACCGTCCGGTGTGGCACTGGTACGTCGTCGGCTACCCGGTGACCGCGTGGCGGGTGGTGTCCACCTGGCGGCGGGTCGCCGTCCTCAACGACCTCGCCGTGTCCCGGCTCCCGGCCCGGACGCTCGTGGGTCACCTGCTGGTGAAGGGTGATCCGGTGCGGCCGGTGGCGCCGCGCTGCTCGTTCCCGCGGGCCATGCCCATGGGGCTGAGTGTGGTGGTGCGGCTGCACGCGGGGCAGACCCCGGCGACCTATCTGAAGGCGGCGGACGCGTTCGTGCACGCGTGGAAGGTGCACGCGGTGCGGGTCACCTCGCCCGAACGCGGCCTCGTGCTGCTGACCGCGATGGCCCGTGACCCGCTGGAGCGGCCGGGCTTAGCCACGGCGCCGGCCGAACTCCTCTCCGCGCTCATCGGCGCACTGGAGACGGGCGGGGCGTGGGTGATGAACCTGCGCCTGGTGCCGCACTGGCTGATCACCGGAGCCACCCGGTCGGGCAAGTCCACCCTGCTGGCCCGGCTCATCACCCAACTCGCCACACAGCGCGTCGCCCTGGTCGGCATCGACTGCAAGGGCGGCATGGAACTCGGCCTGTTCACCGGACGGCTCAGCGCCCTGGCGACCTGCCGCCGTGAAGCGGTCGCGGTGCTGTCCGCCCTGGTCGTCGACATGCAGGAACGGATGAGCGCGTGCCGGTCGGCCGGGGTCCGCTCCGTCTGGGAGCTCCCGGACAAGCTCCGGCCGGTGCCGGTCGTGGTCCTGGTCGACGAGATCGCGGAACTGTATCTGTCCGACGGCACCCGCGAGAGCAAGGCGGAAGCCGAACAGTGCTCCACGCTCCTGCTGCGGCTGGCGCAGCTCGGAGCCGCCCTCGGCATCCACCTGGTCGTGGCCGGCCAACGCGTCGGCTCCGACCTCGGCCCCGGCGTCACCGCCCTGCGCGCGCAGCTCGGCGGCCGCATCTGCCACCGGGTCAACGACCCCGGCACCGCCGAAATGACTCTCGGCGACCTCAACAAGGACGCCGTGGCCGTCGCCCAAGCCATCACAGCAGAGGAACGCGGGGTGGCCGTCTGCACCGGCCCGGACGGCGGCTGGAGCCGCGCCCGCTCCCACCTCACCCCCACCGATGAGGCCGTGGCCACGGCCCGCAAGTACAGCGCGATGACCCCGGAACTGCCCCTCGTCGGCCGCGCACTCGCGGCGCTGGAAGGAGAGTCCAAGTGATCAGCGAAGGTACGGCGTTCACGTTCGCGGTGGTCTTCGGGATCATCACCGTCCTCCTCGTCCGCTCCCGCGACGTCCGCGCCTGGGAAGCGGTCTGCGTCGGCCTCTTCGGCCTCTACCTCGGCCAGACCCCCGTGCTCTTCACCAT
Organism: Streptomyces sp. NPDC059895; assembly: GCF_042731035.1. Lineage (NCBI taxonomy): Bacteria > Bacillati > Actinomycetota > Actinomycetes > Kitasatosporales > Streptomycetaceae > Streptomyces > Streptomyces sp. NPDC059895. The sequence continues at coordinate 7,009 of NZ_JBHWKO010000085.1, forward strand.
CCACGGCCTCGTGACCTGGGCCATCAGCGGCTTCTCCCACACCTGAGCAGAAAGGACACCCGGTTATGCCCATGCCTCGCGTGAGGTGCCCCCACTGCAAGGGCGACGGCGCCCGCAAGACCTGGACCGGACGCATCCGGCGCTGCCGCGTCTGCCGCGGCACCGGCACCATCCGCTGAACCCCCACCCCACCAACCACCCAAGGGAGTGATCCCCATGCCCCACCCCGCGCCACCAACCCACACCCCTGCCGCTGCGGCGGCCCACCCCGGAAGGCCACCACCATCACCCCGGAGCACACCCCGGCTGACCGGCGCGCCGCCCTCGACCGCGCGGCGCGCCTGCGCCAGCTCCCCGAAACAGACCGCGACGCCATCCGCATCGCCCAAGACCCCCAGTTCTCCCGCTGGCTGGAACAGATCACCGCAACCGGCGGATGCTCCCACCCCGTCCACCTCACCGGCTCCACCACCACCCTGGACGGCACGACCGGCGAGATCCTCCACCACTACGACACCCGCGACGAACCCGGCGAACGCCTCCTCGTCCGCTGCCGTAACCGGCGGGCGACCATCTGTCCGGCCTGCTCCCGCCTTCATGCCGGAGACACCTTCCACCTCGTCCGGGCGGGCCTCCTCGGCGGCAAGAACGTCCCCGCGACGGTCCGCAACCGGCCCCGGCTCTTCGTCACCCTGACCGCACCGTCCTTCGGACCGGTCCACCGGGCCGGGGAAGCCTGCCGACCCCGCCGCGACGGCGGCACCTGCGAACACGGGCGCCCCCTCGGCTGCGGCACGCTCCACGCGCCGGACGCCCCGCTCGTCGGCCAACCGATCTGCCCCGACTGCTACGACTACACCGGCCACGTCCTCTGGCACGCACACGCCTCCAAGCTGTGGGACCGCTTCGTCATCGACGTACGACGGCGCCTCGCCTCCGCGGCCGGCCTCGTACAATCACACTTCGCCGAACACGCACGGCTCTCCTTCGCCCGCGTCGCCGAGTACCAGAAACGAGCGGCCGTCCACGTCCATGCCGTCGTCCGCCTCGACGGACCGGCCGGACCCGATGACCAACCGCCGGCCTGGGCCACCACTGACCTCCTCACCCACGCCGTACGCACGTCCGCTCGACGCGTCCGCGTCCACACCCCCCACTGCCCTGCCGTGGGTGAGCTGGTCCTTCGCTGGGGTGAACAGATCGATGCTCGGCCACTGCGCGCCGACGGCGACGGTCCCGATGACGACGCCGTGGCCGCGTACGTCGCCAAGTACGTCACCAAGGGAGCCAGCGAAACCGGCGCCGGCCTCGACCACCCGCTCACCACCTGGGACCACATCGCCACATCACCCGTGACCACACACGTCCGCACCCTCATGCGCGCCTGCTGGCGCCTCGGCGGCCTCCCCGAATACGAATCCCTGCGCCTCCGGGCCTGGACCCACACGCTCGGCTACCGCGGCCATATCCTCACCAAATCCCGCGCCTACTCCACCACCTACGCAGCGCTCCGCGCCGAACGCGCCCACCACATGGGCCACGACGACACCCTCGGCCTGATCACGGAACGCCACTGGCGCTACACCGGCTCCGGCCACACCCCCGGCGCCGCCCTCATCGCAGCCGGCGTCGCCGAAGACATCGCCACGAACCGCGAGATCGCTCGATCTCTGACGGCTGAGAGGGGGTAGTTGGATGCGGGGTCCACATAATGACCACGAAGATCAAGACATGACATGGGCACGGTCACACGCACGCAAAGCTCCCCGTTGGTCCGATGCCCAGTGGCGCCGGATGAACGCTGCCCTCGGCCTGGAAGTCTCCATACGCGACGGAGCCCGCCACCATCGGCCTACGCGGTGACGGGGCTCCCTTGCTCCGGGCTCCTACTCCTCGGCCCAGACCGGAATCAGCCGGTCACGCAATGGCACTCGGCGTCCACTCCCTACGGGGAGCGCGACTAGAGCCGTCAGTGTCCGTGCGACGTACGACCGACGCTCAGCCAGCGTGATTCCGTCCCTGTGCCACTCCTTGGCCATATCCACGGGCTCGCCCTGGTCCGCGAGGGTCTTTCGCTGCCACGCGTTCCGTTCCCGCTTCAACCGCTGCTCTTCGGCCTCGTACTCGGCGAGATCGGAGTAGTACCGCTCAGCACTGATCTTCCGCTCTCGGCGGGCCCTCTTGAGATCGGAGAGATCCTCACGGACCAGGGCCAGCTCGGCTTCCCTCGACCACTCCTGTGGCGCTTGGACGGCCTGCCGTTGACTGGCCTCTTCCTCGTACTTCGCGATCACCAGTTTGCTGATCAACTCGTCTGTCTCCGGCCCGGGAAGCTTGACCCCGCCGCACCCCTTGCCCGTGGTCCTCGCCGGGCAGACGTAATAGAAGTAGCCTTCCGGCTTGCCCCGGCTCGGTGCGGCCTTCATCGCGCGCAGCGAAGATCCGCAATCCTCCTTACCGCAGCGGAGCGTGCCGGTGGCCAGGTAGACGCGTGTGTTGCGGCCACCCCCGCGCATCGGCCCGTCGCCGATGATCTCTTGGACAGCCTCCCACTCGGCCACATCCAAGATCGCTGTCCACTGTCCTTGGACCGGCTCGCCCTGATCATCATGCGCGATCCTCAGATGCCTGATCTCTCGGCCCGACTCCGGGTCGAATTCGATCACGACGTGTGATCGGTAGCCACACAGTCGCGGATTCCGCATCATGTCCCTGAGGCCGATCCACGTCCATGGGTTGCCCTTGGACGTGGTGATCCCCTTGCGGTTCCAGTCGGCAACGATCGCGTGCCACTCAACGCCCAGGATGATGCGCTTCACCGCCTCCCGGATGTGCTGGGCCTCTACCGGGTTCAGGGTGCGCTTGTCCTCCTGCCAACCGAACGGGCGGGTGCCGCCCACGGGGATGCCCCGGTCTCGCCTCGCCTTGTGGTTGCGCCGCACCCGGCGGGCCGTGTCGGCGGACTGCTTGTTGGCCATGGCGACTACTACGCGGGCCATGGCGCGCCCGTTGTCGGTCAGCAGGTCCAGCGTGCCCGTGATGTCGATGATCGGCCGGTGGTAGTGCTCCACGGTCTCGATCGCGTCTTCAAGGTGCCGTGGGTCTCGGGTCAGACGGTCGATGTCGTAGACGATCAGTCCGTCGATGCGCTCGCCGTTCGGGGCCTTCGCCTGCTTCAGGTCCTCCAACGCGCCCTCGTACACGGGCCGTACGACGCGGTAGCCGATGGTGCCGTCAGGAAGACGCACGCGCCGGCGCTTCCACGCCGAAGTATCCGGCTCCATGTACGTGTACACGTACCGTCCGCCACGACTCTCGACGAACTGTCGGCCGTCCCTCTCCTGCTCCTCGGTGCTCTTGATGTCCTTGCCAGTCATGAACCGGGGGCGGGACCGCCCTTCTAAGCTGTCGTCAGAAGAGAGTTCGCCCTCTGCCTCCTCGGTGGACAGACGGGCCAGACCGGCCCAGTTCTGCCCTTCGAGGTTTCCCCAGTGCGCTCGCTGTACCAAGTCGTCAGCCATACCAAGAGGTTATGTTCGCAGGGGTGCTGTACGCTGCACCAGGAGATCCCCGAGGACAAGCTCTCCCGGATCTCGGCCTACGACTGGTTCGGGTCGGTGGCGCTGGTCCCCCTCGCCACGGCTCTGGCGGGTCCCGCGGAGTCCGCCTTCGGCCGCACGGCCGCCCTGTGGAGCTGCGCCACGCTGGTCGTCGTCGTCACGGCGGCGGTGCTGTGCGTGCCCGAGGTACGCCGCCTGACCCGCCGCACCCGGCATGTGAGCCGGGGCGAGCCGGGCGGTGGCGACACGGCGGAGAAGGGCGACCCGTACCGGGCGGACGAGGACCCGCACGGGGAGTACGAGGGGATGGCCCGGGCGGCGGCGGAGGCGGGGCCCGGCAGCAGCTGAGGCCTCGGGCGCCGGGCGTCGGGCATCGGGAATCGGGCGTCGGACCCTCTGCCTACGGGGGCGGCGGACCACCGTTCGTGCCGGTCGCCCGGGACGTGTGGACCACGCCGGTGGCCGGTGGTCAGCCGATGCCGAACGCCCCGCCGGGCGGCTCCGGCGACGGTACCGCTTCCTCGTCCCGCACCGGTACGGCGTCGCCGACGAAACCCCGCAGGCCGGGCCCGTGTTCGACGCGGGCCGGGAAGACGTCGGAGGCGGTGAGGCGGGCCAGGGCGGTGACGTCGAGGGGGTGGTGGGCGGCGACGAGGACCGCGTTGCCGAAACGGCGGCCGCGCAGCACCGCCGGCTCGGCGATGAGGGCGAGTTCCCCGAAGACGGCGGCGAAGGTGGCGAGTTGGGGGCGCAGGAAGGCGAACGGCGCCGCGTCGGCGAGGTTCGCCAGGTAGACGCCGTCGGCGCGCAGGACGCGGCCGGCCTCGCGGGCGTAGGCGAGGGACGTCAGGTGGGCGGGGACGCGGGAGCCGCCGAAGACGTCGGCGACGAGCACGTCGGCGGAACCGGCCGGAGCCGCCTCCAGCCAGGTCCGGGCGTCGGCCGCGTGCAGGGTGATGCCGCTGCCGGCGGGGACGGGCAGGTGGTCGGCCACCAGTTCCAGCAGGCCGCGGTCGGCCTCGACGACGTCCTGCCGGGAGCCCGGCCGGGTCGCGGCGACGTACCGGGGCAGGGTGAGCGCCCCGCCGCCGAGGTGCAGCACGTCCAGGGGCCGCCCCGGCTCGGCGACGGTGTCCAGGACGTGCCCGAGCCGCCGCGCGTACTCGAACTCCAGGTGCGTCGGCTCGTCCAGGTCGACGTACGACTGCGGCGCCCCGTCGACCGTCAGCAGCCATGCCCGCGCCCGGTCGACGTCCGGCATCAGCTTGGCGGTGCCGTGGTCGACGGCTCGGGTGACGGGTATGGCTTCGCTCACCCTGTCATTGTGCCCGCGCCGGGTCCCCCCGAGGGGACCGGGGGAACCGGAGGAACCGGGGGGGAACCGGGGGAACCTGGGGACCGTGGACCGGCGCCGGGGGACCGCGGACCGGCTTCCCGGCCGGTCCGCGCCCCTGAGCCCGTCGGGCCCCCGAGCCTGTCGGCCCCCGAGCCCGTCGGGCCCCCGGCCCTACGAATCCTTCCCCCTTCCCCCTTCCCCTCTTCCCCTCCTCACACGACGGCGGTCACGGTCCCGGCGCCCACGGTCCGCCCGCCCTCACGGATGGCGAAACCCAGTCCCGCCTCCAGCGGGACCTCGCGTCCCAGCTCGACGGTCATGGTGACCGTCTCCCCGGGCCGTGCCACCGCCGCCTCGCCGAGGTCGATGTCACCGACCACGTCCGCCGTGCGGATGTAGAACTGCGGCCGGTACCCGGAGGCGACCGGCGTCGAACGGCCGCCCTCCCCCGCCGACAGCACGTACACCTGCGCGGTGAACCGCCGCCGGGGCACCACGCTCCCCGGCGCCGCGACCACGTGCCCCCGCCGGACGGCGTCCCGCGGCACGCCCCGCAGCAGCAGGGCGACGTTGTCCCCGGCCTGGGCCTCCTCCATCGGCTTGCCGAAGGTCTCCACGCCGGTCACCACGGTGTCCAGGCCGGCGCCGAGCACCTCGACCCGGTCGCCGACGCGTACCGTGCCCCGCTCGACCGCGCCGGTGACGACGGTCCCCCGGCCGGTGATGGTGAGCACGTTCTCCACGGGCAGCAGGAACGGCGCGTCCACGTACCGCTCGGGCATCGGCACGTACGTGTCGACCGCGTCGAGCAGCGCGTCGATGGACGCCGTCCACCGCGGGTCTCCCTCCAGGGCCTTCAGCCCCGAGACCCGGACGACGGGCGCGGAGTCACCGCCGTAGCCGTGCGCGGAGAGCAGCTCGCGGACCTCCAGCTCCACGAGGTCGGACAGCTCCTCGTCCCCCGCGTCGGCCTTGTTGAGGGCGACGACGATGTGGTCGACGCCCACCTGCCGGGCGAGCAGGACGTGTTCGGCGGTCTGCGGCATGATCCCGTCGAGCGCGGAGACGACGAGGATCGCCCCGTCGAGCTGCGCGGCGCCGGTGACCATGTTCTTGACGTAGTCGGCGTGGCCCGGCATGTCGACGTGCGCGTAGTGCCGGGTGTCGGTCTCGTACTCGACGTGCGCGATGTTGATCGTGATGCCGCGCGCCGCCTCCTCGGGGGCGCGGTCGATGCGCTCGAACGGCACGAAGGTTCCGGCGCCGCGCTCGGCGAGGACCTTGGTGATGGCGGCGGTCAGCGTGGTCTTGCCGTGGTCGACGTGTCCCATGGTGCCGATGTTCAGGTGCGGTTTGGTGCGCACGTATGCCGTCTTGGGCATGGCGGTACCTCGAAGCTCTCAGGAAGGGTGCTGCGTGACGGCCCCGGCGGCGGCAAGTACGCCGGCCGGGACGGGGACCCCTGGGAACTCTCCGACCCTCCCCCTGCGGGGTCCGCCGGACTTTCCGGAGAGGGTCAGCTTCGGGCGCCGTCGACAGCGGCCGTGAGAACGGGGACGGCAGCCTTCGGGGCATCCGCGACTGCGGATGCTGCGAGGACGAAGGCGTACCGGAACATGGGGTCGATCCTCGCCGACGGTTCGACCGGTGTCGAATGGTTTTCCCCGGGTCGGCGCTTCCGGACGGCGTCGGCGCGGGAACCGGCCGACAGTCCCTCCGCGGCTCCGTCCGTTCCCGTTCCCGTTGCCGTTCCCGTTCCCGTTCCCGTTCCCGTTGCCGCTGCCGTTCCCGTTGCCGTGACGGTGATGAGACGCTCCATACGGCGATCACACGCATCCGTCGGTTAGTGTCGCCGGATGCTCGATGCCACCACCCGCTCTGGGGGCACCGCCACCGCCTCTCCCCGGGCCGCCGCCACGGAGCTCCTCGTTCCCGCTCCCGCTCCCGTGCCCGCCCCGCTCCCGCCGGCGCCCGTGCCCGGGCCCGTCGGTGTCGCCGCGCGCTGCGCGAGAGTGCTGCGGTCGCCGTGGTCCCGTTTCTCCCTGCTGGTCGCGCTGCTCGCGGCGGCCGCGTCGAGCGTGCTGCTCTTCGAACCGCAGAAGCTGCTCGCGGACGGCTGGCCGGACCAGTGGGGCGGCGTCACGGCGGCGCTCGTGTTCGCGGTCGCGTACGGGCTGTGCACGGTGGCGTTCGTGCCGCGGCCGCTGCTGAACCTGGCCGCGGGCGCGCTGTTCGGCTGGCAGCTCGGGCTCGGCGCGGCGCTGGGCGGCACCGTGCTGGGCGCCGGGATCGCCTTCGGGCTCGGCCGGATGCTCGGGCAGGACGCCCTGCGGCCGCTGCTGCGGGGGCGGCTGCTGCGGGCCGCGGACGGCCAGTTGAGCCGGCACGGGCTGCGTTCGATGCTGGCGGCCCGGCTGTTCCCGGGGGTGCCGTTCTCGGCCGCGAACTACTGCGCCGCCGTGTCCCGCATGGGCTGGCTGCCGTTCCTGGTCGCGACCGCGCTCGGCTCGGTCCCGAACACGGCCGCCTACGTAGTCGCCGGGGCCAGCGCCTCGTCCCCGACGTCGCCGGGATTCCTGATCGCGCTCGCCGGCATCACCGTGCCCGCGCTGGCGGGCACGGTGGTGGCGTGGCGCAAGCGCCACCATCTGCGCCGTAGGTGACGCCCCGGAGGCCGCCGCCGGGAAGGACCGGTGGGGCGGGCTCCGGGGCCGGACTCCCGTCGCGAGTCCGTCCTCAGACGCCTTCGAGGACCATCGCGTTGGCGAGGCCGCCCGCCTCGCACATCGTCTGCAGGGCGTAGCGGGCGCCGCGTCGGCGCATCGCGTGCACGAGGGTCGTCGTCAGACGGGTCCCGCTCGCGCCGAGCGGATGCCCGAGCGCGATCGCGCCGCCGTGCACGTTGACCTTGGCGAGGTCGGCGCCGGTCTCCTGCCGCCAGGCCAGGACGACGCTGGAGATGGCCTCGTTGACCTCGAAGAGGTCGATGTCGTCGAGGGACAGGCGCGCCCTGCGCAGCACCTTCTCGGTCGCCGGGACGACGCCGGTGAGCATCAGCAGCGGGTCGGAGCCGGTCACGGCGAAGCTGTGCAGGCGGGCGAGCGGGCGCGGCCCGAGGATAGGCGGGCCGGAGGCCGGCCAGTGCCTCCGGGGTGCTGTCGGGGCGGACGCACTCGTCGCGCGAGACGCCGTCGGTCCCGGTGGTCACCTGCGCGGCCTGCGGCGACCAGCTCCGCCACGAGGATCTGACGGCCCATCCGCAGGCCACGGGGTGGACGGTGTCCGGGCCGGCGGCGGCGTAGGCCCCGGCCGTCGCTCCCGGACCACCGGACCGGTACGCCCGCCCTGTTGGCCGAAGCGGCACGATCGGCCAAGCTGGGGCCATGCCTCGCAGACTCATGTTCGTGCACCTCAAAACGGGCTACGACATCGACCGCGGACCCTCGTGGATCGGGTGGGTGGACTTTTCCAGGACTTGGAGGACGGCGTACTTCCGAGGACGGACACTGCGGCGCGGGACGGGTCTCGGCCTGTTCGACGCGAACTTCCACGACGTCGAGACCGGTGAGGACTTCTGGATCTCCGGCCCGAAACGCGACCGCAGCGACACACGGTACGGACCGGAGGGGCCGACCGTGGAGGAGGACGCCACGGACGCCTACCGGGCATTCCTCCGGGGCGCACCCCTGCCCGGCCGGGAGGACGGCTAGGAACAGCCAGGAACAGCTAGTACTGCAACCGCATCTGGAGGGTGTGGCCTCGGCGTTTGTAGTGGGATCGGCGGGCTCGGGCCTGGCTGCGCCGTCGGTAGCGTGACCAG
>NZ_JBHWKO010000086.1:0-14371 GCF_042731035.1 Streptomyces sp. NPDC059895
TCCCCCGCCCCCGGGCCCCCCTCGGCCCCGGGGGTTTCCGCCCCCCCGCCCGGGGCCGCGGGGGGGGGGGGGCCCCCCCCGGGCGGCCCCCCCCCCCCCCCCCCCGGGCCGGGCTGGGCCAGACCGGTACGGGCCGGTACGGGCCGGTACCGGCCGTCAGGGTGAGGCGATCGTCGCGACGACGGCGATGATCACGAAGATGAGGAGGAACGAGCCGAAGACGAGCAGCATCTTCTTCTGGCCGTTCTGGGGGTTCGGGTCGAGCACGGGCATGCGCCCAGTCTCGCACCCGCCGCGCGGCGCGGTGCGCCCGGGGTCAGCGGGCGGCGGCCTCGTCCTCCACGGTGCGGTCGCGCCCGGCCAGCACGCCCACCACCGTCTGCGGGACCATCAGCGCCGCCATCAGCGCGAGGGGCAGGCCCCAGCCTCCGCTGTGCTGGTAGAGGACGCCCACCAGGAGCGGGCCGGGGATCGAGATCAGATAGCCGGTGCTCTGGGCGAAGGCCGACAGCTGCGCCACGCCCGCGCCGGTCCTGGCCCGCATGCCGACCATGGTGAGGGCCAGCGGGAAGGCGCAGTTGGAGACGCCGAGCAGCACCGCCCAGGCCCAGGCGCCGCCGGCGGGCGCGAAGTAGAGGCCGGCGTATCCGGCGAGGCCGCAGACGCCGAGCGCGAGCACGATCGGGCCCTGGTGCGGCAGCCGGGCCGCCACGCGCGGGATGACGAAGGCAAGGGGCACGCCCATCACCATGGTGACGGCGAGGAGCAGGCCCGCCGTGCCCGCGGCCACGCCCGCGTCCCGGAAGATCTGCGCCATCCAGCCCATGGTGATGTAGGCGGCGGTGGCCTGGAGCCCGAAGAAGACGGCGAGCGCCCAGGCGGTGCGGCTGCGGGTGACGCGCATCCCGGCCGGCGCCTCCGCGCGCGCGGTGGCCCGCGCGTCGGGCGCGGCCTCCCGCCTGCGCACCTGGGGCAGCCACGCCAGGACGGCGACCGCCGCCACGGCCGCCCAGACCGCGAGGCCGGACCGCCACCCGCCGCCCAGCGCGTCGGTCACGGGCACGGTGATCGCCGCGGCGGTCGAGGTGCCCAGGGCGAGGGCCATCGAGTACAGGCCGGTCATGGAGCCGACCCGGTCGGGGAACCAGCGCTTGACGATCACCGGCATCAGGACGTTGCTGACGGCGATGCCCATCAGGGCGAGGGCGCTGGCGGCCAGGAACCCGGGCGTGCTCCCGGCGTAGGGCCGTATCAGCAGGCCCGCGGTGATCGCGGCCATGCCCGCGCAGACCACCGCGCCCGGTCCGAAGCGGCGGGCGAGGCGGGGGGCGGTGACGCCGAAGACGGCGAAGCAGAGCGGGGGCACGGAGGTGAGCAGGCCGGCCACGCTGCCGCTCATGCCGAGGCCGTCGCGGACCTCTTCGAGGAGGGCGCCGAGGCTGGTGATGGCCGGACGGAGGTTGAGGGCCGCCAGCACGATGCCGACCACGAGCAGGCGTTGCGTCCACGCGCGCGTGCCCGTCCGCGACGGCTCGTCCGCCGCCGGGGCGGGCTGCGCGGGGGACGTCGTCGTGTGCGCCGGGGACGGCGTCGTCCGTGTTTCCTCACTGGCCATGAGGCTCATCATAGAATCATAGGATGATTGGTTGTCCATCCCCGGGTGCCGTCGTCCCGCCCCGCCCGTGCGAAGGTGTGCCATGCCCCTGAGCCATCCCCGTCGCTCGGCGCTGTCCGAGCAGGTCATCACCGCGCTGCGTACCCAGATCACCTCGGGTGAATGGCCGGTGGGCTCGCGCATCCCGACGGAGCCCGAGCTGGTCGAGCAGCTGGGCGTCGCCCGGAACACCGTCCGCGAGGCCGTCCGCGCCCTCGCGCACAACGGCCTGCTGGACATCCGGCAGGGCTCGGGCACGTACGTGGTGGCGACGAGCGAGCTCGCGGGCGTGATGCACCGCCGCTTCGCGAGCGCCGATCCGCGGCACATCGCCGAACTGCGCTCCACGCTGGAGTCCGGCGCGGCGAAACTGGCCGCCGAGCGGCGCACCGAGAAGGACCTCAAGCAGTTGGACGCGCTGCTGCTGCGGCGCGAGGAGGCGTGGGAGTCGGGCGACGCCGAGGCGTTCGTCGCGGCGGACGCGACCTTCCACCTGGCGGTGGTGGCCGCCTCCCACAACGACGTCATGACCGCGATGTACGCGGACCTCGGCGAGGTGCTGCGGGACTGGCTGCGCGAGGACGTCGGCGAGGAGCTGACGCCGGAGACGTACATGGACCACGCGCGGCTGGTGGACGCGGTCCGCGCCGGGGACGCGGAGCGGGCGGCCACGGAGGCGGCGAGCTATCCGTTCCTGTGCCGGCCCGGACGGTTCACGGCGTCCGGTGGCTGACCCGGGCCGTGGGGCTCACGGCCTGCGGTGACTGACCCAGGCCGCGCCGACCTCCTTCCAGCACCGGCCGGTCAGCCGTACGGTCATGGCGGGTCCGGCGTCGGCGGGGGCGCCGTCGGTGTCCAGGTCCCACCAGCGGGCGCACTCGATGTGCAGGCGGACGCGGTCGACCTCGGCGTAGGGGTTGTGGCAGTACGCCACGACGTGGGAGCCGCGGACCGTGACGCGGCACTCCGCGCCGAACGGCTCCGGCGGGGCGGCGGGCTTCGGTGCCCGCTCGCGCGGCGCCTGCGCGGGCGATGCCTCCGCGCGCGCGTGGGGCAGGGCGTGGTACGGCAGGGAGAGGACGACGAAGACGGCGACGGTCACTGGGGCCACGCTGCGGGACAGGCGCACAAGGGGGACCTCCTCGGCCGTGCTGGGGAGGGAAGCGCGTGCGGAACGCACACCTCAGCATGGCCGGTGACGGCCCCTCCCCGCCCGGTCGAGTACGCCGGACGGGTGACGCCCCGCCCCCCGCGAGACGCGGGGGACGGGGCGTCGGTGCCTCGGTGCTTCGGTGTTTCGGCCGGAGGTCAGGCGCCGATGGCGTGCAGACCGCCGTCCACGTGGATGATCTCGCCCGTGGTCTTCGGGAACCAGTCGCTGAGCAGGGCGACGATGCCGCGGCCGGCCGGCTCGGGGTCCTTGAGGTCCCACTCCAGCGGGGAGCGGCTGTCCCACACGGCGGCCAGGTCGTTGAAGCCCGGGATGGACTTGGCGGCCATGGAGCCGAGCGGGCCCGCGGAGATCAGGTTGCAGCGGATGTTCTGCTTGCCCAGGTCACGCGCGATGTAGCGGCTGGTGGCCTCCAGGGCGGCCTTGGCCGGGCCCATCCAGTCGTACTGCGGCCACGCGAACTGCGCGTCGAAGGTGAGGCCGACGACCGAGCCACCGTTCTGCATCAGCGGCAGGCAGGCCGTGGTCAGCGACTTCAGGGAGTACGCCGAGACGTGCATGGCCGTGGCGACCGACTCGAACGGCGTGTTGAGGAAGTTGCCGCCGAGGGCGTCCTGCGGGGCGAAGCCGATGGAGTGGACGACGCCGTCGAGGCCGCCCAGCTCCTCGCCGACGACGTCGGCCAGGCGGCCGAGGTGCTCGTCGTTGGTGACGTCGAGCTCGATGACCTTGGTGGGCTTCGGCAGCTTCTTGGCGATGCGCTCGGTCAGCGTGGGCCGCGGGAACGCGGTCAGGATGATCTCGGCACCCTGCTCCTGGGCCAGCTTGGCGGCGTGGAAGGCGATGGAGGACTCCATCAGCACACCGGAGATCAGGACACGCTTGCCCTCGAGAATTCCGCTCATGGTGATCAGTGACCCATTCCCAGTCCGCCGTCAACGGGGATGACGGCTCCAGTGATGTACGAGGCGTCGTCCGAGGCGAGGAACCGCACCGTCGCGGCGATCTCCTCCGGCTGCGCGTACCGGCCGAGCGGGACCTGCGAGACGATGCCCGCGCGCTGCTCGTCGGTGAGCACCTTGGTCATGTCGGTGTCGACGAAACCGGGCGCGACGACGTTGAAGGTGATGTTGCGCGAGCCCAGCTCACGGGCGAGGGAGCGCGCGAAGCCGACCAGGGCGGCCTTGGAGGCGGCGTAGTTGGCCTGCCCCGCGGAGCCGAGGAGCCCGACGACCGAGGAGATCAGCACGACACGGCCCTTCTTGGCGCGCAGCATGCCGCGGTTGGCGCGCTTGACGACCCGGAAGGTGCCGGTGAGGTTGGTGTCGACGACCGAGGTGAAGTCCTCCTCGGACATGCGCATCAGGAGCTGGTCCTTGGTGACGCCGGCGTTGGCGATCAGGACCTCGACCGGACCGTGCACGGCCTCGATCTCCTTGTAGGCCTGCTCCACCTGCTCGGCATCGGTGATGTCGCACTTGACGGCGAGGCAGCCCAGTTCCGTCAGGGCGGCCGGCGGCTCACCCGAACGGTACGTGATCGCGACCTTGTCGCCGGCGTCGGCGAACGCGCGGGCGATGGCGAGGCCGATGCCCCGGTTTCCTCCGGTGACGAGAACCGAGCGGCTCAACGGATCACCCTTTCGATAGGGGTCTGACACAACCGCCCGAACGCTGGGTGACAGGCGGCTTGCCTCGAACCTATCGGTCCGGTCGCGCTCGCGGACAAGGGGGCACCGACAGTGACGCCTGGTCGTCCCTGTCGGGTTTCTACAGTCGCCGCGCCTTCCATTCTGCCCGGCGCCAGGTACGTGAGCGGGCAGGCCCCTGGCGCGCGCCGTCCCCGGCATCTTGCGGTCGTACACCACCACCGTGGTCGGATCGTCGTGCGGCGACACTGCGTCGGCCACGGAGATCGGGTCCAGCGTTTCCAGACGCCCGACGAGGAAAGCCGCCCTGTGACGCACATTCCGGGAGGAGTATTTCGGTGATTGGGGCACGCCGGGCCCGGGACCGGACTGCCGCTCTCAGGCCGCGCCTATCGTGCGCGCGGCGTCGATCGTCCCGGCGAGGTCCGCGATGTCCGATGCCAGCTGCCGCCAGGGGCGGGCGAGATCGAGGACGTGCCGCCAGATCCTCAGCGCCCCCTCTCCCACCGGCACCTCGACCAGGCCTGGTCTGCCCGAGGCGTAGACGAGATGGCCCTCGGTGAGGCCGAGACGGACGCAGTAGGCAGTCATCTGGTACAGGTCGCCTCGCTGCGGTCTCGTCTTGAACTTGGCGTCCAGCACCATGGCCTGGCGCATCACCCCGTCGCGCGGCGACGGCAGGTAGTGCACAAGGTCCGGCTTGAGGACGTGTCAGCCCGCGACGTCCAGGGAGAAATTCCGGTCCTGCGGCTCGAGCCTGCCCCCGATGCGCAGGCGCAGGGCTTCACCGACCGCGCGAGCCAGGTAGGCCTCGAAGAGGCGCCACATGGTCACGAGCATCCCGTCGACGGCGTTCTCGCGGCCGTCGCCGAGTTCGTAGGAGGCACCGCGCAGAACAAGTTCGGCAAGGACGAGGACGTGGACGTAGCGGGCGTTGCGCCGGTCGGGGGTCCAGCGGGGTGCTGGCGCCCCGGTAGGCAGGAGCCGGACTCCGTCGAGCCGGGCGGTGAGGCGCTGGAGGGCGGAGCGCGGGGCCGGGTCGAGGCCGGGCACGCGCAGGAGACGGCGGGCGGCAGCGAGGAGGAGGCGGTTCTCCGGTATGTCGGGCGTGTGGTCGTCGTAGGCGACTTCCAGTGGCACGGGGACGCCCGGTCTGCGGCGGATCTGGTCGGCGTGGCGGATGCGGCCCCGGACGACGGGCAGCGTGTTACACGTCTCTCGGTAGTCATGGAGGACACCGTGCAGCAGGGCCCGTTCGGCGGCGGAGACGAAGGCGTGCGCGAGGGCTGGGAGGAGGTCCGGTCGCGCGTCGGCGGTGACCGGGCGCTGGTCGAAGTCGACGCGTTCGGGGGCGTAGGAGACGAGGTGGAGGAGACGGTCGACCGGGGCTTCGGCACTCAGTCCAGGCCGACCGGTGTGATCGGAGTGACCGGGATGTCGTCGGGACCGTTCGTCTGGACGAGCAGGAGGTCACCAACCGTTGCGTCGCGGCCGAGACCGAGGCGGGAGACCGGAACCGCGCCGGGGGCGTCCGCCGTGCCGACGGGCTGAAGATGCAGCTCGCCCTCCGCACCCTGGTAGGCGAGGACAGCCCACACCTCGTCGTGGCCGATGCGGGACACAACGCTGCTCAGTCGGTCGGGGAGGACCGCGCACACGACGGTAAGCCGTTGCTGCTCCGTCCTGGGGACGGGGGTCGCCGCGATCCGCTCTAGCACACCCGGCAGCGCCAGCGTACCCTCCAGAAGCCGCTGGACGGTCTCCCGCTCCTCGTCCCGGCCGTCCCCGGCCTCGGCGGCGGCGAAGTGCACCAGGGGAAGGCCGTCGTCCAGGGTGCGCTGCCACTTGGGCAGCAGGAAGTCGATGGTCAGGGCCTCTTCACGGGTGGGTGGGTGCACCTCGTCGCCCTCGCCGAACTGGGCCAGCCAGGCGTTCACGTCTCCCCAGCGCCACACCGGTGAGCGTCCGGTGATCCCCTCGGGGTCCGGAAAGGGCAGCTTGTCCTGCCGCCGCTCACCGCTCACCCACTGCTGGACGTTCTGGCGTGAACGCTCGACACGCTCCGCGATGTCGGAGACGCCGACGAGGTCGGGATCGATGCGCACCAGTCTCAGGGCGGGCAGGGACTTGCGCAGCCGTACGACGATGCGGTGAGCTGCGTCGATCGCGTTGACCCCGCTCTCCGAGACGTCCAGGAAGTGTCGGCCGCGATGGCGGGTCAGTACTCCATCGAAGGTGTCGTGGACGATCGCGACGGCCTTGTCGTCGTCCACCTCGATCCCGTCCACGACGAAGTGAAACTCGTACTCCATGACGCCCCAGCCCCCCATGCGTATGCCTGTTCGCTCTTCCTGGTTCCGGTATCTGCGCCTCTCGCTCCGGGGAACGCCCCCGGTGGCAAGCTTCGCCGAGGCCGACGGCGTTGTCAATTGCCAACGCCGCCTCGGAGAGCCGCACGCGGGTCGTCCGGGGGCAGCGGGCACCACTTCGCCTTGCGGGCTATTCGACGGGCCTCCTGGCCGGGATTCTTCGGCGTGCCGCCGACGCGGATCACCGTGCAGTGGTCCGGGCACGGGCAGTACAGCGTGCCCCAGTGCGCTTCCGACGTGAGCGTCCACCCGTCGGCGACGAGCCGCTTGAGGACCGCCCTGACCTCCTTGCTCGGATGGTCCGCCGCAGCGATCTCGCGTCCGACCACGTACGCCTCCACAAGCCTTCGCCCGTCGCAGAGCTGACCGTCAACTCGAACAGGTCGATAAGCGTACCCGCCTCTACTGACACTGGCCGAAATCACAACTCAGCCGACACAGCGGGTCGTTGCGGAAGATGATCGTCAACTATGACTGAACGGGACACGGGTCGTCCTGCGTGCAGACCGCGCACTCGGCCCACACCGTCTTACCCAGCCCCGTCCGCCCGGCCACACCCCAGCGGTCGGCGACAGCTTCCACGAGGAGCAGACCTCTCCCGTTGACAGCGTCCGCAGAGAGCTGGGCCGTCGGCTCGGGGAGCTCCGGGTACCCCGGGTGGGTGTCGGACACCTCGACGCGGACGAGCCCCGCGGACCGCTCGTACGTGAGCCGCAACTCGAAGCTCCCATCCGGGACGCAGCCGTGGAGGACCGCATTGGAGGCGAGTTCGGCCACGACGAGGGCGACGGTGTCGGAGGCCGGGCTGCCGTAGGGCAGGTGCCACAGGTCGAGCTGGTGCGTGGCAAGTCTGCGGGCCAGTCGCGCGCCGCGGCGTGTGGCGGAGAAGCACTGGGCGAACACACTTACGGTTACGGCCTCTTGGGCCCGTGGTGCTGGCATACGCCCAGGGTTCCGGCGCCCTCCCAGCCCCCGACAGGGACGACACCCATACAGGCGTGACTGTATCGGTGCACACTCTGGACTGGGTCGGTAACTCCCCGTGACCCCGGGTGTGGCGGGCAGGTTCAGCCAGGCGTGGAAGCGCGGACACGAGAGGCACGCGGCGATGAGAGTGGACCACGGCGGAGGCGGAAATGGCGGCACGAACGGTACGGAGGCGGAACTCTCCGAGAGTCTGAAGACCTTCGGCGCGGTCCTCAAGGCTCTGCGCGAGGAATCCCACCTGACCCAGGAGGAGTTCGCGTTGCGGCTCCAGTACTCGGCCGCGTACGTCGCGAAAATCGAGCAGGGGAAGCGGTTCCCGCCGGCGGACCTGCCCGCGCGGGCGGAGAAGGTCCTGGGGCCGGTCGCGGTCAAGGTCCTCACGGCGGCGGCAAAGAGTTTGACGAGGAGGGCGGGGCTGGCGTCGTGGTTCCGTCAGTGGGCGGGGATCGAGGAGGAGGCGATCTCCTTGTACGCGTATGAGTGCCGGGCGGTTCCTGGGTTGTTGCAGCCGGAGGGGTACATCCGGGCGATCTTCGACCGGCAGATTCCTCCGCTTTCGGAGGAGCAGTTCGAAAGGCAAGTCGCTGCCCGGCAAGAGCGGCAGCGGCTCTTGGACGAGCGCCCGAACACGGCGTTCTCGTTCCTCATCGAACAGGCGGTTCTTGAACGTCGCCTCGGGGGTGCCGAGGTAGCACGGGCGGTCATCAGTAACCTCTTGCAACAGGGCAGCCGACGGAACGTCGAGATCCTCGTCATGCCCCTGCGACAGGAGGATCACTCCGGCGTCGACGGCCAGATGTACCTCGCTGAACGCGACAACCACCAGTGGGTTGGCTACGTCGAGGGACACGACAGCAGCACTCTGTTGGCCGAGCCGAAATTGGTGAGTTCCATGCTCCAGCGCTATGGGAAGATGCGGTCACAGGCCCTGAGTCGTATGGCCACTGTGGACCTGCTGAGGGAGATGCAAGGAGCGCTATGAGCACCGAACTGGCCTGGTTCAAGAGCAACTACAGCGGTAGTGGCGGCGGAAACTGCGTCGAGGTCGCCGTGCGCCCCGAGGCGGTCCACATCCGCGACTCCAAGGACACGCGCATCCGTCCGCTCGTCGTCACGCCGACCGCCTGGACAGCATTCACGGCACTCGCGGCCGGCTCGTTTATAGACGGCTGAGTTCGCGTCGTACAGGACGTGCGCGGGCGGGCTCGGGAGTTGGTTCCGGGCCCGCCCGTTGGGCTGTGACCGCCTGTCCTACTCCTGCTCGTCCTCACCGAACATGCTGCGAGGTCCAGGGCGAAGGACGAGAGATTTACCAGCAGACAGTCCATGGGAATGCGGCACGTGAGTGTGCGGATATGTGGAGCCTTCCGCAGCGGCGGAACGGTCGCCTCACTGTGCGACGACGGTCTGCTGCACCCGATGTGCCAGCTTCATCGAAAGCAACCAGGCGCTCAAGGGACAGACCACACAACTGAGTCAGTCCAGTCTCCTCCTCCGTCACCCTCGTGCGGGTCCCCTTGCGTGCTCGCTGCACCACAGGGACATGCGTTCCCGAGAGGCCGGCCTCCGGGACATGATTCACTCCCAGCAACGGTCCTCAAGGTCCTCACAGGCGACAGCGCGAAGGGAACCCCATCCGTGCCCCATGAAATCGATCAGTCGTTTCTGGCGCTCCCCCTACGCGCCCTCGCCGACGCCGCGCTCGCACGCGCGCGGGCGCTGGGGGCGGAGCACGCGGACTTCCGCTTCGAGCGGGTGCGCAGCGCGTCCTGGCGGCTGAGGGACGCGCGGCCCGCCGGGTCGTCCGACACCACGGACCTCGGGTACGCGGTGCGCGTGGTGCACGGCGGCACGTGGGGATTCGCGTCGGGCGTGGACCTGACGATGGACGCGGCGGCCAAGGTCGCCTCGCAGGCGGTGGCCATGGCCAAGCTGTCCGCCCGGGTGATCGAGGCGGCCGGGGCGCAGGAGCGGGTGGAGCTCGCCGACGAGCCGGTGCACGCCGAGAAGACATGGGTGTCGTCGTACGAGGTCGACCCGTTCACCGTGCCCGACGAGGAGAAGTCGGCGCTGCTCGCGGAGTGGAGCACACGGCTGCTCGCGGGCAACGGCGTCAACCACGTCGACGCCTCGCTGCTCACCGTCCACGAGAACAAGTTCTACGCCGACACGGCGGGCACGGTGACCACGCAGCAGCGGGTGCGGCTGCATCCGTCGCTGACGGCGGTGTCGGTGGACGAGTCGAGCGGCGAGTTCGACTCCATGCGGACGCTCGCACCGCCGGTCGGGCGCGGCTGGGAGTACCTCACGGGCACCGGCTGGGACTGGGACGAGGAGCTGGAGCGCATCCCGGAGCTGCTCGCCGAGAAGATGCGGGCGCCGAGCGTCCAGCCGGGGCTGTACGACCTGGTCGTGGACCCGTCGAACCTGTGGCTGACCATCCACGAGTCCATCGGGCACGCCACCGAGCTGGACCGGGCCCTCGGCTACGAGGCCGCCTACGCCGGCACCTCCTTCGCCACGTTCGACCAGCTCGGCAAGCTCAGGTACGGCTCGGACCTGATGAACGTCACCGGCGACCGCACCGCCGAGCACGGCCTCGCCACCATCGGCTACGACGACGAGGGAGTGCGGGCGCAGTCCTGGGACCTGGTGAAGGACGGCACCCTCGCCGGCTACCAGATGGACCGGCGGATCGCGAGGCTCACCGGCTTCGACCGCTCCAACGGGTGCGCGTACGCCGACTCCCCCGGCCACGTCCCGGTGCAGCGCATGGCGAACGTGTCGCTGCGGCCGGACCCCGCCGGCATGTCCACGGAGGACCTCATCGGAGGCGTCGACCGCGGCATCTACGTCGTCGGGGACCGCTCCTGGTCGATCGACATGCAGCGGTACAACTTCCAGTTTACGGGTCAGAGGGCATACATGATCCGGAACGGCCGCCTCGCGGGGCAGGTGCGGGACTTTGCATACCAGGGGGTCACCCCCCAGTTCTGGGGCTCCATGGAGGGCGTCGGAGGCCCCCAGACTTACGTGCTAGGAGGGGCCTTCAACTGCGGAAAGGCTCAACCAGGGCAGGTCGCTGCCGTGTCGCACGGGTGCCCCTCCGCACTGTTTCGGAGTGTGAACATCCTGAACACCTCGAACGAGTCCGGCCGTACCTGAGGGGTCGGCTGAACCGGCCCGAAGTCTGCACCAGGTCCGCACGTCGCCACCGCGAACCTCCTACGCCACGTCGTCCCAGTCCTCGATGTCGTCCTCCGCGGGCGTCAGCGAGGGCGGGACGATCAGGCCCCTGAAGGGCTCCAGCTTGAGCCCCAGGCGGTTGTGCATGGTGCGGGCGCCCCGATCCATGGCCCGGCGGACCAGGTGGCCGTAGACCAGTTCCGTCGTCCTGGTGGTTCGGTGCCCGACCCATGCCGCGACCTCGAAGAGCGGGATCTGCGCGTGGATGGCCTCGGAGACGAAGAAGTGCCGGAAGCTCTTCGGGGTGTACTGCGGGGTGCCGGCCAGCTTCGCCGCCGCCTTGAACTGGTCCAGGAACCAGTCGTACGACGGGTGGCGGTCGTTCAGCCTGGGGGATTCGAAGAACCAGCCCCGATCCCCCCATGTCTCGAAGGTGTCGATGTGATCGTTGAAGATCTCGTTGATTGATTCGGGCACCGGCGTCTTCCGCGCCTGCTCGAAGGCGCGATGCTTCGTACCTCTCTTCACACCACGCCGATAGCCGGAGATTTCCTGGCACCCGTAGGCGGATACCTGGTGATCCACAGCGAGGACGCTGCGCTCCCAGTCCATGGACTCGTCCGACAGCGCCAAGGACTCTCCCGGGCGCATCCCGCAGCCCGCCATGGCCCAGAATCCGGCGCGGATGAGCTTCGGGGCTTCCGCGATGATCCCCAGCACCTCTTCCATGGTCGGGATGTCGTCGTCGGTCACCGGCGTGATCTGCTGCCCTGAGCGCCTACGAGGGTTCGCCTTCTTGCACGGATTTCGGCCGATGATCTCGGCGGCTACCGCGTAGTTGAAAACAGACGACAGGACGTTCTTACGTCCGTTGATTCCGTTTTCCTTGTATCCGCGCTCCTTCTGGTCCGCCTCCCATTCCTGGATGATCGTCGGCGTGATGCTGCCGATGGGCTTGTTCCCGAAGAACGGCCCGTAATGGTTGTCGTAGACGCTTTGATAGTTCCTCTTCGAGGACTCTTCGAGCGTTCCCGCCTCGACCCATTCACGCCAGACCTGCTGGAAGGTGCGCTGTCCCGCCTTGGGGTTGATGTACGTCCCCAGGTCCTTGTCCCGCTCGACCTTGACCGCGAAGGCTTCCGCGTCTTCGAGCTTCTTGAACGACACCTGCCGCGGCTTGCCCGCCCTGCCGCCCGGTTCCCGGTACGACACCCGGTACGGCTTGTGCGGGCACGTCGGTTTCTTGCGCCGGGGGCACGAACAGTCTTCCTTCTTGATGGTCGCCACGCTTGTTGAACCTCCGCAGGTTGATTGGTTAGCGACAGATCATCAGGCTAGCTGTGCCGCATCCGCGCCTCAACCCAGTTGTGAAGATCCCGCGTTCGGAACCGGACATGCTTGCCGACCTTCAGGTACGGGCTGCCCCAGCGCCGGTAGGAGTCCATGAGGACCCGCTTCGTCACGCCGAGTTGCGTCGCGGCCTCGTCCGGCGTCATGAGCAGGTTGCTGCCACCCCTCACAGCTCCCACCCCCGCGCCTCGTCTTCCGCCGCTTCACGGGCAAGCTGACGGCTCATGACCAGGTCTTCGGCGATTCCGGCGGCGAGTCTGGCAGCGCCGGGGGTGTAGCCGGAACCGACGTAGCGCCAGCTCGACTCAGTGATCAAGGCCGGGTCGTAGGTCGGTTCTGTGTCGCTGCGACGGTACGCGGCTCGTTCATCACGCAACGCCGCGTACGTCGTCGAGTAGCGGCGGGTCTTGGTGAGGACGTGACCGCGGTATCGGAGGCTGTGAGCCCATGACCGCAGCCTGAGGTGTCCAGTTCGGGCAGACCGCCCAAGCGACAGCAAGTGGCCATCAGAGCCCGTACGTGGGGCGCGACGACCGCGGCAGCGATGTCGTCCGGACCTGATACGCGGTAGTCCAGTCCGGCGCCGGTTTCGGCGGTGCCCTTGGAGACGTATTTGGCCACGTAGGCGGCGACAGCGTCATCGGTCGGCCCCTCACCGCCCTCGAAGGCCCGGATCGGCCGCGCATCCAGCTGCTTCCCCCAGACGAGGAGCGCGTCCCCGTAGGCGCACGATTCCGCGGCCCGTACGTTCGCCGACGCGGCAGCCGTGAGTACGGCTTCGGTCAGCAGCTCGGTCGTGGCCCAGCGTGGGGGTGGTGTGCCGGGGCCGGCAGGACCGTCGAGGCGGACCACGGCATGGAAGTGGATGGCGGCCCGCTTCTGGTACTCGGCCACCTTCGCGAAGGACACCACCAGGTGGTCACGGAGACATGAGCGCGGTATCCCTGCGGCGGAGGCCAGGTGACGCCGTGCGGCGGTGGTGAACCGATCCCACAGTCTCCCTGCGTGCGCGTGCCACAGCACATGGCCCACGTAGTCGTAGCAGTCCGCGCACAGCGGGCGACCCAGCGCGGGGTCATCCTCGGTGTGGACCAGGCCGCAGCCGACGGGACGCCCGTGCTCGCATACGCCGCCGTCCCTGCGCGGTCGACACCGCTTACCGTCGCGGGAGCGGTGGACGGGCCCGAACGAGGGGGCCGTCAGGGTGACGAACAGGCGAGGCTGGTCCCGAACACGCTCGGGGACGTTCTTGCCGCCGGACAGGCCCGCGCGGATCAGTTGATAGGTGTCGCCCGCGTGCAGGTAGGCGCACGGCGCGCAGACCGAGGCCCGGCGGTTGCGACAGCGGACGGCCAGCCGCTCGCCCGGTTCTCCGGCCGTCGAGTAGGACGAGATCACCTCACCCGTCAGGGCGTCGGAGGTAATGATGGAGCCGGACAGGTAGACCGGATGGGCACAACCCCCAGCCGGTCAAAGCGATGTGAAGCCTCGCAAGGGGGCAAAGTGGACCAACGCCGAAAGGTGGCAGGTCTATCTAGCCGCAGCAGGGTTGATCGTGGCGATCATCGCCACTGTGGGGCAGTTCGCACGCTAGCAGCCCCACGCACGAGACGGTCACGACCAGGGCCGCAACGCGCAAAGCCCGGTCGGCAGGTAGGCGACCGGGCTCGTGAACTGCGCTGAAGGGCTCGATTCGGGGTGCCACCCGAGGCGGGCCCTTCGGTCTTGCACGCGTGCAAGTCAGCTTGCTTCCGCGCAAGACAAAGCTACCGCACTTCCATCACTCCGGAGCCGGTTCCAACGGACAACTTCCACATAGCTTCGGAGTGACTGCGCTCCTCGAACGACCTGGCCAGACGGGAACGACGGGCCCGAGGATGACGGCAACTGACCCGCCCGCGCACATGCTCTCTAGTGCCGCATCAAGCAACGTTTGCCCTGTCGACGACCGCGCGTAGGCGTCGGTCGTCGGCATGGCGGTTTCGCCAGATGATGTAGCGGCGGAT
>NZ_JBHWKO010000087.1:0-14166 GCF_042731035.1 Streptomyces sp. NPDC059895
TCCCCACCATGACGACCGTACGCATCCCGGCGGGCTGGCCCGCGGACGAGACCGAGGCCCGCGCCGTGCAGGACGAGCTGCGGGCGCGGGTGGTGCTGGACGAGCCGGGCCCCGCACCCGGCACGGGCCGGGTGACGGGTGTCGACGTCGCCTACGACGACGCGCTCGACGTCGTGGTGGCGGCGGCCGTCGTGCTGGACGCGGCGAGTCTCGACGTCGTGGCCGAGACCACGGCCGTCGGACGGATCTCCTTCCCGTACGTGCCCGGCCTGCTCGCCTTCCGTGAGATCCCCACCGTCCTCGCCGCCCTCGACGCCCTGCCGTGCGAGCCGGGCCTGGTCGTCTGCGACGGCTACGGCCTCGCCCACCCCCGCCGCTTCGGCCTCGCCAGCCACCTCGGGGTCCTGACCGGCCTGCCCACGATCGGCGTCGCCAAGAACCCGTTCACCTTCACGTACGACGACCCGGACGCCCCGCGAGGGTCCGTGTCGCCGCTGCTGGCGGGCAGCGAGGAGGTGGGCCGTGCGCTGCGCACCCGGCAGGACGTGAAGCCGGTCTTCGTGTCCGTCGGCCACCGCGTCGGCCTGGACAACGCCTGCGCCCACACCCTCGCCCTCACCCCCCGGTTCCGGCTGCCGGAGACGACCCGCAGGGCGGACGCGCTGTGCCGCCGGGCCCTCCGGGACGCGACGACGGGCACCTGAACGGCCAGGTCCGACGGCCGGCCCACCCGACCCGAGTGCCTGGTGGCGCCGGACGTCGACGGCCTTCTGCTCCCGTGCGGACGTGGCGTACCGCCGCCGGTTGCGGACGGCGCGCTGTCCCGCATGGCGACGACCATAGGGCTATTTCCTTTCGCGGAAAACATGGCGGTCTACGATTCCTCTATGAGGAACTCTCGAGCACAGGCGGACGCGCCGAACGGCACAAAAGCGGGCACAGTCGCATGCGCTTCCACCGACTCGGCCACCGGCGTGCCGAACACTTCCGGTGCGGGCCACGCCCCAGGCCTGGAATCTGTCGAGAACGCCCTGACGCTGCTGCTCCTGCTCCGCAAGAACGGCCGCCTCCGGCTCAGTGACGCGGCCGAGCAACTCGGTGTCGCCCGCTCCACAGCGCACCGGCTGCTCGCCACCCTGCGCGGCCGCGGGTTCGCGGTCCAGGGTGCCGACAAGGCGTACCGGCCGGGGCCCGCCCTCTACCGCCTCGGCAGGTCGCAGCGCTCCGAGTACGAACTCGTCGAGACCGCCTGGCCCCACATGCTGTGGCTCAACGGCAAGCTGGGCGAAACCGTGCACCTCGTGGTGCGCTCCGGGCCTGAGGCGCGCTTCCTGCGGAGCGTCGAGGGCACGCACGCACTGCGCGTCGGCAGCCGCGCGGGTGCCGTTCTGCCCGCGCATCTCGCCTCGGGCGGCAAGGCGCTGCTCGCCGATCTGAAGGTGGCCGAACTCGCCGAGATCTACGGGGCGAAGGGCGACCAGGGCGAGGAGACGGACCCCGAGGCGCTGCACCGGCGGCTCGCCGCGGTACGCCGCCTGGGCTATGCGATCAACATCGGCGACACCGAGCGGGGCATCTCGGCGGTGGGTGCCGCCGTCCGTGAGCCCGGTGGGCGCGCCGTTGCCGCGCTCACGGTGTCGGCGCCCTCCCTGCGCTTCACGCGGACGCACCTGGACGAGGCGGCGGTGGTGCTGCTGGAGGCGGTACGGCGCATGGAGGCCGCCCTGTGACGTCCGATGCCGGGCGGGCGGTGAGGGGGTAGTTCCGCTCCGCGGAACTGGTTGCAGTTCCGCTCTGCGGAACTGGTTGGCTCAACTGGTTGCTCTCTGCGTAACCGCGCTGATTCCATCCCGGTCACTGACAGGTCGCCCGCGCGGCTCCGGAGGGACACCGGTGCGCGCTCACCGCGTCCTGAGGATTCATCTGCCTCCCCCGACAGGATGTGGCCGCATGACCATCGACGCTCAGGCTCCCGCCACCCACTCCTCCACCCCTTCGCGCTCACCGGCGCCGGCCTGGGCGGTCGTCGCCCTGTGTACGGCGGCGATCACCGTGGAGGGCTTCGACCTCATCGTTTACGGCGTGGCGCTGCCCGCGATGCTCGATGACGACGCACTGGGGCTCGACAAGTCCCTCGCCGGCACCCTCGGCAGCCTGGCCTACGCGGGCATGCTCATCGGCGCTCTGGTATGCGGCACGCTCGCCGACCGGCTCGGGAGGCGCCGCCTCCTGGTGGCCGCGGGCACCGTCTTCACCGTGTTCACGGTGGCGTGCGCGCTCGCCGCGGAGCCCTGGCAGTTCGGCCTGTTCCGGCTGCTCGCCGGCGTCGGCATGGGCGGGGTGATGCCGTCCTGCGTCGCGCTGAGCAAGGAATACGCGCCGCGTGGCCGCTCCGCGCTGGTGGCGACCGTGGTGCTCGCCGGCATCCCGGTCGGCGGTGTCCTGTCCGCGCTGACCGCCACCACGTGGGGTGAGACCCTGGGCTGGCGCGGTCTCTTCGGCGTCGGCGGCGCCCTGTCGGTGCTCGTGGTCGCCGCCGCGTACTTCCTGTTGCCGGATTCCCGGCCGCTTCCCGCCGCCGCGGCCGTCGACGAGGCTGTCGACGGCGGGCAGCGCGACAGCGAGGCGGCCGGTGTCCGGACCGTGCTCTCCCGAGCGTATGCCCGGCACACCGTCCTGTTCACCGTGGCGAACTTCGCGGTCCTGCTCGCCTGGTACGGCCTGAACACCTGGCTGACCCAGCTGATGCGCGAGATGGACTATCCGCTCGGCTCGGCCCTGCGCTTCACACTGGTCCTCAACGTCGGTGCCGTCGTCGGCTCGTTCGCGCTCGCCGTCCTCGCCGACCGGATCGGACCGCGACTGGTCACCGCCGGCAGCGCCGTGCTCGCCGCGGTCGCCGTACTGGGCCTGTCGCAGGGCGGCAGCACAGCCGTGATCCTCGGCGTCACCGCGCTCGCCGGTGTCGGCGCCCAGTCGGCGCTGACGATGCTCAACGACTGGGTCGCGTCCAGCTATCCGGCCTCGGCCCGCGCCACGGCGCTGGGCTGTGTCTCCGGCTTCGGACGCGGCGGTGCGATCGTGGCGCCGTTGCTGGGTGGCTGGATCCTGGACGCTGCGATGGGGCCGACCACCGTGTTCTACGTGTTCGCTGCGGCCGCGCTCGTGTGCGCCGTGGCACTGCTGGCGATCCCGGCGCGTCGGGGCTGACGGTTCGACGAACGGCCAGGGGGCGGCCGCGGGCCCGCTCGCCAGATGGACCGGAGGGTGCCCTGGCCTTCACGGGCACAGGCCACCCGGTCGGATACGCAGGGGCGGAGGTCGCACGGGTTCCGCGGGACCACGCCGGGTGCGCGCCCGGCGCTCGTGGGGGCTCATGCGCTCCTCGCCGTGGCGCTGCCGCTGAGTAGCTGGTCTGAGTACCTGTACGGATGCGGGGCCCGGCCGCCGCCCGGCAGGCTGGCCCGCATGACGACGCACCGTTCCCCGAAGCCCCTCGCCGATCCCGACCGGCCCGTCGAGCGCGCCGTGAACGCCGCGCTGGTCCTCGCCACCCTGGCCGGGCTGGCCTGGATCGTCGGGATGATCTACACGCTGGTGGAGTGGCCGGTCTAGGACCGTGCGGCCGAGGTCCGCTCAGCGGCTCGCGGCCACCCGGAAGCGGACGCCCGCCGCACGCAGCCGTCCGGTCAGCGCGTCGCCCATCGCCACCACCGGCGTGACCTGGCCGGCCGTCTCCGGGAGGTCGTCGAAGCACAGGGCGAGCGCCGCCTCGGCGAACATCTTCGCCGTCTCGTCGTAGCCCGGGTCGCCGCCCGAGACCTCGGTGCACACCCGCCGGCCGCCGCCCTCGCCCACGAACCGGACGGAGAACCAGCTGCGCGCCCGCTTCTCGGCGCTCGGCCCCTCCCCGGGCTTCAGCCGCTCCGACAGCACGCGCCGCACGGGCGGCAGTTGGGCGGCGGCGAACAGCGCCCCGACGGCCGCGGCGCCGCCCACGGCGACCGGCAGCCGTCGTACCGCCGCGTAGTGCCGGTAGCGGAAGTCGGGGCCGTAGCGCTCCAGCGCCTTCGCGGACCGGCACACGATCTGCGGGTCGACGGTCGGCAGGGGCAGCGCCCACGCGCCGACCTCCGGGGCGAACCGGGGCGCCCCCAGCGGCGCCGTCGCCCTGCGGCCCATCAGCCGCGGTTCGTACCGGTGCCGCTCCCGCGCGGCGGCCGCCATCCGCCGGCCGCGGGCGAACTGGCCCAGCGCGGAGGCGAGCGTGCCGCCCGAGAAGGAGGCGTCGACGGTCACATAGCCGTCCACGGTCAGCGGCACGCCCTCGGGCAGGTGCCGGACGGTGAAGTACACGCCCAGGTCGTGCGGGACGGAGTCGAAGCCGCACGCGTGCACCAGCCGCGCCCCCGTCTCCCGCGCGCGTGCGTCGTACCGGACGTACATGAGGTCCACGAACTCCGGCTCACCCGTCAGGTCGACATAGTCGGCACCGGTGTCCGCGCAGGCCGCCACCAGGTCCTCGCCGTGGCGCACATAGGGGCCGACCGTCGTCGCCACCACGCGCGCGTGCTCGGCGAGGACGCGCAGCGAGGCCGGGTCCGACACGTCCGCCCGCAGGACCGCGGGCCGCACGTCGCCGGGAAGCGCGTCGCGCAGCCGCCGCAGCTTCGTGTCGTCGCGGCCCGCGATCGCCCAGCGCAGGTCCGCGGGCGCGTGGGCCGCGAGGTACTCCGCGGTGAGCGTCCCGACGAAGCCCGTGGCCCCGAAGAGCACGATGTCGTACGGACGGTCCGTCCTTTTTAGCCTGCTCATGACACCCCTTGGTCGTGCAGCACGCGCCGCTGTCGGTGGCTGAGGCTAGCGTGAGGTGTGCGGAGTGCGACGGCGAGCCCGGAAGGCGGTCCGGACGGCGGCTGAGCGGAAGCCGGCCCTCCGGCCTAGACTGGCCAAGCGCTTGCTCGCCCACCCTCGTACGTCTTGTGTCCACTGGAACACGTTCCTAGCATCGGTGGTGTTACATCGGTTGTGTCACAGCGAGGGGGCTGGATGACAACGGCAGACGCGGCGGGAGCGGCCGACGCGGCGGGAGCGGCCGACGCGGCGGGAGCGGCCGACGCGGCGGGAGCGGCCGAACCGGCTGAACCGGCCGAGGCGGCGGGCGCAGTCGAGACGGCGGGCGCGACCGGCGCGGCGGGCGCGACCGGCGCGGCCGGTGTGCCTGACGCGGCCGGTGTGCCTGACGAGGTCCGTGCGCTCGGCGCTCTCGGCGCTCTCGGCGCTCTCGGTGCGCCCGCTGCGTCCGGTGCGTCCGGTGCGTCCGGTGCGTCCGGCGCGTCCGGCGCCGTCGGCCACGGCCCGCTGGCCGGAGTGCGCGTGGTCGAGCTGGCCGGCATCGGGCCCGGCCCCTTCGCGGCCATGCTCCTGGCCGACCTCGGCGCCGACGTCGTCCGCGTGGACCGCCCCGGCGGGCCCTCCCTCGGCATCGACCCGGCGTACGACATCACCAACCGCAACAAGCGGTCCGTGATCGTCGATCTCAAGGCCCCGGACGGCCCCGCACACGTGCTCGACCTCGCCGCCCGCGCGGACGTGCTGATCGAGGGCAACCGCCCCGGCGTCGCCGAGCGCCTCGGCGTCGGCCCCGACGCCTGCCTCGCCCGCAACCCCCGGCTGGTCTACGGCCGGATGACCGGCTGGGGCCAGGACGGCCCGCTCGCCCACCGCGCCGGCCACGACGTCGCCTACATCGCCCTCACCGGCACCCTCGGCATGATCGGCGCCGCGGACGCGCCCCCGGCCGTCCCCGCCAACCTCCTCGGCGACTACGCCGGCGGCTCCCTCTACCTCGTCGTCGGCATCCTCGCCGCCCTGCACCACGCGCGCGCGACGGGCACCGGCCAGGTCGTCGACGCCGCCATCGTCGACGGCACCGCCCACCTGACCACCATGATCCACGGCATGCTCGCCGCCGGCGGCTGGCAGGACCGCCGCGGAGCCAACCTGCTGGACGGCGGCTGCCCGTACTACGGCACCTACGAGACCGCCGACGGCGGGCACATGGCCGTCGGCGCCCTGGAACCCCGCTTCTACGACGAGTTCGTCCGCCTCCTGGGGCTCGACGGCTTCACCGACGCCCGCACGGACCCCTCCCGCTGGGACGAGCTGCGCAAGGCGGTCGCGGCCCGCTTCTCGTCCCGCACCCGGGACGAGTGGACGGCCGTCTTCGCGGCCTCCGACGCGTGCGTGGCGCCCGTGCTGTCGCTGCGCGAGGCCCCCCACCACCCGCACCTCGCCGCCCGCGGCACCTTCACCGACCACGACGGCATCACCCAGCCCGCCCCCGCCCCCCGGTTCTCCGCCACCCCCACCGCCGTCCGCGGCGGTCCCGCGCGGCCCGGCGCCGACACGGCCGACGTGGCGCGCGACTGGGACGCACCCCGGCTCCTGACCGACCCCCCGCAGGGCGACTGACCCCGCTCGGCCCACCCACCCCGAAAGGCTTGCCAGTGAGCACCGAAGCGTACGTGTACGACGCGATCCGCACCCCGCGCGGCCGCGGCAAGGCGAACGGCGCCCTGCACGGGACGAAGCCCATCGACCTCGTCGTCGGCCTCATCCACGAGCTGCGCGACCGCTTCCCCGACCTGGACCCCGCCGCCGTCGACGACATCGTCCTCGGCGTCGTCGGCCCCGTCGGCGACCAGGGCTCCGACATCGCGCGGATCGCCGCGCTCGCGGCCGGCCTTCCGGACACGGTGGCGGGCGTGCAGGAGAACCGCTTCTGCGCGTCGGGCCTGGAGGCCGTCAACCTGGCCGCCGCCAAGGTCCGCGCGGGCTGGGAGGACCTCGTCCTCGCCGGTGGCGTGGAGTCGATGTCCCGGGTGCCCATGGCCTCCGACGGCGGCGCCTGGTTCAACGACCCCATGACCAACCTCGCCGTGAACTTCGTGCCGCAGGGCATCGGCGCCGACCTCATCGCCACCCTCGAGGGCTTCTCCCGGCGCGACGTCGACGAGTACGCGGCCCTCTCCCAGGAACGGGCGGCCACGGCCGTCAAGGACGGCCGCTTCGACCGCTCGGTCGTCGCGGTGAAGGACCGCAACGGCCTGGTCGTCCTCGACCACGACGAGCACCCGCGCCCCGGCACCACCGCCGACTCCCTGGCGAAGCTCAAGCCCTCTTTCGCCGACATCGGCGAGCTGGGCGGCTTCGACGCCGTCGCCCTCCAGCGGTACCACTGGGTGGAGAGCATCGACCACGTCCACCACGCCGGCAACTCCTCCGGCATCGTCGACGGCGCCTCGCTCGTCGCCATCGGCTCCAAGGAGGTCGGCGAGCGCTACGGGCTCACCCCGCGTGCGCGGATCGTCTCCGCCGCCGTCTCCGGATCCGAACCCACCATCATGCTCACCGGTCCGGCCCCCGCCACCCGCAAGGCCCTCGCCAAGGCCGGCCTGACCATCGACGACATCGACCTCGTCGAGATCAACGAGGCCTTCGCGGCGGTCGTCCTGCGCTTCGTGAAGGACATGGGCCTGTCCCTGGACAAGGTCAACGTCAACGGCGGTGCCATCGCCCTCGGCCACCCCCTCGGCGCCACCGGCGCGATGATCCTCGGCACGCTCGTCGACGAACTGGAGCGCCAGGACAAGCGCTACGGCCTCGCCACGCTGTGCGTGGGCGGCGGCATGGGCGTCGCGACGATCGTCGAGCGCGTCTGACCACCCCGGCGGAACCCCAAGACTTCTACGGAGACCTGTCATGACACAGAGCACCACCATCCGCTGGGAACAGGACCGCACCGGCCTCGTCACCCTCGTCCTCGACGACCCCGACCAGTCCGCGAACACCATGAACGAGGCGTTCCGCGCCTCGCTCGCGGTGGTCACCGACCGGCTGGAGGCCGAGAAGGACACCGTCCGGGGCGTCATCATCACCTCCGCGAAGAAGACCTTCTTCGCCGGCGGCGACCTGCGCGACCTCATCCGCGTCACCCCCGAGACCGCCCAGGAGCTGTTCGACGGCGGCCTGGAGATCAAGCGCCACCTGCGCCGCATCGAGACCCTCGGCAAGCCCGTCGTCGCCGCCCTCAACGGCGCCGCCCTCGGCGGCGGCTACGAACTCGCCCTCGCCTGCCACCACCGCGTCGCCCTCGACGCGCCCGGCTCGAAGATCGGCCTGCCCGAGGTCACGCTCGGCCTGCTCCCCGGCGGCGGCGGCGTCGTGCGCACCGTCCGCCTGCTCGGCATCGCCGACGCCCTCCTCAAGGTCCTCCTCCAGGGCACCCAGTACAGCCCGCGGCGCGCCCTGGAGAACGGCCTGGTCCACGAGGTCGCCGCCACCGAGGAGGAGATGCTGGCCAAGGCCCGCGCCTTCATCGACGCCCACCCCGAGTCGCAGCAGCCCTGGGACAGGCCGGGCTACCGGATCCCGGGCGGCACCCCGTCGAACCCCAAGTTCGCGGCGAACCTGCCCGCCTTCCCCGCCACCCTGCGCAAGCAGACGGGCGGCGCCCCCTACCCGGCCCCGCGCAACATCCTCGCCGCCGCCGTCGAGGGCGCCCAGGTCGACCTGGAGACCGCGCAGGTCATCGAAGCCCGCTACTTCGTGGAGCTGGCCGCCGGCCAGACCTCCAAGAACATGATCCAGGCCTTCTTCTTCGACCTCCAGGCCGTCAACTCCGGCGCCAACCGCCCCCAGGGCGTCGAACCCCGTCAGGTCCGCAGGGTCGCCGTCCTCGGCGCCGGGATGATGGGCGCCGGCATCGCCTACTCCTGCGCCCGCGCGGGCATCGACGTCGTCCTCAAGGACGTCTCCCTGGAGGCCGCCCTCAAGGGCAAGGGCTACTCCGAGAAACTGTGCGCCAAGGCCGTCTCCCGGGGCCGTACCACCCAGGAGAAGGCGGACGCGCTGCTCGACCGCATCACGCCCACCGCGGACCCGCAGGACCTGGCCGGCTGCGACGCCGTCATCGAGGCGGTGTTCGAGGACACGTCCCTGAAGCGGAAGGTGTTCCAGGAGATCGAGCACATCGTCGCGCCGGATGCCCTGCTGTGCTCCAACACCTCCACGCTGCCCATCACCGTCCTCGCCGAGGGCGTCGAGCGCCAGAGCGACTTCATCGGGCTGCACTTCTTCTCACCCGTCGACAAGATGCCGCTCGTCGAGATCATCAAGGGCGGGCGCACCGGCGACGCGGCGCTCGCCCGCGCCTTCGACCTGGTCCGGCAGATCAAGAAGACGCCGATCGTGGTCAACGACTCCCGCGGCTTCTTCACCTCCCGGGTGATCGGCCACTTCATCAACGAGGGCGTCGCCATGGTCGGCGAGGGCATCGAGCCCGCCTCCGTCGAGCAGGCCGCCGCCCAGGCCGGCTACCCGGCCAAGGTCCTCTCCCTGATGGACGACCTGACCCTCACCCTGCCCCGCAAGATCCGCAACGAGTCGAAGCGGGCCGTCGAGGAGGCGGGCGGCACCTGGTCCGGCCACCCCGCCGAGGCCGTCGTCGACCGCATGGTCGACGAGTTCGGCCGCACCGGCCGCAGCGGCGGCGCCGGCTTCTACGAGTACGGGGAGGACGGCAGGCGGACCCGCCTGTGGCCGGGCCTGCGCGAACACTTCACCCGGCAGGGGGCGGAGATCCCCTTCCGGGACATGCAGGAGCGCATGCTGTTCTCCGAAGCCCTCGACACCGTGCGGCTCCTGGAGGAGGGCGTGCTGACCTCGGTCGCCGACGCCAACATCGGCTCCCTCCTCGGCATCGGCTTCCCCGGCTGGACCGGCGGTGTGCTCCAGTACATCAACGGCTACCAGGGGGGCCTGCCCGGCTTCGTGGCCCGCGCGCGGGAACTCGCCGAGCGCTACGGCGACCGCTTCACCCCGCCCGCGCTGCTGGTGCGGAAGGCGGAGGCGGGGGAGACCTTCACAGACGGTCGCTGATCCGGCCGCGGGCGGGTGGGGCCGCGCCCCACCCGCGCGGGACGGTCAGCCCTTAGTCAGCCCTAAGTCAGCCCTTAGTGGGACAGGCGACCCGTACCGGAACGGTCGGCCCTCAGGAGGAGCCGTCCGCGGGCGGCTCCCCGATCCACTCCCGCAGCTCCTCCGTGAGCGACCGCTGGAACGCCGTCAGCAGGGCCTGGACCACCAGCGGCTGCATGTGCGCCGACAGCGACCGCACCGCGCCCGCGTCGCGCTCCGGCACCTCCTCGCGCAGCAGCCGCGACAGCTCGTGGGCGGCGGTGCGCGCATGCTCCAGCAGTACGGTCCGGGCGGCGCGGATCGCCTCCTGCGACAGGGGGACGTCGAGGAGCCGGACGCCCAGCCGCAGCAGCCCGGCATCGACGCGGTACGAGCCGCCGCCGGCCCGGCCGCCGGGCCCGGCCCCCACCACGCCCATGGCGCAGAGCCGGTCCACCTCCTCCTCGCCGAGCGCCCGCCCGGCCCGCCGCTCGAGCTCCTCCCGCGTCACCGTCTCCACGGTGTCCGGCGCCCACGAGGCCACCACCGCCCGGTGGACGGCGAGGTCGTGCGCGTCGAGTCCGGGCGGCAGCCGGTCCAGGTAGCGCTCGATCGCCGCCAGCGTCATGCCCTGCTGCTGAAGCTCCGCTATCAGAGCGAGACGCGCGAGGTGTTCCGGACCGTAATGGCCCACCCGGCGCGGACCGATCACCGGCGGCGGCAGCAGGCCCTTGGTGCTGTAGAACCGCACCGTGCGCACCGTGACTCCCGCCCGCGCGGCCAGCTCGTCGACGGTGAGGGCCGGCTCCTCGGTCTCGATCGTCATGTGCAGCAGTATCGCTGTCCCACCACCCGTGTGACACCCGCCGGGACCGCCGGGGACTGCGCACCCCTGTGTGACGGTCGTGTGAGAAGTCACGCTGTGTGACGTGAACCAGCGCATGAGAGAGGCCCCTCCGGGAAGCTGGTTCCTCGGTCTGTGCACCGACCAGGGAGCCGCGGGCCATGACCGTCAGGACACCCGGGCGTACGGCGCCGGGGCGCACCAGGGAGTGGAAACACCCGTGAGCAAGGACACCGCGCACACGGCCGACGTCGCCGCCCACCACCAGGCGACCGCGACACCCGCGGACGCGGGCGACGCCGGCTACAGCAAGGACCTCAAACACCGCCACGTCAACATGATCGCCATCGGCGGCGCGATCGGCACCGGCCTCTTCCTGGGCGCCGGCGGACGCCTCCACACCGCGGGCCCGGCGCTCGCCCTGGCCTACCTCGTCTGCGGCGTCTTCGCCTTCTTCGTCGTCCGCGCCCTCGGCGAGCTGGTCCTGTACCGGCCGTCGTCCGGTTCCTTCGTGTCGTACGCGCGCGAGTTCCTCGGCGAGAAGGGCGCCTACGTCGCCGGCTGGATGTACTTCCTGAACTGGTCGACCACCGGCATCGCCGACATCACCGCGATCGCGCTGTACACCCACTACTGGAGCATGTTCACGAGCATCCCCCAGTGGGTGCTGGCGCTCGTCGCGCTCGCCGTGGTCCTCGCCGTGAACCTCATCTCGGTGAAGATCTTCGGCGAGATGGAGTTCTGGTTCGCGATCGTCAAGGTCGCCACCCTCGTCGCCTTCATGTGCGTCGGCATCTTCCTGCTCGCCACCCGGCACGAGGTGGGCGGTGGGACGCCCGGGCCGAGCGTGATCACGGACCACGGCGGCCTCCTCCCGCACGGCCTCATGCCCGTCGTCCTCGTCATGCAGGGCGTGATCTTCGCGTACGCCGCCCTGGAACTGGTCGGCGTCGCCGCGGGCGAGACCGCCGAGCCGGAGAAGATCGTCCCGCGCGCGGTGAACTCCATCATGTGGCGCGTCGGGGTGTTCTACGTCGGTTCCGTCGTCCTGCTCGCCCTGCTGCTGCCCGGCTCGGTCTACTCGGCCGACGAGAGCCCCTTCGTCACCGTCCTGTCGAAGATCGGCGTCTCCGGCGCGGGCGACGTGATGAACCTGGTCGTCCTCACCGCCGCCATGTCGTCCCTGAACTCCGGCCTGTACTCCACCGGCCGCATCCTGCGTTCCATGGCCATGGCCGGCTCGGCCCCGAGGTTCACCGCCCGCATGAACCGCAGCCAGGTCCCCTACGGCGGCATCCTGCTCACCTGCGCGGTCTGCGTCCTCGGCGTCGGCCTGAACTTCCTCGTACCGGACCAGGCCTTCGAGATCGTGCTGAACGTCGCCTCCCTCGGCATCATCAGCACCTGGGTGATCATCATGATCTGCCACCTGGTCTTCGTCCGCCGCGCCCGGGCCGGTCTCGTGGCCCGCCCCTCCTTCCGCCTCCCCGGCAGCCCGGTCACCGAGATCGTCACGATCGCCTTCCTGCTGGCCGTGCTCGGCCTGATGGGGAACGACGCCGAGGTCGGCCGTAGGACCCTGCTGCTCGTCCCGGTCGTCGCGGCCGCCCTCGTCGGCGGCTGGTTCGCGGTCCGCCGCCGGGTGGCGCGGACGGCCGACGAGGAGCTGACCCGGCTCACGCAGTAGCGGCGGAAAGGGCCGGGCCACTGTCAGTGGCACCGCCTACGGTGGCGTCATGTCGGAGATCACGTACGTCCGGGGGGACGCCACCACGCCGTCGGTGAAGGGCGTCAAGGTGATCGCCCATGTCTGCAACGACATCGGGGGCTGGGGCAAGGGCTTCGTCCTCGCGCTCTCACGCCGCTGGCCCGAGCCCGAGAAGGCCTACCGCGCCTGGCACCGGGACCGCGCGTCGAACGACTTCGGGCTGGGCGCCGTCCAGTGCGTCCGGGTCGAGCCGTACGTGTGGGTGGCCAACATGATCGGCCAGCGCGGGACCAGGACGGGCAGCAAAGGCGTCCCCGTGCGGTACGAGGCCATCGACACGGCACTGGCACGGCTGGCCGACCGGGCGGCGGTACTCGGCGCCTCCGTCCACATGCCGCGGATAGGGTGTGGTCTGGCCGGCGGCACGTGGTCCCGCGTCGAACCGCTGATCACCGAGCGGTTGGTGGGACGAGGGATCGCGGTCACGGTCTACGACCAAGGGGAGGGCCAGAGTTGAGCCGTGACACCGACGTCCTCGTACTGGGCGGCGCGGGCGTGGACACCATCGTGTACGTCCCGGAGCTGCCGCTCCCGTACGCCGACAGCTACATGATCGACAGCGGGGTCCGCACCCGCGCGGGCCAGACCGGGGACTTCGTGGCCATGGGCCTGAGCGCCCTCGGTCTGCGCACCCACCACCTCGACTACCTCGGCGACGACCCCGAGGGGGAGCTGGTCCGCGCCCTGCACCGCGACCGGGGCATCGCCCTCACCGCGGTCCCGCAGCCCGCCGGCACCAAGCGCGCGGTGAACCTGGTCGGCCCGGACGGCCGGCGGCTGTCCCTGTACGACACGAGCCGCTCGCTGCCCGACGACCGGTTCCCCGAGGACACGCTGAGGGCGCTGGCCGCGAGGAGCCGCCACGCCCACGTCTCGATCACCCAGCCCTGCGCCCTCGCCCTGCCGGTGCTGCGCGAGGCGGGCGTCGGCATCTCCACCGACCTGCACAACTGGGACGGGGAGAACCCGTACCACGCGTCGTTCGCGTACGCGGCCGACGTCGTCTTCCTCTCCGCGGCCGAACTGCCCGACCCCGAGCGGACCATGCGCCGCGTCGCCGAACGCGGCCGCGCCGAGGTGGTCGTCGCCACCGCGGGCGCGCACGGCGCGTACCTCCTGGCCGACGGCGAGCTGACCCGCATACCGGCGGTGCCGCCCCCCGCCCCCGTGGTGGACTCCAACGGCGCCGGCGACGCCTTCGCGGCCGCCTTCCTCTACGGCCGCCTCACCGGCGAGCCGCCCCTGACCTGCGCCCTATTCGGCGCGGTGGCCGGCGCCCACGCCTGCACCGTGCCGTCGACGCGGACGGACGCGATCGGCCGCGAGGCACTCCTGGCCCGCTCGGCCGCCGCCCAGGCCGTCGAGCCACGCTAGGAGGGCGGACAGCCCCGTTCGTCACCTCCTCGTACGGTGACCGACAGCGCGCCCGGTGCCCGGGCACCGGCCCGGCCGGCCCGGCCGACGCCCCCGACCCGGCGCCGCGCCGCAGCCGGAGGCAAGGCGCCGGGGCCCGATGGCGCCGGGGCCCGATGGCGCCGGGGCCCGATGGCGCCGGGGCCCGATGGCGCCGGGGCCCGATGGCGCCGGGGCCCGA